>JAKLKD010000132.1:0-44136 GCA_023150845.1 Myxococcota bacterium | reverse complement strand
GCACCGACGACTACGTCGCGCCGCCCCGGATGCTCTCCGTCGAGCGCACCCCGGAGGAGACCACCTGGTCTGAAGGGGAGTACATCCCCGCGGAGCAGGTCTGGGCGGCCTTCGGCGGCAAAGAGAAGGCCAAGCCCGGCGGTGAACCCAAAGGTGTCGCCCCGCACCAGCCGAACCCCTACGGCGCCATGGCCTTCACCCGGGCGGTCGTTCAAGGCGGCGTGCTCTTCGCCGCGGCTTTGGTCCTCGCCGCCCTCTCGGCGATGGTGACGGCGAAGCAGCCGCTGGTGCAGGCCTCTTGGACCGTGGATCCCGTGCTCACCGAGCAGGTGATGCTCACCCAAGAGTTCACGCTGCCGAGCTCGAAGCGGCGGAACCTGCGCCTCGACGTGAACACCACGGTGACGAGCGGCGAGGGCATCGTGCACGCGGCCCTCTTGAACCTCGACACCGGCGACGCCTACCTCATCGACGACCAAGGGAACCAGAGCTACTCCGGCACCTTACGCGACGTGAGCGCCGGGCGGTACGTCGCCCGCCTGGAGCTCGCCCGCCCGACGGGCAACACGGCCATCACCGGCCGCGCGGTGCAGCTCAGCGTCATCCGTGACCCGGGCTCGCCCCTGCTCGTCTGGATCCCCTTGCTCTTCGCCCCCACCTCGCTCCTGTTCTACTTCCTGGGGCGCTCATCGTTTGAGACCAAACGGTGGGCCAACTCTGACCACGCGCCGGAGTCCTGAGCATGAACCACCTCAACCTCCACGCGATTCTTGGTGTCGGACTCCTCGTCGTCTGCGGCGCGCTCATCAGCGCGGGCTGGGTGCCCCACGAGGCCGTCAGCGAGCAGATCCCCCAGACCGTGCGCGACAACCCCGCGAGCTTCCGCTCGTCCTACGTCTACTACACCGGCTGGCGCACCCCCACGACCGGCTCCGGCGGCGGCTACAGCTCCGGCAAATGAAGCCTACCCTCCCCCTTCTCGCCCCCAACGCTCGCTGAGGATCTCGATGGAATACCTGCACCTGGACGTCGTCGCGGCCACCTTGGTCTACACCGTGCTGGGCCTCGTCATCTTCGGGCTCGCCTTCGTGGTGATGGTGAAGGCCATCCCCTTCTCGGTCCGCAAAGAGATCGAGGATGACCAGAACACCGCCTTGGCCATCGTGATGGGCTCGGTGATCCTCGGCCTCTCGATCATCATCGCGGCGTCGATCAGCGCCTGATGTTGCCCTCGACCGCGCCGCCCGCCGCGCCGGTCAGTGGGCTCCTGGTGCNNCTACGAGCTCGTCGCGGGGGCGCTGGCCTCGTACCTGCTCGGCGACAGCATCACGCAGTTCTCGCTGATCATCGGGGCGTACCTCTCGGCGATGGGCCTCGGCAGCTACCTGAGCAAGTTCATCGAGCGGGGGCTCGTGGCCCGCTTCGTCGAGATCGAGATCGCCGTGGCGCTCATCGGCGGCTTTGAGGCCCCGGCGCTCTTCGCGGCCTTCACCTACACCCCGGGCTTCGCCCCGGTGCTCTACGGCCTCGTGCTCACCATCGGCGCCTTGGTGGGCCTGGAGCTGCCCCTGCTCATCCGCATCCTGGAGAGCCGCAGCTCGCTCAAGGACCTCGTCGCCCGGGTGCTGTTCTTGGACTACATCGGCGCCTTGTTCGCGTCGCTGCTGTTCCCGCTCCTGCTCGTGCCGCGGCTGGGGCTCCTGCGGACCTCCTTGGTGTTTGGGATCCTGAACGCCGCGGTGGCCCTGTGGACGACCTTCTTGTTTGAGGCGCCCCCGGCGGTGAAGCTGCGGCTGCGGCTGATGGCGGCGGCGGCGCTCGTGGCCTTGGGCCTGGGCTTCGGCTTCGCGGGGCACGCCGAGCGGGCCATGGACGCCCAGCTCTTCGCCGACCCCGTCGTGTTGCGGGAGGTGAGCCCCTACCAGCGGGTCACCGTCACCCACCGCGCCGGGGACACACGCCTGTTCCTCGACGGGGCCCTGCAGTTCTCCAGCGTCGATGAGCACCGTTACCACGAGAGCCTCGTGCACCCCGCCCTGCGCGCCGTGCAGACCCCACGCCGGGTGCTCATCATGGGCGGCGGTGACGGCCTCGCCGCCCGAGAGGCGCTCAAGCACGAGGGCGTCGAGGAGCTCGTGCTCGTGGACCTCGACCCCATCGTCACCCGCCTCTTCACCGAGCGGGAGGAGCTGCGGGTCCTGAACGAGGGCGCCTTGGCCGACCCCCGGGTGAAGGTGGTGAACGACGACGCCTTCCGCTGGCTGCAGGGCGAGGGCCTGGGCCTCTTCGACGCGGTGATCATCGACTTCCCCGACCCCAACGACTACGCCCTGGGCAAGCTCTACACGAACCACTTCTACCGGATGTTGGCCCGGGTGATGGCGCCCCACGCCGTCGGCAGCATCCAGGCGACGAGTCCCTTGTTCTCGCCCGACGCGTATTGGTGCATCGTGGCGACCTTGGGGGCCGAGCTCCCCTACGTCAGGCCGTATCACGCCTACATCCCGGCCTTTGGGGAGTGGGGCTTCGCCTTGTTCTCGAAGCAAGAGACGACGATCCAGCGCCCCCTGCCCGCCGGGCTCCGCTTCCTCGACGAGGCGACCCTCGACACCTTGTTCCAGTTCCCCCTCGACCTGCGCCGGGGGCCGCAGCCGGTGAACCGCCTGGACGACCAGGTGCTCGTGCGGCTCTACGACGAGGACTGGCAGAAGCTCGGGGGGCGTTGATGCGCCTCAGCCGACGAGAGCTCCTGCTCGGGGCCTCGGCCTTGGGCCTGGGCTGCGGGGAGTCGCCGCCGCCCAAGGGGCCGATCCCCGTGACCGAGACCTTGCCCGGCCTCGCGGCCTCGGCCCACCGCGTCCGGGACGGCAAGCCGCAGATCCGGGTGAGCGGGGTGGAGCGTGTGGACCTGCTCATCGTCGGGGCGGGCGCGGCGGGGGTGAGCGCCGCCTGGCGTGTGGCCCGGGCGGGCTTTCGCGGCAGCGTGTCGTGGCTCGAGCTCGGCGACCGGCCCGGGGGCACGGCGGCGATGGCCACGGGGCCGAGCGGCGAGTTCCCCTTGGGCGCGCACTACATCACCTTGCCCTCCCCCGAGGCGGTCCACGTCCGCCTGATGCTCCAAGACCTGGGGATCATCCAGGGGTTTGACGCCGAGGGACGCCCGCGCTACCGCGAGACGGACCTCTGCTTCGACCCCGAGGAGCGCCTCTACCACGGCGGGCGCTGGGAGCCGGGGCTCTGGCCCGAGGCCGCGCTCTCCGCCGAGGACCGCGCCCAGAAGGCCCACTTCGACGCCCTGACCGCCCGGCTCACCCAGGCCCGAGGCGCCGACGACCGCCCGGCCTTCTCGATCCCCCTCGCCCGGTCCTCCCAAGATCCCGCGCTGCGCGCCTTGGCGGAGCAGAGCTTCGCCGACTTCTTAGACGCCGAGGGGCTGAGCTCCCCTGCCCTGCGCGCCTGGCTGCGTTACGCCGCCCGGGACGACTTCGGCGCCGAGCTGGCGCAGATCTCGGCCTGGGCGGGGCTTCATTACCACTGCGCCCGGCGCCCGGACCCCGCCACGCCGCTCGGCACCACGGTCTTGACCTGGCCCGGCGGCAACGGCGCGCTGATTAGCGCCTTGCTCAAGAAGATCCCCTACACGCCGCGCCTCGGCGTGCTCGTCGTGTCTTGTGAGCCCGAGGCCGAGGGCTGGCGGCTCGCGGCGCTCAGCGGCGACGCCCACGTCGAGATCCAGGCCAAGGCCGTGATCATGGCCCTGCCCGCCCACGTCGTGAGCCGGGTGGTGCGGCGCCCGACCCCGGTGACGGCGCCGAGCGCCCCCTGGCGGGTGGTGAACCTGCACGTCGACCGCCTCCCCGCCGCCGAGGGCGTGAAGGCCGCCTGGGACAGCGTGATCTGGGGGGCCGAGAGCCTGGGCTTCGTCACCAACACCCACCAGACCGGGGACTTTGGCCGGGGCCCGGCGACCTTGACCTGCTACGAGCCCCTCTCCGCGGGATCGCCTGACACGTCAAGAGCAGATTTGCTCAAAGAGCGCCCCCAAGAGGCCGTGGATCGTTTGCTGGACGAGCTCAGCTCGGCGATGCCGGGGCTGCGGGACCGGATCATCGGCGCCGAGGTCTGCCCTTGGGGGCACGGCACGGCCATCCCGAGCGTCGGCCTGCACCGGGTGGGCGCCTTGGACGACGCGGCGCGGCCGCTCCCCGGCCTGAGCTTCGCCAGCGCCGACCTCAGCGGCATGAGCCTGTTTGAGGAGGCGAGCTTTCATGGCTGCCGGGCCGCCGAGGAGGTGCTCCTGGGCCTCGGCGCGCTGACCGACCCCCGCCTCGCGGGGCCGACGTGACCGACGGGCGCTGGCTCGTCTCGGCGCGTTTTGATCTCGGCCTGCTCATCGGGCCAGCCCTCGTCGCGGCGCTCATCGCCCTGGCCCTGCCCGACGGGGTGGAGGTCGGGCCCCTGGGCTTCTTGGCGCTGGTCGTCGGCGTCGATGTGGCCCACGTCTGGGCGACGCTCTGGCGCACGCTCCTCGACCCGGGCGAGCGCCGCCGCCTCGCGCCTTGGCTCATCGGCCTGCCCTTCGCCTGCGCCGTCGTCGCGCTCATGCTCCACGGCGTCTCCCCGGCGCTCTACTGGACGGCGATGGCTTACCTCGCCGTGTTCCACTTCATCCGGCAGCAGCTCGGCTTCGCCATGCTCTACCGGGCGCGGGCGGGCCTCGGCGCCGAGGGCGCGGCCGTGGAGCGCTGGCTCTACTACGGCGTCACCGGCACGCCGATCTTGTGGTGGCACGCCCACCTCCCCCAGCCCTTCGCCTGGTTCATGGACGGGGACTTTGTGCCGGGCCTGCCCCCGGTGGTGCCCCAGCTCGCCGGGGCGCTGACCTTGGGCCTGGGCCTCCTGCACCTCCGGAGCCGCCTGCGCGAGGGCCAACCCGGGGGCCGTGACCTCTGGCTCCTCACCACGGCGGCGGTGTGGTGGATCGGCGTCGTCTTCGCGGGCGGTGACCTCAACTTCACCTTGCCCAACGTGATTCACCACGGCGTGCCTTACCTCGCGCTCGTGGCCTGGACCGTCGCCGGGCGCTGGGCGGTGAGCGGTGAGGGCCCAGGCCGCCCCTGGATGTTCACCGCCGCCGGGGCCTGGGCCTTTGTGCTGCCGCTCGTGGCCTTGGCGCTGGCGGAGGAGTGGCTCTGGGACCGCCTCGTCTGGTTGGAGCACCCCGAGCTCTTCCCCGGCCCGGACCTCTCGGCCTGGGCGGGGTTCTGGGCGGTGCCGCTCCTGAGCTTGCCCCAGCTCACGCACTACCTGCTCGACGGCGTCCTCTGGCGCACCGGGGCCGAGCACAACCCCGGCTTACGGCGGTGGATCCTCCGCTGATCCGCCAATTCTGGCGCGGAGTCGCGGATCAGCCCGCGATGAGCTCGACGTTCATCGCCGCGTCCCGCACCATCCGCTCGACGGCGTCGAGATCGGGGTGGCGCACCATGATGACGCCGTCGCCCAAGAGCGTGTTGCGCCAGTCCCGCCGCGGGGCGCCGATCGGCGTGAGCTCCATGGCGCAGATCCAGGGGCCGTAGCGCGCGCGGAAGGCGTCGAGCCCGGCGTGACGGAGGATGCGCCCCTGGCCACGCGCCCGCTTAAAGACCGCGCCGGTGTTGTACTTCCGCTCGTTGAGGCCCTTGTAGTCGCCCCAGCAGACCACCCGCGCCCACTCCCGGAAGAGGTCGCAGTCCCCGGTGAAGTTCATCTGGTGCACGAGCAGGCCTCCGCCGCTGCGGCAGCCGATCTCGCCGAAGACCGCGTCGCCAGACTCGGTGAGGAACCACTCCATGTGGATAAACCCGGTGCCCATGCCCAAGGCCTGGATGACCTGCTCGCCGAGCTGAATGCCCGGGGTGAGGTGCGGGGCGCTGAGGTCCCGGAGGCAGGTCTGGGAGGGGCTGATCCACTCCTCGTGGCGGGCGATGATCGGCGGCGGGTTGTAGACGGTGACGCTGCGGTAGACCGGCCGCCCCATGACGCAGATGGCGTCGAAGGTGAACTCTTGGCCGATGATGAACTCCTCGACGGAGACCTCCTCGACCCCGGCGAGCTCCGGCAGGCGCGCGTCGAGCCCCTCGGCGCTGTCCGCCCGGAAGGTGTTCGCGGAGCCGGCCCCGGCGATGGGCTTCACGCAGACCGGGAAGCCGATCTCTTTTGCGGCGGCGCGCACCTCATCGTTGGTCTTCGCCCGGCGGGACTTGGGCACCCGGAGCCCGGCGGCGGCCACACGCTCCTTCATGAGCCCCTTGTCCCGGAAGCCGAGCACGGTGTCGACGGTCATGCCCGGCAGGTCGAGCACCTCCCGCAGCCGGGCGGCGACGAGCACCAGGGGCTCCCAGAGGCTCTCGATGAGGTCGGGGCGGCGGCCATTGAGCCACTGGAGGATGCGCCGGACCGTGTCCTCTTCGTCAAAGATGCGCGGCACCTGCAGGTAGTCCGTGAGGTGCTGGCGCACCAGCGCGGGCAAGGCCGCGACCGGGGCGTCGCCGACCCCCCAGACCCGCGCGCCCACCTCGCTCAGCCCGCGGGTGAAGTGGATCATCTCGACGGGGTGGTGGGGAGAGAGGAACAGGACGTCCAAGGAGCCTCCGTGGTTGTGCCGCGAGGGGTGCGGCGCGTCTATTCTACGTCCTCGGGGAGCCGCTGCAGGCCCTCTTCGACGAGCGACACGCAGAGTCGGTCAAGGGCGTCCCGATCGACCTGCTTGGGCACGGCGAGGTCTCCCCGCCGGTAGATCTGCTCCAGCTCGGCGTCAGCGTCCTGGGCGTGCTCGATGAGCTGGTCGAAGCTCCAGGCCCCGCCGCGGATGGCCTGGAGCAGCTCCGCGTCGCGCCCGCCGCGCCAGACGTGGACCTCCCCCGTCGTGAGGATCTCCCGGCCCATGGCCAAGAGGCGCACGAGATGGGCGGCGTGCTTGGCGTCATAGCCAAACTTCGCCTCCAAGGCGGCGCGCTCGGGGTTGCGCTCGCGGCCCCAGCGCACATACTGCTCCCACTCTTTGCGAGCGGACTCGTAGCGGCGCTCCCGGTCCATGACGAGGATGAGGTTGTCGTCTAAGCCGATGGAGCGGGCGGCGTCGTAGAAGCGGGCGTCGGCGGCGACGCTGCGCTCGACGAGCACCGCCTCCATCCGCTCCCGAATACGCTCGGCCTCCATGGGGTCGAGCATCGAGAGGTCGAGCTCCCAGCGGTCAAGCTGGGTCCGCACGGCGGCCTGGGCGGCCATGAGCTGATCCGCGGGGATCAAGGTGCGCTCGGGCAGGCCGTACTCCGCCCGGGTGGGCGCCCCCTTGGGCGGCTGGATGAGCCAGCGGCGGTGGAGCTGAATACGCTTCATCTGGGCCGCGGCGTAGCCCGAGAAGGTGTGTTTGGCCTTCGCCGACAAGAAGGCCTTGCGGTGCTCCCGCAGCTTGAGGCCCAGGGGGTGCGCCACCCGCACCTCGTCATCCCGGCAGAACAAGGCGTCGAGGATGTTGGGGTTCGCGTCTGCGGCCAAGCTAAAAAACTTGACGATGTGGTAGATCGAGCCCTCAAGCTTCGTCCCGGCGACGGCCTCTTGTTCCTCGGCGTTGAGCGAGGCGGCGAAGGGCGCGAGGTGGGACGAGCTGTCCGCCTGCTCAAAACGCCGGGCGAAGCCGTGAAACACCCGGCGCGGCGGGATCGCCACGCCCTTGAGGTCGACGTCCGAGCCCGGGCGGTGCAGCCCGTAGGCCCGGCTGCCCGCGACGGTGAGCAGGATCACCCGAGGGCCGAGGGAGAAGTCCATTCGCGGCGCGCCCCAGTACGCTCGTCGGAGCGGCGCTCAGTGGCCTCCGCCGCCGCCGAGCACGAAGTTGTTGATGGCCTGCACGAGCACGCCGACGATGGAGACACCGGCGATGATGCCCGAGGACACCGGCACGACGTAGTCCTTGGCCGTCTTCTCCGAGAGCTTCTCCCAGCCGAAGGTCAACAGCGCCCCGGCGAACATCGCCAAGGGGTAGTTGAAGGGCAAGATGAAGCCGAGGCCCAGGCCCGAGGCCGAGGGCAGGTAGGGCTTGAGCTTGGGCAAGAAGCGCTCGGCGAGCACCAAGGCCGTGCCGAAGGCGAGGCCCAAGGCGATGGCGTTCTGGTGGGCGGGGTGCATGTTGCCGATGCCCTCGCGGAACACCTCCGCCACGGCCTTCCAGGCCTGGGCCGAGGGCGCGGGGAAGGCCGCGGGGGTGTCGCCGGTGCCCGTGAGCGCCGTGGCGTCGGGCACGAGGATGCGGAAGCCGATGACCGTCGCGATGGTGCCGGGGATGATGCCGAAGACCTGGGCCAAGAACTGGCGCCGGGGGTTGGCGCCGAGCACATAGCCCGACTTGAGGTCGGTCAGGAGGTCGGCGCAGGACGAGGCGGCGCCCGCGGTGATGCCCGCGGTCATGAGGTTCGCCGTCGCCGACTGGGGCAAGAGCACGCCGTAGGTGAGCTGCATGATCTTGCCCATCGCGCCCGTCGGCGTGATGTCGCTCTCCCCGGTGATACGCGCGGCGACGAGCGCCAAAGCGAAGGTCATGCCGACGGCGAGCACGCCGAGGTGCACGGGCACCTCAAAGTACATCGCGGCGATGGTGACCACACCCGCGCCGGAGACGAGCATCCCGAGGCCAAACCACGAGGTGGGCACCTCGGTCTCGGCGACGCGGGGGTCCTCGTCCGCGGCGGCCTTGGCGCCGCCGCCGAAGCTCTGGAAGGCCCGGAGGATGGAGCGCCACTGGAAGAGGAAGCTCAGCACGCCCGAGGCCACGAGGATCGGCGCGCCGAGCCACAGCCCCAGCTCACGCCAGGCCTTGCCCGGGGCGCTCACGGCGTAGATCTCTTTGCCGTTGAGGTTGGTCCAGGCCTGCTCCTGGCCCCAGGGCCCAGCGACGAAGGCCAAGACCAGGCCGCCGATGGCCATCCAGGCCGCCACACGCACGCCGACCAGGGCGCCCGCGGCGACCATCACGGGGTTCACGTCCCAAGCGATGGTCCAGTCCGAGGCCTTCGCGGGGATCCGCTCGCCGCCTTCGCCTTTGGTGAACCCGCCGATGGGCAGCCAGTCGAAGATCTTGAGGCTGCCGGTGAGCAGGGGCTCGCCGCCCTTGACGTTGAGCTCGGTGAGCGGCGGCCAGATCGCGCCGAAGACCGCGCTCACCAGGAGCGCCTTGGCCTTCTTGCTCGCCTCGGAGCCCGAGGCGTAGAGCGACTGCAGCGTCACCGCTGAAGCGAGGCCCGAGGGGAACTTCAAGCGCTCGTTGTTGATGAGGTTTCGCTTCATCGGGATCGCCAGCACGACGCCGAGGATCGCCAAGAACACCGTCCAGCCCACGAGCACGCCGATGGGCAGGTGGGTGCCCAGGGGGTTCTCCGGCGTGGCCGAGAGGATGAGCAGGGCGGCGATGGCCGAGACCATCGTGCCGCCCGTGGAGTAGCCCGCCGCCGAGGCGGTGGACTGCATGCAGTTGTTCTCCAGGATGGACATCGGCGTCTTCGCCACGCCGACGCCGACGAAGAACGTCCAGATGGAGTAGCTCAGGATGCAGGCCGTGATCGCCACGCCGAGGTGCCAGCCGGTCTTGAGCCCGATGTAGAGGTTCGTGAACGCCAAGAAGAAGCCGAGCACCGACCCCATGAGGATCGCGCGGAGCGTGAGCTGGGGCACGTCGTCGCCGCGATACACCTTCGCGTACCACTCGGCCTCGGTCATCTCCGCCACGGCCTCGGGCGGGATGTCGAGGGGACGGTTCGCCAGCACATCGGCGGGCGTAGACGGGGCAGGCTGAATCAGCGCCATTCACAGGCTCCTTCGCGGGTTCGCCGCGCGAGGATACCGCCCTCTCGCGCAGAACGCCAGCCCCGGTCTCAGGACGGCGTTACGCTCCGCGCGCCTATGACTGAGCTGACCCGCACCGACCTCATCCGCCTCGCCGTGCCCAGCGTGGCGCTCACGGTGCTCACCTACGCCTTCCGGAGCGTCGATCAGTACTGGGTTCAGGGGCTCTCCACCGCCGCCCAGGCCGCCGTGGGCGCCTCGGTGTTCGTGGTGATCGGCTTCTTCACGCTCTTTGAGCTGCCCGCCTTGGGCGCCGCGCCGCTCATCGCCCGGGCGACGGGCGCCGGGGACGAGGAGCGCCGCCGGGAGCTCCTCGGCGCGGCGATGGCGACCACCTTGATCGCCGCCTTGGTCGTCGCCGTGGTCGGTGTGGCCGGGGCGGAGCTCTTCGCCCGAAGCATCGGCCTCAGCGGCGCCACCGCCCGAGAGTTCGTCACCTACTGGACGGCCCTCTGCGCGACGTTTTTGCCCTACGCCTTCACGCCCCTCATCGACTCGGCGTTCTTGTCGATGGGGGACTCCCGGCGGCCGATGTCGCTCCAGGTGTTGAGCTTAGGCGGCAACATCTTGCTCACGCCGCTCTTCATCTTTGACGAGGCCTTCGGGCTGCCGGGCCTCGGCTGGGGCATCGCCGGGGCCGCCATCGCCTCAAACCTCAGCCGCGCCGTCGCCGCCGGGCTTGGGCTCTGGCTCCTCGCCGCGCGCACCGGGCTCACCGTCAAACACGTCCGCCTCGGGCCCGCCGTCGCCCCGATCCTGCGCCTGGGCGCGCCCTTGGCCTTGGGCACGCTGTTTTACGCCGCGGTGTACTGGCTGATGCTGCGCACGAGCATCTCGCCCCTGGGACCGGCGGTGAACGCGGCCTTGGGCATCGGCTTCTCGGCCTTGGAGGGCGTGACCTGGCCCACCTTCCACGGGCTCTCCATCGCCGTGGCGTCCATCGTCGGGCGGTCCTTGGGCGCGGGCCGCCCTGATCTCGCCGAGCGCGCCCTGAAGCTCGCCTCGCCGATCACCGCCGGGCTCGGCGTCACCGCCGCCGTGGTGTTCTGGCTGGGCGGCGAGCGCATCGCCGCGGCGTTCAGCCTCGATCCCGAGGTGCGCTACGAGGCGACGCTGTACGCGACGGCCTTGGCCTTCACCCAGCTCTTCGTGGCGTATGAGGCGCTCTACGAGGGCGCGCTCTCCGGCGCAGGGGCGACGCGCCAGGTCTTCTGGCTCTCCGCGCCCCTGAACCTCTTGCGGGTCCCCTTGGCCTGGCTGTTCGCCTTCCCCCTCGGCCTGGGCTCGATGGGGGTGTGGTGGGCGATCAACCTCACCTCCGTGCTCAAGACCCTGCTCAAGTGGTGGGTGGTGCGGCGAGGCGACTGGCGGAGCTTGGAGCTGCGCTGAGCCGCTCAGCGGGCGCGGCGCCGGGAGACCAAGGCGGCGAGGCCGAGGAGCCAGGCTGCGCCGAGGCCGCGGGGGGCCGAGGAGCAGCCGCCGTCGTCCTTGTCGTCGCCGCCGCCCGTGTCGCCGCCGGTGTCCGTCGTGGCGTCGGTGCAGGTCTCTTCAGTGGAGGCCACGCCGCCGTCCTGGCCGTAGACGTCTACACGCCAGCAGGTCTGGAGCTCATCTTGCTCGACGAGGCCGATGAGGGTGAGGCTCGCGCTGCCGCCGGTGAGGTCGGCGGTGAGCGGCGTGTCTACGCCGTCGTTCGTGCGCACGAGCACCGCGGCGACGGCGGCCTCGGCGTTGTAGCCGGTGAGGTTGACCGACAGCAGGCGGCCCCGCTCGACGCCGCAGGTGGCCTGATCCTCCTCAAAGGCCGGGCCCAAGGTGGCCGTCGCGGCGCCCGCGCTGCTGACCTTCTGCGGGTCGGTGCCCACCAAGGTCCAGATGAGCACGGTCTCTTCGTCCCAGTCCGTCGGGTCGGTCACGCCCGTGACAGTGAGGATGCCCGCCCCGGCGGACACCGCGCTCGTGGGCCGGGCGATGAGCAGGCCGCCGTCGCGGAAGACCTGGTCGGTGGACGTCGGCGCGAAATGGATGATGGTGCTCTCTAGGGTGACCTCAGCGCCGTCGGCGGTGTAGCTGAGCCCGACCTCCTGGGCCTCGCCGAGCAGCGGGAGGCGCATGATGATCGCGCTCGACGCGGGCACGTCGCGCTGGTCGTCGGCGGGCATCACCTTCTGGATGTGCGCAGGCATCGGGTCACAGGCGCGGGCGTCGCCCGAGGCGGCGAGCAGCGCGAGCGCTGGGAGGAGGGTCATCTTTTTCGCTCCAGGAAGGGGTCTTCAGCCAGGATGGCCGCTCTTCTCCCCGACCGCAACCCGCGGCCCTGACCTACATCAAGACGCTGTTCGCCGCGGGCTTCCGCAGCGGCGGCAGCTCGGCCTCGCCCAGGGTCTGCCGCATGAGCGGCAGGCCGTTGTAGAACATCGTGAAGGGATCCTCCAGCACCCGGCCGACCTCGCTGATGAGGTTGAAGGCCATACACACGACGAGGTTCAAGAGGATGATCATCGGCCCCAGCTCGGCGACGAGCCCAAAGGGCAGCATCACCGCGTAGATCTGCACGAGCAGCTCCGCGGCGTAGCCATAGCCCCGGGGGATCGGCGTGCCCTTGATGCGCTCGCAGCCGCCTTGGATGTCGAGCAGAGAGGCGAAGGTCACGTCAACGCTGTGGTGCTGCAGGCCGTCCAGAGCCCCGGCGCGCCGCAGCGCGGCCACGTCGAGGGCCTGGGCGCGCAGGAGCGCGAAGGGCACGTTCCACACGCCCTTGAGGCCGTCGAGCTCCTCGGCGGAGAGGAGCGCCCGCAGCTCCTCATCCTCCACGGCTGGCTGCTCCCGCAGAGTCGCGCGCAGGGCGTGTACGTAGGCGGCGTGGCGGTACAAGAGCCGGGTCAAGGCCTGCTTCCGCGCGCCCTCATCCTCCATCTGGAGGTTCGCCGCGAGCTGCAGGGCGAGCTGCCGAGAGCTGTTCACCATCCTCCCCCAGAGCTGGCGTCCCTCCCACTACCGCGCGTAGGCCGTGTTGGTGCGGAAGCTCACGAAGATGCCCAACGCGCCGCCGATCACGGCGAGGGGCAAGCTCGGGAGGTGCCAGAGCGGGCTGTGGTGGCTGTGCAGCGCCCAGGCCAAAGCCCCGGCGGCGACGTAATAAACGGCGCTCTTGTACTGCCAGCCCAAGATCGCCCAGATGGAGCCGCGGCTGCCCGTGATCATCGTTCACCTCCTCAACACCTCGCTCTAAGCTGGAGAGTAGAGCAGCGTCAAAGTCTCAGCTACCTTAGGTGGAGCATCGGAGTGCTCCATGAACCGCGCCCAATTGCCGTGGCTGAGCGTCTTCTCGCTCCTCGCCTGCTCGGATTACCGACTCAACCCCGAGAAAGATGACCCCGGCGTGCCCCTTGAGGAGACCGCCGCCGCCGCGGACTCCGGCGGCGCCGACGACAGCGACGACAGCGAGATCGTCGTGGTTGACCCCGAGGACTGTGAGGTCAAGGTCTCCCCGGCGGGCACGGTCGCCGTCAACGGGGCCTGCGAGAGCACCGGCGGCCCCGTCGCCGATCCCTTCAACCTCACGGTTGAGCTGAGCTACAACGCCGGGAGCAGCGGCTCAAGCGTCACGCCCGTCGTGGGGAACCTCAGCGACGACAACGGCGACGGCACGATCGACGTCCTCGACGTGCCCGACATCGCCTTCACCACCCTCTACTCAAACACCCTCGTGGCCATCTCCGGGGACGACGGCGCGCTCCTCTTTGAGCTCCCCGGGGCCGCTGGGGACGCGGGCGTCGCCATCGCCGACGTCGACGCCGACGGCGTGTCCGAGGTCGTCACCGTCAACAACAAGGGCCGGGTCATCGCCGTGGACGGCGCCGGGACCATCGAGTGGACCTCCCCGGCGCTCGGCCTCCCGACCTTCCCCCAGCTCACCGTCGCCGACCTCGACGGGGACGGCCTCCCCGAGGTCATCGCCGACCTGGCGGTGCTCAACGGCGAGGACGGCTCCCTCGCCGCCACCCTCGGCAACGTCACGACGCGCCACCGCACCCCCGTCGCCGCCGATCTTGACCAAGACGGCCAGCAGGAGATCCTCCTCGGCGAGCACGTCTTTGACGCCAACGGCGCCCTCCTCTGGACCACGGGCGCGACGGGCATGGGCACCTTCGCCGCGGTCGCGGACGTCGACGGCGACCCCGGCGGCGAGGTGTACATCGTCTCCAAGAACCAGGTCTACCTCTACGACGAGGACGGCACCCAGCTCAAGCGGGCGAGCCTCCCCGGCGAGGAGCCCAACCCCGGCCCGCCCTGCGTCGCGGACTTTGACGGCGACGGGGAGGTCGAGCTCGTCGTGCCCGTAGGCACCACGCTGGCGGCTTTCAACCACAAGCTCACGAACCTCTGGGACGTGCCGATGCAGGACGCCTCAGGCTCGGCGGGCTGCTCCGGCTATGACCTCGACGGAGACGGCGCCTACGAGGTGATCATCGCCGACGAGGTGGCCCTGCGTATCCTCGACGGCGCCACCGGGGCGACCCTCTATGAGAACTACAGCCACTCCTCCATGACGTATTGGGAGTACCCGGTCATCGCCGACGTAGACCTCGACGGCTCGGCGGAGATCGTGCTCGTCTCCAACGCGGCGCTCATCAACGTGAAGGTCGTCGGCCACGCCGGGGACGGCTGGCCACGCTCCGGGCCCACCTGGGGCACCCACGACTTCGCCGTGAGCAACCTCAACCCCGATGGCACGGTCCCGGCCCGGCCCGACGCCCCCTGGACGACGCACAACGTCTTCCGCGCCCGGCCCTCGGTGGACGACCCCGCCGCGCCCGACCTCATCGCCCGCATCGACGACCTCTGCGTCGCCGACTGCGACAACGGCCCGATCAAGCTCGCCGTGCAGGTCAGCAACCAAGGCGCCGTAGACCTCCCCGCGGGCACGCTCTGGTCGCTCTACCGGGTCGATGGTGAGCTGCAGACCCTCTTGGGCACGGGCAGCCTCGACGCCTTGCCCGCCGGGGTGGCGGCGGAAGGCTTCGCCATCGAGCTCTCCCCGGACGACCTGGGCACGAGCGGCCTGCTCTTCGTCGTCGACGACGACGGCGCCGGCTTCTCCCGGCACGACGAGTGTGATGAGACCAACAACACCGCGGCCTGGGTTGATCCCCTCTGCCAGTAAGCCCAAACGGCCGTGAAACGTCCGCGCCGACGCGCAAAATCGCACACACCGCCCGAAGGATTGGCTACCCTGTCGGCACCCTCGGAGACACCATGATGCGCTCGCCCCTCGCACTCCTGCTGCCCTGCTTCCTCTTCGCCTGCTCGGACTACGAGATCAAGCCCGATGAGGAGGATCCCGGCGAGCCCCTGGAGGAGACGGGTGAGCCCGACTGCCCGCCCCAGATCCCCGACTGTGAAGACAGCGAGCCGCCCGAAGACACCGAGGTTGAGGTCGTCGATCCCGAGGACTGCGACATCAAGCTCGCCGATCCGGGCACCGTCGAGATCACCGAGGAGTGTGAAGGCAGCGGCACCTCGGGCACGGTGACCGACCCCTTCAACCTCACCATCGAGATGTCCTACACCTCCGGCGGCAGCGGCGCCATCGTCATGCCCGCCGTCGGCAACCTCACCGACGACAACGGCGACGGCCGCGTCGATGAGAACGACACCCCCGACATCGTCTTCACGACCTGGATGGGCAACACCCTCGTCGCGCTGAGCGGCGCGGACGGCTCCGAGATCTTTGAGGTCACCGGCTACAACGGCCAAGGCGGCGTCACCATCGCCGACGTCGACGCCGACGGGGAGCCCGAGATCGTCGCCTTCACCACCGCCAACCAGATCGCCGCGGTGAACAGCTCCGGCGTCGCCGAGTGGAAGTCCGCGACCTTCGGCGTCATGTCGTACCCCCAACCCACCGTCGCCGACCTCGACGCGGATGGCAAGCCCGAGGTCATCGGCGACATCGGCGTGGTCAACGGCGAGGACGGCTCCACCGTCGCGACCCTCACCGGCATCACGAACTCCTGGCGCACGCCCATCGCCGCCGACCTCGACCAGGACGGCAAACAAGAGATCATCCTCGGCAACCGGGTGTTCAGCGCCACGGGCTCCTTGTTGTGGTCCAACAGCGGCACCGGCGCGGGCAACTTCTCCGCCGTGGCCGACGTCGACGGCGACCCGGGCGGCGAGGTCTTCTTCGTCTCGGGCAGCCAGCTCTATTTACA
The DNA here is from genome assembly GCA_023150845.1 of Myxococcota bacterium. Lineage (GTDB taxonomy): Bacteria > Myxococcota_A > UBA796 > UBA796 > CAJQPC01 > JADKFE01. The sequence continues at coordinate 28,039 of JAKLKD010000132.1, read as the reverse complement.
CGACGACGACGGCTCCCTCATCCGGTCGACGGTCATCCCCGGCTCCAACCCCGGCCCGCCCTCGGTCGCGGACTTCGACGGTGACGGCGAGATCGAGATCGCCATCCCCGCGAACACCACCATCTCCTTGTGGAAGATCGACGGCACGAAGGTCTGGCAGATGCCGATGCAGGACAGCTCCGGCCTCGCGGGCTGCTCGGGCTACGACATGGACGGCGACGGCGCCTACGAGGTGCTCTTCGCCGACGAGGACGCCCTGCGTATGTACGACGGCGCCACCGGGGCCGTGCTGTACGAGAACTACACGCACTCCTCGGGGACGGTCTGGGAGTACCCCGTCATCGCCGACGTGGACCAGGACGGCTCCGCGGAGATCGTCATCGCGTCGAACGTCTACAGCGGCGCGGGCGTGAAGGGCGTCACCGTCTTCGGCCACGCGGGCGACGGCTGGCCGCAGTCCGGGCCCACCTGGGGCACCCACGACTTCGCCGTGACCAACCTCAACCCCGACGGCTCCGTGCCCATCACCCCCGAGGCCTCCTGGCAGAAGTACAACGTCTTCCGCGCCCGGCCCTCGGTGGACGACCCCTCCGCCGCCGACCTCACCGTGAGCTACGACGACCTCTGCGTCGCCGACTGCAACAACGGGCCGATCAAGATCTCGTTCCAGGTCGCCAACAAGGGCGCCGTAGACGTCGAGGCGGGCACGCCCTGGGCGTTCTACAAGGTGGACGGCGAGGCCATCACCCTGGTAAAGACAGGCACCTTGGACGCGATCCCCGCGGGCACGGCGCTTCAGGGCTTCGCGCTGGAGCTGGCGCCGGGTGACATCGGCGTCAACGGCTTCTTGTTCACCGTCGATGATGACGGCGCGGGCGGCTCGATCCACAGCGAGTGTGACGAAGAGAACAACACCGTCGTCTGGCTCGACCGCATCTGCAGCTGAGCCTGTCTCCCTGCCCGACGCGCAACTCTCCGCCGCGTCGGGCGGGCCGGTCGATCGCCCAGACTCCTCGACTTATGGTGTTTTCTCGCCGGTTTGACCACCGGCGAGCCCGTCCTTGGTATCTTGAGCGCGCTCACGTCAGGATCATCATGTCCCAGCCGACCCGTGGAGACGCCCACAAAAGCCTGCTTAGCGGCCACCCGTGGTCAGAGGCGATCGGCTTGCAGCGTGTGCGCCCGGGGTTCTGTTTTGAGCCCGACGAGGACGCGCTCATGGCCTTGGGCTGGCCGCACCTCGCCCTGCTCGTCGATGACGACGACCCCCAGCACCCCCCGGTGCCGGTGCGCCGGGTGCTGCGCCAGCTCTACTTCAAGCGGCGGGTGCGCTGGCAGCGCACCACCGCGGTGCGCCTCGCCCGGGCCTGGGGCCAGCCGGTCATCTTCACCCGGGGGCTCGACGAGGACATCTTCCACGAGTCCGTCGCCAGCGCCCTGGAGCGGCGGGATCCCATCTCCAACCGCGAGGCGGACCTCCTCGTCGAGACCCGCATGACCCGCACGACGCCGGGCATGTCGGAGCAGTCCGTCGAGAGCTTCTGTATGCTCCTGGAGGCCCAGCTCGGCCCCACGCGCCTCGTGAAGTCGATGACCGAGCTTTTGGAGGACATGAGCGTCGAGCAGCTCTGGGTGCGCTGGACCTTGCCCTCGTGGTTCACCTTCCAGCTCGGTTACCTCCTCGACCGCCTGCCTCGGGAGCAGGCCCAGCACTACAAGCCCCGGCTGCGGAACGTGCTGGAGCGCGCCTTGTCCGCCGCCGACCCGCGGCCCTGGTCCGACCGCCAGTCGAGCCACGCCCGGTCCTTACACCTCGTGCTCAACGGCGGCCGCGCCGCGATCGAGAGCACCGACGGCGACCCGCGCTGGTACACCCACATCCACGATGACAGCGAGCTCATCAGCCGCCGCATCGGCCGCGTCGCGAGCGTCGTCGAGCCCGACGCCCACATGGTCTTTTTGGGCGGCCTGCGGGTGCTGCGGCAGTACGGCCGCGACTGGCGCAAGAAGCTCGCTACCCTCGACGCGCAGGAGTGGTTCATCGAGCAGATGGGCCCCATCAACGCCCCGGAGACCGTGGCGCTCATGCTCGCGATGCGCCGGGGCTCCCTGGTGCGCACGACGGCCTCAGGCTGGTTCCACGCCCGCGCCGCCGCCGTGACGCCGATGCTCCATGAGGCCGCCAAAGGGGACGGTGAGCTGGCCGCGGCGGCCCAAGACACGCTGCGAGAGCTGGAGCACCGCCGCCAGGGCTGAGCGCTGGGCGTCTACTCCGGGTCCTCTTGGTAGGAGTACCGCTCCTCCAGCCAGGGGTCGGCGCGGTTGTGGTACCCGCGCACCTCCCAGTAGCCCCGGCGGTCCGCGGACAAGACCTCGACGCCGCTCACCCACTTCGCGCTCTTCCAGGCGTAGAGGTGGTGCACGACGAGGCGCATCGGCGCGCCGTGGTCCGGGGTGAGGGGCTGGCCGTCGTGGTGGGTCGCGAAGAGGTTCTCGGGGCGGTAGAGGTCGCCCCAGGCGAGGTTGGTCGTGTAGCCGACGCTGTCCCAGGCGTGAATGAGCGCGTGGCTCGCCGTCGGCTTGGGCCGGGCCCGGGCGATGAGCTCGGTGACGCTCACCCCGCCCCAGCGGTTGTCGTAGCGGGACCAGGTCGTGACGCAGTGAAAGTCCCGCGTCGTCTCGACCTGGGGGAGCGCGGCGAACTCGGCCCAGCTCAGGGTGAACGGCGCCTCGACCTCGCCCCAGACGCGGAAGCTCCAGGTAGCGGGGTCAAAGGTCGGCGTCGGGCCCTCGTGGAGCACCGGCCAGCCGCGCACGAGCTTCTGTCCAGGGGGGAGCCGCTCCGTGGAGCGCTCCGGGCGACGGGCTTGTCCACGCCGAAAGAGCGGCATCACGCACCGAGCTGGAGCTGGGTGAAGCCGAAGCGGACCTTGAGGGTCATGTACTCCTCGCTGATCTCCAGCGCGACGTCGGTGACCTCCATGCGCAGCTTGAGCGCGGCGCCAGCGCCGCCGACGAGGCCGTCGAGTTGTTCTTTGGGCAGGATCGGCACCGGGTTGAACTTCTGGGACTGCTGCTCCAGGAGCTTGGCGATGCCGTCGTTCGCGAGCCGCAGGAGGAGGTTGTCGCCGAGATCCACGGAGACGTTCTTGAGCGTGCCGACGACGGCCTTGCGGTCGCTGTCGAAGCGGATGTCGCCCAAGGCGAGCTCCGCGCCGACACGCTTCTCGATGACGAAGGGCAGCTCGATGTTCTCTTTGAGCAGGACCGCCCGGCCCTTGGCGACGGCCTTAAAGTACGCCTCGGCGCCGATCTGCTGGGGGGCGTAGGTGAACTCGCTGCCCTCGCGGTCCAGCAGCACCTCCCAATCGCCCTCGATCCGGATCAGGTCGTTGAGCACGTCGTAGACCTGCTCACGGCGGGCGCCCCAGGTCTGGGAGGCGCGCTCCTTGACCTTGTGCAGAGCCTCGTTCTGGGGGCCCTCCAAGAGCCCCGCGACCTTCTCTTTCACCTGGAGCGTGCGGGCGAGGTCGCGCAGGTTCTCGACGAGGTTGAAGGGCCCGCCGCCTACCCGGAACGGCAGGGCCGCGCCGAGGAGATCGGAGAAGAGCGCCTTCCCCAAAGAGATCGAGAAGTGGTATCCCTCGTTGAGCTGCTTCTGCGACATCAGGCCTCCAGCCAGCCGCAGTCTACACCAGGAGAGGGGCGCTCGTCGTCGCGCCCCTCCGCGGTGAGCCGCTCGGGCCGCGTGTCGCTCAGTGAAGCTCGGTCGCGCGGAAGAAGTAGGCGATCTCCACGGCGGCCGTCTCGGGCGCGTCGGAGCCGTGCACGGCGTTCTCACCGACGCTGTCGGCGTAGAGCTTACGCAGGGTGCCCTCAGCGGCGTTGGCGGGGTTGGTGGCGCCCATGATCTCGCGGTTCTTGGCGATGGCGTTCTCGCCCTCGAGCACCATCACGACGGAGGGGCCGGAGGACATGAACTCGGTGAGCTCACCGAAGAAGCCGCGGGCCGAATGAACGGCGTAGAAGCCCTGGGCCTCACGCAGCGACAGGTGGACCTTACGGACCGCGACGATGCGCAGGCCCTCGGACTCGAAGCGGGCGATGATGGCGCCGATGACGCCCTTCTTGACGGCGTCGGGCTTGATAATGGACAGGGTGCGTTCGATGGCCATGGGGGACACTCCAGTGAGGATTGGAGCCGCCCCCTATCCCGGTCAGGAGCCCCGAGGCAAGCGCCTCGGACACGCCCATGACGGATCAGCGCTCCAGCTCCGCCAGGATCGCCCGCGCCAGGTCGGCGTCTACGGGGCGGCCACGCTCATCGACGGCCACCCGGGCCGCGTCCTCAAGGGCCTGCCGACGCTGCGCCGCGTCGCCGAGCCCACCCCAGGCCCGCCCCAAGAGCAGGAGCGCCAGGGCCCGGCTCGCCGTGCGGGTGGTGCCGTAGGACTGCAAGGCCGGGAGCAGCCAGGTGTCGATGATCTCGTGCAGGCGGGCGGGGTGCCAGCCCGAGCCATACCGGGCCAACATCGCCTCGGCGGCCTCAACCCGAAGGTCGGCGCGGGTGGGCACGTCCTGAATCTGCTCCAAGGCGAGCAGGTAGCGGGCCTCGCCCGCGTAGCCCTCGCGGCGGTCTGGGGGCAGCCCCGCCGCCGCCGCGGCGACCTCCGCGGGCACCTCTTGGGAGAGGCGCTGGCCGCCCATCGAGGCCACAGACGGCCGCAGCCCGATCTTCCGGGCCAGCGGCGCGACGTTCTGATCTTGCTCGCCGAGGTGCCACAAGAGGGCGTGCACCTTCGGCGCCAAGGGGTCATCGGCAGCGTCGAGCCAGGTGTGCTCGTGCATGAGCAGCCCGGCGAAGGCGAGGTCAGCGCGGCCGCTGCTCTCTTCCCAGGCCACGACGCCATGCTCGACCCAGCGGGCGCGGTCAAAGGACTCCAGGCGCGCGAGGGCCGAGGCCCCCGCCACCCGCCGCTCGGGGAAGCGGCTCTCCAAGAAGGCCCGGGCCTCGTGAAGCTGGCGCTCGTCGTTGGCGATCTGGTCCCGCCAGTTCGACGGCAGCCCGATGTACCAGGCGCGCTCAGGCTGGGCCACACCTTCGGGGGCGGCGTCCGCGGCGTGGGCCTCGCCGGGCTCTAAAGGGAGGCCCGCCTCCAGGCGCAGGCCCTGGGCGAGCTCCTCCATGCGGTGGCCGACGAGGGCGACGAGGTCGTAGCCCCCACGGCGCAGGGGCACGGCCATCGCCGCGCGCATCGGGCCCGCCCAGCGGAGCTGCGGCCCCTCCACCGGGGCGAGGTTGCGCTGGCGCAGGGCGATGTCAAGGGCGGGGACGTAGCGGCTGTCTAGGACAAACATCAGCACAGGGGCCGAAGGACCGCCCGAGCCGCCCAGGGCCTCCGCCCAGAACGGCTCGGCGACCCGGGGGGCCTCCTTGCGCCGAAAAAAATCCCAGACCATCCTGGCTCCTTCTCAGGCGGCGCGCAGCAGATCCCGCACCGTGCGCCCCATGTCCGCCGGGGAGCGGCAGATGGTGATGCCCGCGTCTTCCATCGCGCGGTACTTCTCCTCCGCCGTGCCTTTGCCACCGGAGATGATCGCGCCCGCGTGGCCCATGCGGCGACCCGGAGGCGCGGTGGCCCCGGCGATGAAGCCCACGACGGGCTTCTTCATGTGCTGCTTGGCCCAGGCGCAGGCCTCCTCCTCCGAGGATCCGCCGATCTCGCCGATCATGATGACCACGTCGGTGTCGGGATCGTCGTTGAAGAGCTGGAGCGCGTCCTTGTGGCGGGTGCCCACGATGGGGTCGCCGCCGATGCCGATGCAGGTGGACTGCCCGAGGCCCAAGGCCGTGAGCTGACCCACGGCCTCATAAGTGAGCGTGCCCGAGCGCGAGACCACGCCGACCCGGCCCGGCTTGTGGATGTGGCCGGGCATGATGCCGATCTTGCACTGGCCGGGGGTGATGATCCCGGGGCAGTTGGGGCCGATCATGCGGGTCTTGGAGCCCTGGAGCACACGCCACACCTTCACCATGTCGGCGACGGGCACACCCTCGGTGATGGGCACAACGAGCTCCAGCCCGGCGTCGATGCCCTCCAGGATGGCGTCCGCGGCGAACGGCGGGGGCACAAAGATGACCGAGGCCGTGGCGCCGGTCTCCCGCACGGCCTCAGCGACGGTGTCGAAGATCGGCACGCTGTCCTTGAAGCGCTGACCGCCCTTGCCGGGGGTCACGCCGCCGACAAACTTGGTGCCGTAAGCGAGCATCTGCTCGGAGTGGAAAGCGCCCGCCGAGCCAGTGATGCCCTGGCAGATGACCCGAGTCTCAGAGTTGACGAGGACCGCCATGTCAGGCCTCCTTCGCGGCGACAGCGGCCACGATCTTCTGGGCCGCGTCGGCCATGTTGTCCGCAGGGATGACGTTCAGACCGCTCTCGATGAGCATCTTCTTGCCGAGCTCGACGTTCGTGCCCTCAAGGCGCACCACCAGGGGCACCTGCAGGCCGATCTCGGTGACCGCCGCGAGCACGCCCGCCGCGATGGTGTCACACTTCATGATGCCGCCGAAGATGTTCACCAGGATGCCCTTCACGGCGGGATCCGCGGTGATGATCTTGAAGGCCGCGGTGACCTTCTCCTTGGTGGCGCCGCCGCCAACATCGAGGAAGTTCGCGGGCTCAGCGCCGTGGAACTTGATGATGTCCATCGTCGCCATCGCCAGGCCCGCGCCGTTCACCATGCAGCCGATGGTGCCGTCGAGCTTCACGTAGGAGAGGTCGTACTCCGAGGCCTTCACCTCGGTGGGATCCTCCTCGGAGATGTCGCGCATCTGCACGACCTGGGGCTGACGGAACAGCGCGTTGTCGTCGAAGGTCATCTTGCAGTCGAGCGCGATGACCTCATCGGCCTTCGTCACGACGAGAGGATTGATCTCGACCATGGAGCAGTCGAAGGCCTGGTAAGCCTTGTAGAGCGACTGCACGAACTTCACGCAGGAGTTGACCTGCTTGCCGGACATGCCCAAGAAGAAGGCGATCTGCCGGGCCTGGTAGGCGCTCAGGCCCACGACCGGGTCCACGTGCACCTTGAGGATCTTCTCGGGGTGCGCCTCGGCGACCTCCTCGATCTCCGTGCCGCCCTCGGCCGAGGCCATGATGACGTCGCGGCCGTTGGCGCGGTCGAGGAGCACACCCAGGTAGAGCTCCCGGGCGATGTCGCAGCCGGACTCAACGAAGATGGTGTTCACCCGAGTGCCGTCGATGCCCGTCTGCTTGGTGACGAGCGTCTTGCCGAGCATGTCCTGGGCCGCGGCGTGCACGTCGTCCAAGGTCTTCGCGAGGCGAACGCCGCCCTTGCCGGGCTGGGGCGTGCCCTCGATGACGCCCGCGAGCACCTCGGCGGAGACGTCTTCCTTGAAGCGCCCCTTGCCGCGACCGCCCGCGTGAATCTGCGACTTCACCACCCAGATCGGCCCCGGGAGGCCACGCGCGACCTCGACGGCCTGATCCGAGGTGGTCGCCGCGCCGCCCTGGAGCAGCGGGACCTTGTGCGCAGCGAGGAGCTGCTTCGCTTGGTATTCGTGGATCTTCATGAGCGTGACCTCACTGGTTCTGAATGAGGGCGGACCTCACCGCGTGACCGGCGCGCGGCGGGGGCCGCTGTCGTCGCAGAGCCTTGGGGGGTGCGCTCGCGACGACATGAAAGCACGACGCCGCGCGGCGGGAGCGAGCCCACGCCGCGCGGCGTGTAGAGGGGATCAGGCCTTGAGGCGGCGGCGAGGCTGGCCCTCGGCGATGTACTTGCAGCGGTAGATCGCCACGCCTTTGCCATCGCGGAACTTGAGCCGCTCGTCGATGATCTGCGCGGCGATGCCCGTGCAGCGCGAGAGGCCGAAGAGCACGGTGTAGTAGTCGGAGTCCAAGAGGCCGACGGCCTGCAGGAGCGTGCCGGAGACCGCGTCCACGTTGGGGTACGGGTTCGCGACCTTGGGGTTCTCCTTGAGGACCTTCACGGCGCGCTCACGCATCACCTTGGCGGTGATGAAGAGCGGGTCGTTCGGGCAGATCTGCTCGCCCAAGGCGTACTGCACCGCGGCGCGGGGATCCTCGGCGCGGAGCACGGCGTGCCCGAAGCCGAAGATGAGGCCGCCCGTGGCGAGCTCGTTGCGCACGAAGGACTCGACGGCGTCGGGGTCGGTGGTGCCGACCTTACGCAAGAAGTCGAGGCAGTCCTGGTTGGCGCGGCCGTGGCGGGGGCCGTAGAGCGCCGCCATGGCGCCGCCCAAGGAGGCGAAGGTGTCCGCGAGGCCCGAGGCGACGGCCTTGCCGACGAAGGTGGAGAGGTTGCCGCCGCCGTGGTCGAGGTGCAGGACGTAGAACACGCGCAGGAGGCGGGTGAGCTTCTCGGGGTCGGCGTCGGGCACACCGAGCATGTGCACGAAGTTCTCGATGAGGCCGAGCTCAGGCTTGGAGGGGATGGGCTCACCCCAGCCGGAGCGGATGCGGTAGATGGCCGCGACGACCTCGGGCATCCGCGCGATGACGTTGAGGCCATCCTCCTCGAAGGAGCCGGTCTTGGAGGTCATGCCCAGGAGGTTCAGGCCCGCGATGAGCCACTCCATGGGGTGACCCTCTTTCGGGAGCGCCTTCAGCGTGTTGATGACGACGGGGTTCACCGCGGAGCGCTTGACCAGCTCAGCCTTGAAGGCCGCGAGCTGGTCGGCGTCGGGGAGCGCCTTGTAGAGCAGCAGGTAGGCGGCGGCCTCGGGGTCGAGGTCGGCCAGGTCGGCGATGGGGTAGCCGACGTAGTGGAGACCCTCAAGGGGATCGACCGAGGAGGTGCGGCAGGTGCCGACCGGGAAGCCTCGGAGGCCGGTGTTGAGGTGTTCGCGCTTGATCTCGAAGAGGACCTCGTTCTGATCAGACATCCTAGCTTTCTCCTGCACCGGGGCGTCAGCCCTCACCGGCTCGCGTCGGGTGTATGCGGCGCGGAAGGCCATGTCAAGCACCCCCGCGCGGCGAGCGCCAAGGCCCGGCTTCCCCCGAGGGGCCTCCCCGTGATACGACGTCGGAACATGCGGAGGAGAGATGAAGCTGGATGACGTGACGGGCTACTCGGATGTCGGTCGGCAGCGCGATCACAACGAAGATGCGTTCTTGGTGATGGCCGACATCGGGCTCGTCGCCGTCGCCGACGGCATGGGCGGGCTGGAGCACGGAGAGGTCGCCTCCTCGACGGCGATCGAGGTGCTCAAGCAGGCGGAGAAAGCCCTTCGAGGCGTGATCGCCGCGGTGGATCGTGAGCCCGGCCGCGGCGCGCGGAGCCAGCTCTCCCACGCCATGCGCTGGCTGACCGACCTCGGCTCCCAGACCATCATGCAGATCACCCGAGGCAGCTCCTCGGGCACCACCCTCGTCGTGGGCTGCGTCGCCGGGGGGCACCTGCTCATCGCGAACACCGGGGACAGCCGGGCCTACCTCTTCCGCCAGGGCAAGCTGCGCGCGCTCACCGACGATCACACCGTCGCCGCGGCGCACATGCGCGCCGGGAGGATCACGAAGGAGGAGCACGACGCGAGCCCCTACCAGCACATGCTGTACCAGGCCCTCGGCACCCAGTCGGAGCTCGACCCGGACATCTTCGACGAGCCCGCCGCCGCCGGGGACGTGCTCTTGGTCTGCTCCGACGGCCTCACCGGCCCGGTCTCCGAGGACAACATCGCTCGGATCCTGACCGAGCACACAAACCTCGATCGCGCCGCCGCGGCGCTAATTCAGGCCGCGAACGACAACGGCGGGCCGGACAACATCACCGTCGTGCTCACCCGAATCACGACCGGCGGAGATCCTGTCGCGCTCGACGAGGAGCGTCGGCTGTTCTTGGGCTGCCCCCTGCTCTCGACCTTGAGCGACACCGAGCGCCGCCAGCTCCGGCACTACGTCGATCGGGAGACCTTCGAGGCCGAGGCCCCCTTCAACAACCCCGAGGCCTTCTACCTCTTGCTCTCGGGCAAGGCGCGGCGGCCAGACGGCCGCGAGGCGGGCCCTGGGGACGTCGTGGGGCTTCGCCGCTTCGCCGGGGCTGAAGAGGCCGCGGTTGAGGTCGCGAGCGAGCCTTGCGTCGCCCTGCGCCTCAGCCTGGGCGCCTATGACACCCTGGAGCGTCAGCGCCCGACCATCGCCGCCCGGGTGATGCGCCAGCTCCTCTCGCTCTTGGCGCGCGGCCAGGCCTGAGCGGCGCGGCCGCCTCGGCGGCCCCCGAACGAAGAACACCCCCGAGTCCGCGTCGCCGCGGGCCCGGGGGTGTGTCGTCTCTGCCTTAGGCGCCTAGGCTCAGGCCAGGTAAGCCTTGAGCTTGTCCACCATGTCGGTCTGCTCCCAAGAGAAACCGGCGCGGCCGAAGTGGCCATACGCCGCCGTGGGGCGGTAGATCGGGCGGAGCAGGTCGAGGTGCTTGATGAGGCCCGCGGGGCGAAGGGGGAAGATCTCCCGCACCGCCGCGCTGAGGCGCTCGTCGGAGACCTCGCCGGTGCCGAAGGTGTTCACCATCACCGAGACGGGCTCGGCGACGCCGATGGCGTAGGCGACCTGCACGAGGCAGCGCTTGGCGTAGCCCGAGGCGACGACGTTCTTGGCGATGTAGCGGGCCATGTAGGCCGCCGAGCGGTCCACCTTCGAGGGGTCCTTGCCGGAGAACGCGCCGCCGCCGTGGGCGCCGTGGCCGCCGTAGGTGTCGACGATGATCTTACGGCCGGTGAGCCCGCAGTCACCCATGGGGCCGCCGATGACGAAGCGGCCGGTGGGGTTCACGAAGTAGCGGGTGTTGTTGTCGAGCAGCTCGCTCGGCAGGGTGTTCTTGACCACCTGCTCGATGACGTAGTGCTTGATGTCGTTGTACTCGACCTTGTCGTCGGTCTGGGTGGAGACGACGACGGTGTCGATGCGGGACGGCACGCCGTCCTTGTACTCGACGGTGACCTGGCTCTTGGCGTCGGGGCGGAGCCAGCTCACATCACCGCGCTTGCGGTTGTGGGTGAGGGTCTCGAGGATGCGGTGCGAGTAGTGGATCGACATGGGCATGAGCACGTCGGTCTCGTCGCAGGCGTAGCCGAACATCATCCCCTGGTCGCCCGCGCCCTGCTCCGTGAAGAGGCCCTCACCGGCGGTCACGCCTTGGGAGATGTCGGGGGACTGCGCCTCGACGGCGACCTGAACGGCGCAGGTGGTGCCGTCAAAGCCCTTGTCCGAGTGGTCGTAGCCGATGTTGAGCACGACCTCGCGCACGAGCGGCGCGACGTTCACGAAGGCCTTGGACGTGATCTCACCCGCCACGAAGACCACGCCCGTCTTGACGAGGGTCTCGCAGGCCACACGCGCGTGCGGATCTTGAGCCAGGTACGCGTCCAGTACGGCGTCCGAGATCTGATCGCACATCTTGTCGGGGTGGCCCTCCGAGACTGACTCGGAGGTGAAAAGGTAGTTCTTCAGGGCCATTGGCTCGATCTCCTCCGCGTGCAGTGCTCCGCGTCCCTCTTTGAGCGCGGGGTGGACGACCCGATGATCGGGCGCCGGGGCGATGAAGTATCCGTTCCCCCGGGGCTCCTGTCAAGCGCCCGGCGCGCGGCCACGGCAGAACCTTGGAGTGTGCTAGGATAAACCGTGCCCTCTCACCCGGAGCAGCCCGTGGCCCACTCCCCTCGTTTCTTGAACATCGTCAACGACGCCAAGGAGCGTGTCCGTGAGGTGGATCTGGCCACGGTGCTCGCCTGGCGCGCTGCGGGTGAGCCCTTCACCCTGGTGGACGTGCGCGAGGAGTCCGAGTGGGCCGAGGATCGTATCCCTGACGCGATCTACCTGGGTCGTGGCGTGCTGGAGCGCGACGTCGAGGGCGTCTGCCCCGATCCCGACGCTCGGCTCGTGCTGTACTGCGGCGGCACACCGACGTCTGGTCCCTCGCTGGAGGGATCAAGGCGTGGTGGGCTCACTCCCGTCGCTGACGGCCTCTTGACGGTCGCGCCGGGTGCGGAGGATCGCCCGGACCAAGGACAGGCCGCCCAAGGCCAAGAACAAGGCCACCGTCCCCTGCCCCATCTTCACGGGATCCCCCTCGGCGGCCGGCCAGATATACGAGATGAAGGGGAACGCGAGCACCGTGCCTTCGGCCTGCTGGTTGGTCCAATAGACGAAGGCCGCCGCGGCGAGCATGAACAGGGGCGAGATGAAGCGCATCGGCGCACCATATCCTCTCCCCGGCGAACTTCGCCGATCCAGGCCCCGGTTTGTGGGCTCTGAGCGTTCAACCTGAGGTGCGTGATGCGAGTCGGAATGATCGGCCCCGACCTGGAGGCCAAGGGCGGGATCGCCACCCTGGCCCGTACCTTCTTGCAGAGCCAGGCCGTGCGGGCCCACGACGTGCGCTATTTTCCGACCGTCGGCTCCGGCCCGATCGCCCAGCGCGTCGGCCAGATGGCCTTAGGCCAGGCCCGCGCGGCGCGGGCGGTGTTTCAGGGCTACCGCCCGGACCTCGTACACATCCACGTCGCCGACGGGATGTCGTTCTACCGGAAGCTCGTCTACATGCGGGAGGCCCTCGCCTTCGGGGTGCCCGTGGTGCTGCACAACAACTACGCCCACCTCGAGCAGCTCTACACGAAGAGCCGGGCCCACGCCGCCTTGGTGCGCCACACCTACACCCGCGCGGCCTTGGTCTTGGCGGTCTCGACCGACATGGCCGCCCAGCTCAACGAGTGGACCGGGGGCCAGGCGAAGGTCGAGGTGCTCTACAACCCCGTCGACACCCGTGAGCTTGGTCGCCACACGCCCCGCGCCTTCGGGCAGGCGCCAAGGGTGCTGTTCATGGGCGCCATCGGTCCGCGCAAGGGCGTGTTTGACCTCGTGACGGCCTGGGCCGAGGTCGTGAAGGCCGTGCCCGGCGCGACGCTGCGCATCGGCGGCGACGGGGAGCTGGACAAGCTGAGGGCGCGGGTGGCCGAGCTGGGGCTCACCGAGTCCGTCGAGCTCTTGGGCTGGGTGCGCGGCGACGACCGCCTGCGGGTCTGGGCCGAGGCGGACCTCTACTGCTTGCCGTCCTACGCCGAGGGCCTGCCGGTGAGCGTGCTTGAGGCCATGGCCTCGGGCCTCGCCGTGGTCTCGACCGCCGTGAACGGCACCCCCGACGCCGTCGTCGAGGGTGAGACCGGCCTGCTCATCGCCCCCGGGGACGTCGGCGCGCTCCGGGATCGCCTCGTGCGCCTCCTCAAAGACCACGGCGAGCGAGAGCGCATGGGCGCCGCCGGGCGAGCGCGGGTAGAGCGGGTCTTCGACGGTGAGGTGCTCGGCGCGCGGCTCGTGGAGCTCTGGGAGCGGGGGTTGCGGCGACGCTGACCCGCGCAGCCGAGCGATCGGGCGGGGAGCGCGGTAGGCTGGCCGAGGTTGGAGCTTGGTTCAACTCGACGCCTAACGATGGAAGCTCACTTTGCCTGCTCCTGTGGATCCTGCGTCCTCTTCTCTTGGTAATGGCCCTCAGACCTCCTCGGGAGCCCCTCCGCCCCTCCCCTTGCCCGTCACGTTTAAGGGCCATTGGCAGCGAGATTGGCGTGTCCGAGGTGAGCTCGTCGGCCCCGCGGAGCTGTCGTTTCTTGCGGAAGGAGTCGGCATCTGGGGTCGGAAGACCTCACCAATCCGCAGCCTGCTCGGCTTCTTCTCACGACTCTTGGGCCTGCTTGTCCAGCTCATCGTGTTTGGCGCTGTGCTGCTCACCGCCTCGGGGCTCCTCGTTCGATTCCCGGCCCTGCGCCAGTTCACGGTCATGGGCACGCTCTTCATGGTCCCGATGGCCGCCCTGACCGTCCATGGCGTGTTCGTGGTATTTCAGCGGATCGTACAACCCCATTGCGGCGAGCTCGTCCCGTGGAGCCGCGTGACGGAGCTCACGACGGACGGCCTCACCCTCCAGCTCAAGGTTCATACCGGTCGTGGGCTCCTGTGGGGCCACCTCAAGCCGCGCTGGTGGTGGGGAAGGCGCGCCGCTCGGGCGATCTTCCAGAGCCTACGCGACGGCGCGACGAGCCTCCCGGGCGTCCCCGTTGGACGTGGCGTACGCTCGGCGTGGTGGGACCGCGTCGCCGTGCTGGTGGCGCTCATCGCCGCGGGCATCGGCGGCGCCGCAGGCCTCGTGACGCTCAACGAGCGGCTTGAGGAGCGAGCGGCTCGGAGCAGCGGCCCGTTGGCGGGCGCGCCCAGCCGCCCGACTCCACGAGCGCTGGAGGAGCTCAAGCTGGGCGGGTGTACAGGCTCCAACGAGGTCGCCGTTCAGGTGCGTCGTGAGGGCGCGGACCTTCACTGGAGCGCCCTGCGCGCCGGGCTCACGATGACGGCGCTGCGCTGGGACCCACGGCTTGGCGCAGGGCAATGGCTGACGACCACGAGCAACGGTCGCGCCGCGAAGGCGCCGGGCTTCTTCGCCACCAGCCCTGACGCGGCCGCGGTGAGCGTAGTGACTCGGCGCGGAGTCACGCCCCCAAACCCCAAGGATGAGGAACAACTTCGACGCGCGTGGTGCAGAGGTGAGGTCCACGGTGTGCACATCGCCACAAATCAAAGCTCCAAGAACATCAAGCTCAAGGCCTTCCGAAACCACGACGCTTTAGAGGTGACGGTTGAGGGCGCGGCCGGAGGGGCCTGGGTGCTGCCCATTCGGCGATACGTAGACCAGAGGCCGGGTTGGCAGCAGGTCTGTGATGTTCCATCGCTCAAAGGGCGCTTGGGCGCGCTTGAGGCGAAGCCGCGGGTCGAGGTGCCTGGGTTCTTCGCAGGTGCAGACGAGCAAGCGCTGGTGCTCCTGTTGGAGCCGGCCGCGCCAAGCGCGCTCTCTTGGCTCGCGGACGGGCCGACCACACGGAGGTGCCTCACCCTAGAGGCGCTGGCGCAGAGCGGCTTCACCTTGCAGAGCGCCACGTCCCCTCTCACGGCCGCGCCGTCGCGGCTCTACACCACCGCGGCGACCCAAGCCCGAGCCCGGTCGATGTTCAGTCCGGGCGCGGGCGCGCAGGCCGCGCTGGACGGCGTCACCAGTCGTTACGCGGACGTGCGGGCGGCGCTTAAGGGCTCCGTGCGCTCCGCGAAGGACGAGCAGGACGTCGTGGACGGGGTGCTCTCCGCGGTGCCTTGGAGCGCGCTCTTGGATGAGGTGAGCATCCGGGGTGACCTCCCACGCTTGGAGCGGGCCCGCCAACGCCTTGACGGCCAGCACCCTGACGCCGAAGCAGGCCGCCGCTTCTTGATTCAGCTCATCCAGTCATTCTTGAGCCGCATCAAGCCTACGCCCGACCAGTGGCTCGCGCGTTACCAGGTCGCCTCCGACTACCTCCTCGTGCGTTATGGCGCCCGCTGGACCGTCGGTGGCCGCGCGGTACAGGTGGGAGACCCCGCGGCGGCCGACCTGTACAACCTGCTGGGCCGCTTCATGCTGATGGACCTCGGGCGAAACGCCGAGCGTGACTTCGCAGACGGGCGCGCCAGCCGGGTCGAGATGGTGGTCTTGGAGGCGGCGCTCAACCTCTGGGACGTGCACCTCGACATGCCCGTCTCGTCGCTGAACAAGGCGCTCTGGGCCTGGGGGACGGGCGACTTTGAGTACGTGCTGGGTCGGGTGTGGCTCAAGGCGAACGAGTCCATCCGGGACGAGGCCGCGGCGATCTCCTCCGCGGCGAAGGCCAAGTACACCCTCCAGGGCGGCTGGTCCGGCGAGGGTGGCGCCGCACGATACGCCGAGCTGGCGCGGGATGGACGCGCGCTGGGCTGGATCGCGCGGTTTGACGCCCGGAAGATGCAGGTTGACTGGGGCAAGGCGCGGGCCCTCCCACGCGGCGCGCTGCTCGCCTGCGCGGCCTCCTACGTCACCGCCGACAAGCTCACGGCCGGCTTCGCGATGATGAACGGGCAGGTCACCAACTTCGCCATCTCCTCGAAGATGGACGGCCTCGTCGTGCTGCGCCCAGGAGCCCCACCGCTGATCCTCGACCTCAAGCGTGGCGCGACCTTGCCCGACGGCCACCGAAGCTTACGCCCCCTCGTCGATCTGAACGACCTCTCCGAGCTCGTGGACTGGCTCCGCGAGGAGGGCGCGAGCGCGTTCCAGACGCATCTGCTCGTGAGTGACGGCGCCCTGGTGATCGACAGCGGCCGGGCCAGCGCGGAGCTGCGTGAGCGGCGGCTGCTCGTGACCGCGCGGTTCGGGCGCTCTCCGATCGTCGCGATCATCGACATCCCCGGCGGGTCAAAGATGTCTCTGCATGAGGCCGCGCTCGTGAGCCTGCACGCGATGACGACCCCAGCCCCTGCCGGGCCGGGGCTCACCGTCGAGGGCGTCGCGAACCTGGACGTCGGCTCATACGACATCCTGCAGGCGTTCGACTCCAACGGCAAAGTGTTACGCGTCGGCCCGGTCCCCATCTCCAACGCCCACAATCTCCTCACGGTGGCCCGTTGATCCTCACCCTCATCACGCTCGCCTGCAGCGGCCCCCCGGGCGAGGCCGCAGCACCCCCAACCCAAGCGCAATCAGCGCCATTGGCGCCATCCGCACCATCGGTCATCACCCTCGGCGAGACGGTGACCCTGATGTCTGAAGGCGGCCTCAGCGTCGAGCGTCAGCGCTGGCTCTGGGCCCCCGACGATGGCCAGCCGCCGATCAACATGGTGACCTACCGCGCTCGCGCGCCCCTCAACGCGCGCCTCAGCGTGCGGCCCTCGGAGGGGGTGGCGCCCTTCGAGGCGCTCCTGCCGCAAGAGGAGCTCGCGCCCTGGGTGGCCATCAACGGCGGCTTCTACGAGGAGGGCGCCATGGGCCTCGTCGTGAGCGGCGGCAAGGAGCACACACCGCTGAGCCCCCGCGGTGGCTCAGGGGTGCTCTTCTGGAGCCCAGCGGGCGCCCAGATTGTGCACCGTGACGACTGGCGAGCCGGGCCTCCCGAGGCGCTGCAGAGCATCGATCGTCTGGTGAACGCCGGGGCGAGCGTGGTGAAGACGGTCGGTGGGGCACAGACCGCTCGGTCCGCCGTCGTGGTCGGCAAAGAGCAGGTGTGGCTCGTGATCAGCGCCGCCGAGGCGACGGTCACGACCACGGGCGTCGGGGCGCTCCAGCTCGGCGCCGCGGAGCACGCCGGTCCCACCCTGGGGGTGTTCGCCGACTACCTCCTCCACTCGACCGACGCGGTGACCGCCCTGAACCTCGACGGCGGCATCTCCACCCAGCTCGCGGCGGTCATCGACGGCCAGCGCCTCGTGGTCACCGGCCAGGCGGGCACGATCAACGCCGTGGTGATGCGCCCCCCGGCGGGACCCTAACGCGGCAACATCCCCAGCCCCCGCGCCATAAACGACGCCACGAACACCATCAGCACCACGACGACGGCCTCGACGCGGTTGATCCACAAGAAGGCGCGGGCGCGGCGGGTGTCGGGCTCTCTCCCGCAGGCGATGTCGAAGCGCCAGCGCAAGAAGGTGATCATCGGCCAGAGCTCCAGGACGAGCACCAGGGCGAAGAGGCCCATCTTGAGGTGGAAGGCGCCGGAGGCCATGTAGAAGTCGAGGCCCTTCTCGACGCCGCCGAAGGCGCGGGCGAGGCCGGTGCCGACCCAGAGCGCCGCGGCGAGGCCCCAGGCGTTGTCGTGGCGCAGGAGCTGCTGGCGGCCAGGGGCGTCTAAGGGGCCCGCCAAGGCGAGCCCACGCCCGCGCAGGCTGACGAGGCCGAGGCCCATCGCCAGCAGGTGCAGGGCCGAGAGGACCGCGGAGAGCGCCGGGCCGCTCATGGGGCGTGCCGCCGGTTCGGGGGATCGAAGAAGAAGGCGCCGCCCGGCCCGTCCTTGGCGTAGAACGCGCGGATCGTCGCCCAGGCCGCGTCGGCGTTGTCTACGAAGCGCACAAGATCGAGGTCCTCGGCGGCGATGACGCCCTCCTCGACGAGGTGCTCAAGGTTGAGCGCCTTCCGCCAGAACTCCTCGCCGACGAGCACGACGGGCATCCGGCTGAGCTTCTTGGTCTGCATCAGGCAGAGCACATCAAAGAGCTCGTCCAAGGTGCCGAAGCCGCCGGGGAAAGCGACGAGCGCCCGGGCGCGGAGCAGAAAGTGCATCTTCCGCAGCGCGAAGTAGCGGAAGCGGAAGCAGAGCCCGGGGCTCAAGAAGGGGTTCGGGAGCTGCTCTTTGGGCAGGGTGATGTTGAGGCCGACCGACGGGCGCCCGAGCTCCCAGGCGCCCTTGTTCGCGGCCTCCATGACGCCAGGACCGCCGCCGGTCATCACGGTGAGGGTGACCCCGGCGCAGAGCTCCTCAGAGGACGCGAGGCGGCCGAAGCGCTGGGCGTCGACGTAGATCGACGAGCGGGCGACCTGGCGCTTCGCCGCGGTGAGGGCGGCCTGGCGCGCGGGGTCGTCGGGGGAGCGCTCCAGCTCACGCTCGGCGCGGCGCAGGGCCTCCTCCGCGCGCTCCGGGGAGAGCACCCGCGCCCCGCCGAAGACCACGACGACGTCCTGGATGCCCGCCTCCCGCAGGAGGCGATCGGGCTTGAGGTACTCCAGCATGAGGCGTGTGGCGCGAAGATCCTCCCGGTCCAAGAACGCGGTGTCCTCGTCAGCGGGGATGTAGGAGTTGTCCTCGACCAAGGCGCGCACACGGGCGGACTCTCTCGGGTCGTAGCCCATCGCCGCCGGGGAGGGCCCCGCGGGCGCGGGGCGGCGGGCGGGGCCGTCGAGGTTGAGGTCGAGGTTCTCCGGGGGCACCATGGCCCGCAGGCCGAGCTCGTCCTGGATCTTGCGGCGCAGGGCCTCGGCGGCGGCGGGCTCGCCGTGGTTGAGCCAGAGGGCCTCGGGCGGGGACTTGAGGCGGCGCAGCCAGTCCACGAGCTCGATCTGGTCCGCGTGGGCGGAGTAGCCCTCAAGGTTGTGAACGCTCGCCTCGATGGGCACCTCCTGGCCGTGGAGCTTGAGGAGGCGTTTGCCCGCGACGAGGTCGCCGCCCCGGGTGCCCGGCGCCTGGAAGCCGACCAAAGCGACGGCGTTCCGGGGGTTCGGGCCGAGGCGCGCGAGGTGGTGCAGCACACGCCCGCCGGTCAACATGCCGCTCGCGGAGATGAGGATGTGCGGCCCCTCGACGTTCCGCAGGGCCTTGCTCTCCTCGACCTCACGGACAAACCGCACGCCCTCGGCCATCCGGTCGCAGTCCGCGGGGCTGAGGCGGTGGAACGTGTGGTGTTTGATGAAGAGGTCCGTCGCGCTCACCGCCATGGGGCTGTCGAGGATCACGGGCAGGGCGGGGATCCGCCCGTCGTCGAGCAGGCGCCGCAGCGCCCAGAGGAGCGCCTGGGCCCGGCCCACGGCGAAGGCCGGGACGAGCACGACGCCGCCACGGCCCGCCACGACCTGAATCAGCTCGGCGAGGGCGTCGAGGGGGTCCACGCCCCGGGGGCGCACGCGGTCGCCGTAGGTGGACTCCAGCACCAAGGCGTCGGCCTCGGGCGGGGCCTCGGGCGGGCGCATGAGCAGGTCGTCTTCACGGCCCAGATCCCCGGAGAACACCCAGCGCTGGCCCTTGTGGGTGAGTTGCAGCGTCGAGGCGCCGAGGATGTGCCCGGCCGGCACAAAGAGGGCGCTGAGCCCAGCGGCGACCTCCTGCGGCGTGTGAAACGGCACGGCCTTGAGCTGGTCCAAGGCGCGTAACGCGTCGTCTTCGGTGTAGAGCGGCTCGGCGGGGGTGTGGCGGGAGGTGCCGTGCCGGTTGGCGAAGTTCGCGTCCTCCTCGTGGATGCGCCCGCTGTCGGGCAGGAGCAGGCCGAGGAGGTCCCGGGTGGGCTCGGTGCAGTAGACCGGGCCGCGGAAGCCGTCCCGCACCAAGGCGGGCAGCCAGCCCGAGTGGTCGAGGTGCGCGTGGGTCAGCACCACTGCGTCCAAGGCGCGGGGGTCGAGGGGGAAAGGCTCCCAGTTGCGCTCACGCAGGGACTTGAAGCCTTGAAAGAGCCCGCAGTCGACGAGCACCCGGGCGCCGTCAGCCTGGAGGAGAGACCGTGAGCCGGTGACCGTGCCCACAGCGCCGAGGAATCGAATCTTCATCGGCGGATCTTACCGCGCCGCGGCGACGGGCGCCGCCAGTCCAGCGCCCCCAAAACAGAGACCCCCGCGGGGGTCGCCGCGGGGGTCAACAGGTCGCGCTCGACGGGGAGCGGGGCTTACTCTTCGCCCTCCATGTAGCCAAGGGCCTCCATCTGGGCGCGGGTCGCGGCGTCGATCTCAGCGTCTTGGGCCTTCACGGCGCCGCCCTTCGCCTGGCTGAGCTCTTGGGTGAGGATCGCCGAGAGCGCGACCTGCTTCTCGCCGTTCTTCCCGGCCTGGTCGCTCAGCTCGTTGGCGTCGGCGCCGAGGTCGTAGAGCTCCTCAGGCTTGAGGCCCCGGGGGTTGCCCTCGTTGGCGACGATGTACTTCCAGCCGCCCTGGATCACGGCCGTGATCTGGTTGCCCTCAAAGTCCTCTTCAGCGATGACCGTGCGGGCGAGCTTGCTGGGGTCGAAGGGCGGGGGAGCGGGCTCGGCGGCGGGGTCCACCGGGGCGGCGGGGTCCACCGGCGGGGGCGGCGGCGCGAGGAGCCGGGTGTAGCCCGCGCGGTCGGCGTCCTCGAGCAGGCTCTCACCCTGCCACATCGGCGAGGGCTCGGCGCCCGCGAGGGCCGCCAAGGTCGGGGCGACGTCGATGCTGCGCACGGGCCAAGGCACCCGGGCCCCGGCGAGCTCCTGGTTGGGGAGCTTCACGATGAGGGGCACGTTGATCTGCTCCTCGTACAAGGTCGTGCCGTGCCACCAGCCCTGGTGCTCGTAGAACTCTTCGCCGTGGTCGGCGGTGAGCACGATGGCGGTGTTGTTGTACCGGCCCGTCTCCTTGAGCCAGTCAAAGAGCCGCTTCATCTCCGAGTCCATGTAGCGGATCTCGGCGTCGTAGGTGGCCTTGAGGTACTCCACGTCGGCGGGGTCGGGGCGCTCGTGCTCGGCGCGGCCATAACCCTTGCCGTTCCAGGGGTGCTCGAAGTAGGGGTCGTGGGGATCCATGAAGTGGATCATCAAGAACCAGCGGCGCTGGCCCTGGGCGTCGATGAAGGACTTGGCCTCGTCCACGACGACGTTGGCGGGCTGGTAGAAGTCCTCGACGACCTTGTGGTCGCCCTTGAAGCGCTCGCCGATCTTACGCAGCACGCTGTACATCGAGAGCTGGTACACCGACTCCGTCGCGAAGAACGGCATGTTCGGCGCCAGGTACTTGAAGCTGTCGAAGCCCTGGTGGAAGTTGAAGGACTGCGTCACGTTCGTGTTGTTGGGCATGCCGCCCGTGACGTAGCCCGTGCGGCTGAGCACCTCGGCGATGGTCTCCACGTCGTCGGGCAACACCGAGACCTTTAGCGCGGTGTTGTGCGCAGAAGGCAACATCGAGGTGTAGAGGCTCGCGAAGCTCGCCCGGGTCCAGGAGGCCTGGGCGTGGGACTCCTCAAAGAGCAAGGAGTCCTTGGCCAAGGCGTCGATGTTCGGGGAGATGTCGGCGACGGGGTAGCCGTAGGCGCCGAGGTGGTCGGCGCGGAGCGTGTCCACGACGATGAGCAGCACGTCGGGGCGCGTGGCGAGCTCTTGGCCCTGCTGCTTCTCCGGCGCCATGGTGTTGGCGCCGCCGCCGCCGGGAGCGAAAGAGAAGGCCGCGCTGATGACGGCGATGGCGCCCCAGAGCGCCAAGGAGCCCTTGGGCTGGAGGAGGATCCGCAGCGGGGTCTTGGTGAGGAGGATCGGCACCAAGAACAGGCCGACGAGCGAGATCCCGCCGAAGACGGCCAAGAGCGTGAGGTTGCCGCTCATCGGCACCCCGGCCTCGGCGTAGATCACCTTGTTGGCGATGTACCGGCTGATCACGAGGCCCAAGGGCGCGAACACGCCGAAGAAGCCAAGGGCGTACGCCAAGGGCTCGCTCACCTTGTCGGTGATCTTCGAGAGCACGGCGAGGCCGACGCCGACGGCGAGGCCCATGCCGGCGCCGATGGCCGCGTAGAGCACCGCGGCGTAGAACAGCGCCACGTAGTCGCTCACCGCGCCCGCAGAGGAGAGCACCCACAGGGCCTCGGCCTCGCCCACAAGGGTCCCGGCCACAACGCCGGAGAGCAGGCCAATCGTCACCTTCCGAATCATCTCGGCTCCATCACGTTCGCGCGGCGTCATCTCCCGCGCGGCCAAAGGCTAACCCAAGCACGCAGGGCGCGCCGCCGGGGTTCCAGGGGATCTTCTCCGCAGCGGCGCCACAGGCCGCCCGCTTTGAGGTAGAGAGGTTCGATGCTGCGCGCCACAGACCTGGTGAAGAGCTTTCACGATCCCGCCGGAGGGGTGGTTCACGCCGTCGCCGGGCTCTCGTTGGCCGTCGAGCCCGGGGAGATCTACGGGCTCTTGGGCCCCAACGGCGCCGGGAAGACGACGACCCTGCGGATCCTCGCCACCTTGACCCGCCCCGACGCCGGGCAGATCCAGATCGGCGGCGTCGACGCGCTCCGAGACCCCGTCTCGGCCCGGGCGCGCATGGCCTATGTGCCCGCCGAGGGCGGCCTGCCCGCGCGGCTCTCCGCCCTAGAGGCCGTCACGGTCTTCGGCGAGGTGCAGGGGGTGCCCAAGGCCCGGGACCGGGCGATGCAGCTCTTGACCGAGCTAGGCGCCGGGGCCTATGTCGGGCGGGAGTGCGCCCAGCTCTCGACGGGCATGAAGCGGCGCGTCGTGCTCGCCCGGGCGCTGATGCACGACCCGGGGCTCCTGCTCCTCGACGAGCCGACGGATGGCCTCGACGTGCAGGGCCGCATGGACGTGCTGCAGCTCATCCAGAGCCTCGCCGCCCAGCGCCGGGCGGTCGTGCTCTCCTCTCACATCATGGGTGAGGTGGAGCGGGTCTGCCAGCGGGCCTGCATCATCCACCGGGGCCTCAAGATCGCCGAGGGCAGCCTCGACGAGCTGCGGGCCCTCGGCGGCGCCGCCGCCCTCGACGACGCCTTCGTGGCCCTGCTGAACGCCGAGCCCACACCTTGAGCCCCGCGGGGTCCCCTCCCCTCGGCCGGGCCCTGGGCCTGCTCACGGCCTCGGTGCTCACCCGGACCTTACGAGAGGGCCTCGTACTGCGCGCGCTCATCTGGCCCGCGCTCATCATCGCGCTGACGCTCCTCTGCTCGGCCACCTTCGTCGCTGGGCTCTACGCCTCAAAGAGCGCCGCCGTGCCCGACGCCGCCCTCGCCGAGGTGCTCGTCGCCAAGGGCCTCGACGCCCGGGTTTATGCTGATCCCGAGGCCGCCTTCGTCTCGGGGGAGGTGGACCGCGCCGCCTTTGAGGGCCCCGAGGGCTGGGTGCTCTTGGCGCGGTTTGATGGCGCCTACACGACGATGATGGAGTCGGAGCTCCGGGGGCGCCTCGACGCGGCCTGGCGGCCGATGCTCGTGCCCCGGGCCGGGAGAAGCGCCGCTTTGGGGCCGACGACGCGGCTGCTCATCGGCCTGCTCGCCGTGCTGTTTGTGCTCTACGGCGTGGTCTTCGGCGCGGGCGGGCTGAGCCGCGACCAGCAGGACGGCAGCCTCGACGCCGAGCGCGCCTTGCCCGTGCCGGTCTGGGTGCACGCCGCCTCTCGCCTCGGCGCCGCCGGGGTGGCGCTCAGCGTGGCGTTCGCGGCCTCGGTGGGGCTGATTCACGCGATCCTCGGGGTGACGACCCCGATCGCCTGGTGCGTGGCGGGCGGCCTCTCCGGCCTCGGCGGCGCCGCCTTGGGCCTCGGCCTCATGGCCCGGGCGGGTCGCGCCGAGTCGCTCTCCGGCCCGCTGAGCCGCGGCCTCGTCGCGGTGACGGGGCTCATGGCGCTCGGCTACTCCGCCCCGGACGTCGGGCGGCACCTGCCCGTGGCCACGGTCGGCGCCTTGGTCCGGGGCGACACCCCCGGCCTCGGGGCGGCCCTGAGCACCCTCGCCCTCTGCGCCCTGGCGGCCTGGGTGTTTGACCGGAGCTCCCGGTGATCCGCCCCGCCCGCGTGCTCGCCGTCGCCCGCCGCGACCTCAAGGTGGTCCTCGCCGGGAAGGGCTCGTGGCGGCTCGGGCTGACGGCCCTGGCGCTCCTGCTGCCCGCCGGGGCGGTGCCGCTCCCCGAGGTGAAGACGCCCCTGGAGGTGGCCCAGGCCGCGGGGGAGATCCCGGCGAGCCTCGCCGACAAGATTCAGAAGAACCCCCGCTTCGGCCTGCGTATGGAGGGTGAGGATCCCGTGTTGGTGCACGCCAGCCGCGTGCCGCCGCCGCTCCGGGAGGCCCTCGACACCCTGCCGGGCGAGCCCAAGGTGCGGTTTGAGCTGCGCGGCGCCGAGCGGCCGATCCCCCACCGGGGCCTGGTGCTGGCGCTGTTGAGCCTCTCCTTGTTGACTGGGCCCTTGACCGAGAGCCTCGCCGGGGAGCGCAGCCGCAAGACGCTCTTGACCTTACTCACCGCGTCGATCTCCCGGGGGGAGCTGGCCCTGGGCAAGTGGCTCGCCTGGGCCGGGGCGTCGAGCGGCATGACCCTCGCCGTCGCGCTCAGCGGCCGGGTGACCGGGGCGATGCCGCTTGGCCTGTGGTGCCTCGGGCTGCCCCTCGCCGGGAGCATGGCCGCGGCCTTGGGCCTGTGGTTGGGCCGCGACGCCGAGGACGAGGTGGACGGCGCCGCGCGCACCTTGCGGGCGCTGCCGGTGATCGCGCTTGGGCTCTTTGGCCTCGCGTATGGCCTCGCCTTGGTGAGCCCCGGCCTCGGCGCCTTGGTGCCCCTCGGCGGGGCGCTCTTGATGGCGGGCGGCCTGCTCACGGGCCTCGCCCCGGTGCTGGGCGCGATCGTCGGCACGGCCCTCGGCGTCGGGGCGCTGATGTGGGGCGTCGCCCGGGCGCTCGACGCGGAGGGCGATCCCCGGCCCTCGCCGACCCTCTCCGAGCTGAGCCACGTCGCTGTCGGCGCCGCGGTCTGGTGGTTACCTGTCGCCGCCCCCGCCGCCTGGGCCTTGGCGGGAAACCCCGATCTTGGGCAGAGCCTCTCCCCCGCCGTGGGCCTCGCCGTCGGCGGCGCGCTCTTCGGGCTCTACGCCGCCGTCGAGGCGCTCCGCCGCCACTGGACCCTCACCGAGCTGCTCAACCTGCCCGCCGAGGGGGTCAAGAGCCTCTACTTCCCCCGGGCGGCCCTCGTCGGCGTGGCGCTCTCCTTGAGCGCGGCGGCGACGGCGGCGCTGCCGTTCCCGGACAACGGCTGGCTCTACGCCCTGCGCCTGCGCCTGAGCGCGGGGCTTGATCCCGGCTGGGCGGGCTGGATCCCGGCGCTCGTGGCCGTGGCGGGCCAGGAGCTCATGTTCCGCGGGCTCCTGCAGCGGGCCGTGGGCCCGGCGCGGGCGGCGCTCTTCTTTGTGCTCATCTGCTCCCCCCTCGATCCCCTACGCGGCGCGGCGGCGGCCGTGGCCTTGGCGCTCCTCGCCCAGCGCGGCGGCGTGCCCTTGGCCCTCATCGCCCGGCTAGCGTGGAGCCTCGCGCCGGAGTCCTTGTCGATCGCGAGCCCCGCCGGGGCCTGGGTGGCCTTGGCCGTCGCCGTCGGCGCGGCGGCCTTGGGGGCGGAGCGGCCCTTGGGGTTCTTGGGGCGGCGCTAGGCGCCGAGCTCCTCCACGCCGGGCGCGGAGAGCAGCCAAGCGCCGCGCGCCGGGTTACATGCCGTCCACCCCTGGAGGCCCGCTCCCTATGTCCGGCACCCCACCGACCGGAAAGAAGCCCCCCTGGATCAAGGTGCGGCTGCCTACGGGCGAGCGGCAGGCCCGCTACAACCGCGTGCGTGAGCGCGCGCGTGACCTCGGCCTGCACACCGTCTGTGAGGAGGCGAAGTGCCCCAACATCGGCGAGTGCTGGGGCGGCGGCACGGCGACCTTCATGGTGATGGGCGACATCTGCACCCGCGGCTGCCGGTTCTGCGCGGTCACCACCCGGCGGAAGGGCGGCCCCCTGGACGCCGATGAGCCGGTGAAGGTCGCGAACGCCATCGCCGAGATGCAGCTCGACTACGTCGTCGTCACCTCCGTGGACCGCGACGACCTCCCCGACCAAGGCGCGGACCACCTCGCCGCCTGCATCCGCGAGATCAACGCCCGGAACCCCCGCACCCTGCTCGAGGTGCTCATCCCTGACTTCCGCGGGGATCTGGAGCTCCTGCAGCGCGTCATCGACGCCGGGCCGACGGTCTTGGCCCACAACGTCGAGACGATCCCGCGCCTCACCGCCCGGGTGCGTGACCCCCGAGCCACCTGGGACCAGTCCGTCGCCGTGCTCGCCCAGGTCAAGGCCGTGAAGCCGGAGATGTTCACCAAGTCGTCGCTCATGGTGGGCCTCGGCGAGACCGTCGCCGAGATGACCGAGGCGATGCGCGCGCTCCGGGCGGTCGGCGTCGACTTTCTGACCATCGGTCAGTATCTCCAACCCACCCCGCTGCATCTCAAGATCAGCGAGTACGTGACGCCCGAGCGCTTCGCCGAGTATGAGCAGCTCGGCCTGTCCTTAGGTTTCACCTACGTCGCCTCCGGGCCGTTGGTGCGCTCCAGCTACAAGGCCGGAGAGTTCTTCATCCATCAGCACATCGCGGCGATGCGCGGGGACAGCGCGCCGTCACAGGGGAGCCCCGAATGGACCACACCGCCAGCGCCGTGAGCCGGCCCCGCGCCTACGCCGACCGCCTCGCGGCCCTGCAGTCCGGCGCGCCGACCGAGGTGAGCCTCCGTGAAGGGGTCGCTCTGGCCCAACACCACGCCTTGGCCACGGACGCCCGGGTGATGGTGCTCGGCGAGGCCGTCGGCCGCCTCGGCGGCGCCTTCGGCAGCTCCGAGGGCCTCCAGGCGCGCTTCGGCGCCGAGCGTGTCATCGACCTGCCCATCTCTTCCGCCGGGACCGTCGGCCTCGCCATCGGCCTCGCCTTGGCGGGCAAGCGGCCCATCGTCGAGCTCGGCGGCGCCCTCGGCCCCGCCCTCGGCCAGCTCCAGCAGGAGCTCGCCGCCCCCGGCGCGGAGCTCCCGACGCCGGTCGTCCTGCGCTGGGTGCAAGACACCCCCGAGGCCGCCTCTCCCCTCGCCGCGGTCGCCGCGGCGAAGAACCTCCAGCTCGCGATGCCCTCCACCGCTGAAGACGCCCAAGGCCTGATCCTCGGCGCGCTGGGCCAAGACGCCGCCGTGCTCATCATCGAGTCCGTCGGGGTGCTCGGTGAGCGCGGCCAGCACAGCGTCACGCCCCTGCCGACGGGCCGGGCGAAGGTGCGCCGGGCAGGGGATCAGGTGACCGTGCTCAGCGCAGGCGCCGGGGTGCTCGCCGCCTTGAGCGCCGCTGAAGACAGCGCCGTGTCGATGGAGGTCATCGACCTCGTGAGCCTGCGGCCCCTCGATCTGCCCACCGTCGTCGCCTCCGTGGCGCGCACGGGGCGGGTGCTCCTCGCCGTTGATCCCGGCTGGGGCGCCTTGGCCGAGGAGCTCCTCGGCGCCGTCACCCGGGCCTGTTTCCTTCACCTGGAGTCGCCGCCCCAGACGGTCGCCGCCAACGCGGCGGCCATCCGTGAGGCCGCCTCCCAGAGCCTCCACTACTGAGTCCCCCTTTTGGCCCGCGCGGCCACCCTGCCAGGAGCGTCGTATGTTCGTGTTTCACCTCCCCGAGATCGGCGAAGGCGTGGTCGAGGGCGAGATCGTGCAGTGGCTCGTCAAGGTCGGCGACGTGGTCTCCGAAGACCAGCCCGTCTGCGAGATCATGACCGACAAGGCCACGGTGGAGATCTCTACGCCGAAGGGTGGCCGGGTCGTGCAGCTCTTTGGCAAGCCCGGCGACGTGATCAAGGTGCACAGCACCCTGGCGAACATCGACACCGACGGCAGCGCGCCCCGGGTGACCCAGCCGGAGATCCCCGTGCCCGCCGCGCCCGTGGCCCAGGCGCCCGTCGCCCCGGCCGTCGTCGCCCCGGCCGTCGTCGCC
>JAKLKD010000131.1 GCA_023150845.1 Myxococcota bacterium | reverse complement strand
GTCGCCGCCGCGGTAACCACCGCCGCCGCCGCCGCCGTAGCCGCCGCCACCACCACCGCTGTAGCCGCCACCGCCACCGCCGTAGCCGCCACCACCGCCACCGTAGCCGCCGCGACCCTCACCAGGGGGGCCACGACGCTCGCGAGGAGGACCGCCAGGGCCACCAGGGCCGCCGGGGCCCCGGGGCGCGCGCTCCTCGGCCGCGCGCACGTTCACGCGACGACCGCCGAGGCTCGCGCCGTCCATCGCCTGCACCGCCGCTTGCGCGTGCTGATCGTTCTCAAAGGTCACGAACCCGAAGCCACGGGACTTGCCGGTCTCCCGATCGATGATGACGGTCGCCTCAGTGACGGTCCCGAAGGGCTCGAACGCTTCACGCAGCTCACGCTCGCCTGCGGCCCACGCGAGCCCGCCGACGAACAGCCTGTTTCCCATCTTCTCGCTCTACTGTTTCAGGGTGGTCCATTTCGCGCGAATCTGATCACGCAATGTAAGCCGTAGCATCGAACGACCGCAAGGTCGATGGAAAAGCGCAGAGAGCCGCGAAACTCCGTCGCCTGGGCCACCTCACGCGCCAAAAATTGGGGATCCCGGAGGGGTCAACGCGGCGCGAACCGCTACTCGTTCGTGGCGCCGGGGGTCGGGGTGTCGGAGAGATCCCAGGGGCCCTCACCGTCGGGGAGGCGCGCGTAGGCTTCGTCGTCGTTGAGGGCGGGGAAGGTCACCTCGTCGGCGATCTCGCCCTCAGCGTCGAGGAGGCTCAAGGTCTCGCCGTCGCCGGAGAGCTTAAAGTCGGTGTGGAGCGCGCCGTCGTCGAGGTCCTCGTCGGCCCAGATGAGCAGGCGCTCACCGGGGTTGAGCGCCTGGAGCTCAGGCAGCGGCCAGGGATCCTTCTCGCCGAAGGAGTCGGTCAGCGACCAGCCCGTGAGGTCCGCGGCGGCGTCGCCGATGTTCACCAGCTCGATCCAGTCCTCCTGCTGGCCGGCCTCGTCGGTGGCGCCGCTCTTGTTCCCAGCGAGCAGCTCGTTGAGCACGAGCTTGGCCTCGGGCGGGTCCGCGTCGCTGTCGGAGTCGCTGTCGGAGTCGCCGTCGGCGTCGCTGTCGGAGTCACCGTCGGCGTCGCTGTCGGCGTCCCCTTCGACGGGGGCGCTGTCGTCGGCGACCTTGTCCGCTTGGCTGCAGCCGGGGGTGAGCAGGGTGAGCAGGAGCGTGAGCATCAGGGGGCCTCGGGGGTGAGGGGCAGGCCGCCGCGCAGGCGGGCGTTGAGCTGAAAGAAGACGGTGGTGCTGGTCGTGGCGGCGTCGGCGCCGGCCAGGGCCGTGGCCTGGGGCTGGGCGTGGCGGCCCTCGACGCCGACGACGAGCTGCACGGCGGGCAGGCCCATGACCTCGGGGCCGGGGAGCCTCGGCCCGACGCCGACACGCCAGATCAAGGCCGCGGCCTCGTCCAGATCATGTTGATTGGTCGTCCAATCAACACGCGCCCAAGCCACGACGGGGCTTGCGGGGCCGCCCCGGGCGCTGAGGCTGAGCCCGGCGGGCAGGGCCTTACGGTCGGCGTCGAGTCCCCAGCCAAGCATCAGCTCGGCGCTGGTGACCACGAGGGGGAGGCTCACCGTGGCCCGCGCGGCGACGCGGTGGTCCGGGGTGTAGCTCACGCCCCGGGAGCCCTCCCGCGCCATGACCGAGAGCTCAAGCCGCTCGGCGGGGGCGCTGGAGAGGGCGAGGGGGCGCAGGGTGAGCACGCCCATGAGGTTCTGGCCGTTGTTGCGCTCGCGGCGGGCGAGGCCCTCGCCGCTGAGCGTAGAGACCGAGGCGGTCAGCGCGGACCTCGGCGCGGTCCAGGCCGCCCACAGCCCGAGGTCGCTGCGCTCCAGCCAGCCTTGCTCCTGGCCCATGGTCAACGCGACGGCGGGCAGGGCCCAGGTGTCTTGGGCGCCGATCACCCAGAGGTCATCGACCATTCCCGCGGCGGCGGCGAGGCCGAGCCTGTTGAGGTCGAGGCGGGCCTCGGCGACCTGCACTCGGGGCACGACGCTCTCCCCGGCGACGCCGACGTAGCCCGCGGGGCCGCCGGAGCGCACGGCGTCGAGGTTCACCCGGGCGCTGGCGACGGGGGCGCGCAGCTCCAGCTCCCCTTGGCCGCGGCTGAGCAGCAGCTCCCGGGAGACGCCGACGGCGGGGGTGGTGAGCGAGGCGCGGCCCGCGACGTCGAGGTCCACCTGGAGGCAGAGCGTGTCGGGGAGCGGGCTCGGGGAGGGCGCGGCGGGCACGCCGGGGGTGCGTGGGCGGAGGAGGGCCTCGCAGGGGCTCGACCAGGCCGCGGCGCTGAGCAGGACCGCCAGGATCACGGGCGGAGCTCGTCGGCGCCCAGGCAGGGCCCGAGCTCCCGGAGCGCGTCTTGGAGGTGGCCGTGGTCGGCCTGGAGCTGGAGGAGGTCAGCCTCGGCGTCGGCGATGAGCTCCTCCGCGAGGCCCGGCTGGTTGAGCTCGGCCCGTAAGGTGGGGCCTGGGTCTTCGCCGCTCGCCGTGGGCGCGCGCAGGTGCGCCTCCCCGAGCAAGACGCCGACGCTCCGGGCCAAGGCGGCGAGGTCGGCGGGGCCGATCTTGCCCTTCTCCCAGTCCTTGGCGATGTCCTCGTGGTCGAAGCCGCTGAACCAGGAGGAGTAGCTGAGCGCCTTAAACGTCATCACCCCGTCGCTGAGCGCGTCGAGGCGGGGATCGAGGCGGGGGCTCGACCACAAGAGGCGCGGGGCGTGCTCGGCGCGGTCGGCCTGGCTGTCGAAGAGGCCGGGCAGGGTGGGGCGCAGGCTCGGCGGGACGGGCGGGTCCGCGACCTCCCGGAGCTGGAGCAGCTCATCGTCGAGGTCACCGTCGTCGCCGAGATCGTAGAGCACGACGTAGCGCACGGCCGGGGACGAGGCGACGCCGGAGCCGTACCGCCGAGCCCCGTCGAGCACCCGGGCGCCCGCGGGCAGCCGGAGCGTCGAGACGAGGCGCTGGAGCTGGGCGTGCTCCTCGTCGCTCAGCGCCAAGAGCCCCGCGCCGTCCTCGTCGAGGGCCTCATCCAGGGCGAGGCGCCGCTGGCCGTCGTCGCCGAGGGTGGTGAGGTCGTCCAGGCGCTTCCGGGCGAGGCCGTCCTCAACGGTGTCGTCGAGGAGCTCCAGGGTGACGCGGTCCGTGGCGTAGGCGGCGCTCAGGTCGCCGACGCCCAGCACCGCGGCGGTGTAGCCCTCGGCCAAGGCGGTGATGGCCTCGGCGCGGCAGTCGGCCTCACAGCCCTCCAAGCCCAGGGTTAAGGCGCCGAACCCCAGGGCGGCCCGGCGAAGATCGAGGATCCAGGGCCCAAACACCGCGCCGTCGAGGTCGTTGAAGTCGAGCACGAGGCCCGAGAGCGCGCTGCGGGCGGTGGGCGCGTCGCCGTCGGGCAAGAAGGTGCCGACGTTCTCCGGGTGGGGGTCGCCGACGAGCAGGACGGCGCCGGACTCGGCCTCGGAGATGAACGCCGTGGTCGCGCGCCGGTCGCTGGTGCGCTGCAGATCGGCGAAAAACACGCCTAAGCTGCCCCGCATAAAGTCGTAAGGATCGGCCGCCATCTTCCGATACTTCGCGGCGAGCAGGCTCGGGTCGCGGGAGGTCCAGACGAGGTTGTCCTGGACGAGCTGCTCGACGAGCCAGGCCTGGCGCCCGGCGTCGGCGTCTGCGCCGCTGCAGGCGGTCAGCGCGGCGCAGAGCAGGGGGGCGGAGAGGTCACGAATTGGGCTGAAGCGCATGGGCCCGA
This sequence comes from Myxococcota bacterium, assembly GCA_023150845.1. Lineage (GTDB taxonomy): Bacteria > Myxococcota_A > UBA796 > UBA796 > CAJQPC01 > JADKFE01. The sequence continues at coordinate 12,473 of JAKLKD010000131.1, read as the reverse complement.
AACGTACCGCGCGACCGGCTCAGGCTCGTGAACCGATCGCGACGGTGTTGTGACGGGCGCGGGGCGTGTTTTGGTCGTCCCCACCCCGCCCTAAATCGCGCAGGCCCCCGACACCTCAACGCGGCCCAGCTCGTCCTCGTTAAGCGTGCTCACGGCGCCGTCGGCGGTCACGGAGAGGCCCGACCAGCCTGTGCCGAGGCCCTGCAGCGTGAGCACCCAGGCGGTGTAGAGCTCTGTGGGCGGGGTGACGTAGAGCATCGCGACGGTGCGGTCGTCGACACACACGGCCTCTGCGGCGGCGTCGCCTTCGGTGAGGCCGCCCGAGCCGTCGAGGTCGAGGTAGGAGAGCGGGATCTCCACCGCCGTCCCAAGGCCCGCGTCGCGGTCGAAGTGGTCCGCCGGGGGCGCGCCGGAGAAGGTGAGGCTCCAGGGGTCGGTGAGGGCCTGGTCGTGGAGCGCCGTCGTCGCGCCGTCCACGGAGGGCACCACGGTGAGGCCCCGGCCCGTCAGCTCGATGCCCTCGGCGACGCCGCCGGTGAGGGTGTAGGACGGCGTCGGGCGCAGGCCCAGCGGCAGGGGGATGGCCTCGATGGGATAGACCTTCGGCAAGTCCTGGCCGTCCACGAACTCCAAGGCGTTCCAGCCGGGCACCACCCCGGCGAGCAGCAGCTCCATGGGCATGTCGCCCTCAAAGTAGGTCGGGAACACACGCCCGGCGCCGAGGTAGGTCTCCGAGCCGCCCTTCGTGGCGTCGCCGTTGGTGTCGTCCCAGGCCGCGGCGAAGTAGAAGGCGGCGTAGAGGCCGGGAAGGCCGTCGGGGTCGAGCTCGGCGAGCTGCTCCGCGGGAGGGCGGCCCAAGGTGAAGGTCGCCGTCGTGCCTGCGGCCGAGGTGGCGTCGAGCTCGTCCCCGAAAGGATCCTCGGACTCAAAGCTCAGGATGTGCACTAGGCGCACCGCGACCCCAGCGCCGTCTTCGCCGAGGTCAAAGGTCAAGGTCTCGGCGTCGGCGTCGGCGTCGCTGTCGGTGTCGGCGTCGGTGTCGCTGTCCGAGTCGCTGTCGGCGTCGGCGTCCCCCTCGACCTCGGTGTCGTCCACGGCGCTGTCATCCAGGCCGCTGTCGGTAGAGATTGAGCCCCCTTTGCAGGCGGCGAAGGTGAGCAGCAGGAGCAGGTGCGGGAGAGTGTTCATGGCGCCTCCGGGGTCGGATCAGAGTGGACGGTGTAGCGTCGACCCTGGACGAGGGCGGGGATGAAAAGGTCCTCCTCAACGAGCCAGTCCGGCAGGTGCACGAGGCGCAGCTTGTCGCGCTGGGTGGCGGGCAAGGCCTGGAGCTTGTCGATGGGGGTGTGCTGGCCGAGGTTACACTCGTGCACGACCAGGTCCGCCGCGCAGAGCCACTGGATGAGGCGTGGATCAAACGAGGTGTCGGCGCTGTAGCCCCAGACCTCAGCGCCGCTCGTCACCCGCAGCGCCGTCGTCGGGACGTGGTGCCGGGTCATGGCGCACTCGACGGCCAGCGGACCCAACACAGTCGGCGTGTCGAGGCTCAGGGGGATCGCCTCGAAGTAGTCCTCAAAGGTCTTGCGGGTGAGGCCCTCGGCGGTGAGCAGGGCGTCCATCCCGGCGGCGAGGTGGTTGTCCCACAGGCGCCGCAGCACGGCGGGGTGCGCGGCGATGGGCAGGCGGCGGCCGAGGGCAAAATGGAAGTAGAACGCCAGGCTCTCAAGGCCCGAGCAATGATCGGCGTGCAGGTGGGTGAGGATCACGCCGCTGACTGTGCTGGGTTCGACGGGCTCGCCGCAGGAGGCCGTTGACTCGCGCAGGATCTTGAGGATGGGGTGGGGGCAGTCCACGAGCCAGCGCGTCTCGCCGCGCTCCAACAAGAAGCAGGTCGAGTACCAGCGCGCCGAGAAGGCGTCGCCGACGCCGAGCGGCACGAAGCTCAGCCCGCTCACCCCGCGGCCTGGGACGGGCCGTCTGGGCGTGGGGCCGCCGCGAGCAGGCCCTCGACGAGGGACCAGGCCGCCGCCGCCGCGTAGCCCGGCGGGCCCCCGGCGCTGGGGCCCAAGGTGAGGGCGCCGTAGACCAATGCCAGGAGCGCCGCCGCCCCCGCCTCGGCGTCGATGGCGCGGCCTCTCGACGCGGCGAGGGCCGCCAAGGCCGAGACGTGGCGGCCCCGCAGGCCCGCGACCACCTCGCCCCAGACCACGCCGACGGAGGGGCGGCGGGCGGCCTCGGCGATGATCTGCAGCCAGCAGCCGAGCTCTTCAGGGCGCGCCTCATCGACGCTGAGGTGGAGCTCGATGAGCCGCCGCAGCCGGGCCTCCGGGGCGAGGGCCTCGGCCTCGTCGAGCCGGGCGAGCCAGCGCGCGCCGAGGTCAGCGGTCAGCGCGACGAGCAGAGACTCCTTGTCAGGGAAGTAGTGGTGCACGAGCCCCGGCGCGAGGCCCGCGGCTTGGGCGATCTCACGGATCGAGGCGGCCTCATAGCCCTGCTGGGCCATGACACGCTCCAAGGCGCGGATGAGCTGGGCGCGGCGCGGGGCGACCTGGGACGGGCGAGGCATAGACGCTCATAGATTGGTTGGTCAACCATACTATAGAGCTTGGGCGGCGGGGGTGTCAAGGGCGAGTCGTCAGGCGCGGCGCCTCCGCGCGGTGAAGGCCAGCAGCCCCATGAGCACGGGGAGCATCGTGAGGGGCGCGCTGCGGCCTCCGGCCTTGCCGCCGCAGGGGTTGGTTCCAGCGAGGTCGCCTAAGGAGGCGGTGTCATTGGGACCGCCGCTGTCATCGGACAAGCCGGAGTGAGTGGGCGCTCCAGTGTCGGGCGAAGAGCACAGGTCGTCGCCCTCAGGGGCGGTCGTCCTGCAGGTCTCGCCGAGGGCCCGAGCCGCGCAGTGGTCGTTGCTCTCCTCAAAGCAGAGGGTGCCGTCGTCCTCTTTGACGTTGTCCGAACAATACCAGGTGACGTTGTACGCCGTCGTCACGTCCAGCACGCTGGCCCAGTCGCCACCGCCGCCGCCCAAGGGCCCGGGCAGGGTGGCTTCGCTCAGGAGCGGGCTACAAGAGTCCGGCCAGATGGCCAGCGCGGTGAGGCTGATGCCCCCATAGAGGCCGTCAAACCGTGTCGTGGGCGTCGGGAGCGCTGGGTAGAGGTCCGCCCACAGCGTGTCGAGCGTCACGAGCCCGAGCTCACCGACCTTGAGCGGATCGCCGACGTCGTCGGTGACCCCGTCCTGGCCCCAGTTGTTCTCACCGAGGGGGTCGAACACGTCCGTGCCGGTGCTGTACACGCCCTCAATCTGCCAGGGCGTGGTGAGGCCGAGGAAGAGGTTGTGGTTGAGCGTAGGGATGGTCTCGTCTAGCGCGGCGATGGGCAGCGTCGAGGCCACGCCGTAGAAGAGGTTGTGGCTCAGCGTGACGGGGGAGTCCCCAGCGACATTGATGAGCGGCGCGTAGCTCGCGGTGACCCCGCCCTCGTCGATGAACACGTTGTGGCTGAGCGTCGCTTGGGCGCCGCTCGCCAGTCTCAGCATCGTGCCCTGTTGGTCTTGGAGGACGGCTTTGCGCTGCACGAAGAGGTTGTTGGTGAGGGTGAGGTCGCTCTTCTCACCCGCTGCGCTGATGAACCCGCCGCCGGTCTGGGTGGAGGAGGTGCTCAGCGTGTTGTCGGCGAGGAGTGAGCCGGTGAGGGTGAGGCTGGTGTTGTCTAAGGAGATAAGGCCGCCCTCGTTGGTGGTGCCGTTGTCACTGGAGTCCCAGCCCTCGGAGGTCCAGCCGGTGAGCACGGAGTCGATGATCGACACGTTGATGGTGGGGGCGCCGGTCTCGTTCGCCGTGGTGAGGAGGGGGCCTTTCTTCGCGCAAGCTTTGGTGGCGCTGATGCGCTCCAGGGTGATGGTGGTGATACCGGCGGTCTCCTTGGGCTCCACGGCGATAAACATGGAGGTTCCGCACTGGGGCTGAACGTCGCGTAGGGTCAGCGTCGCCGTATTGCCTGGGCCTGTATAAACCGAGAAGGCATGAGAGCCGCTGCTCGCCCCCACCACCGTGACATCACAGCTCCCCACCCGCTGCACGACGCAGCTCCCCGAGGTGAGCCAAAGATCCGCAGCCACCGTGCAGGTCGACTGACCATTGCAGTCAATATTGACCTCGCCACCATCGCAGGTCTCCAATTGCAAGGTCGCGCCCGCGCAGGTCAAGGTCTCCGCGTGAGCCCCGCCGCTCATGAACAACAGGCCAATCATCACGCTCATGGCCGCTCCCAGTCGACGCCGGCGCTCAGGCCCAGGCGCCAGTCTTGTTGTTGGGTGGTGTAAAGGGTGTTGTTGTCGTCAAACAGCCCCCAGCGCCCGGTGACGAGGCCTCCCGTGACGCCGACCCGCAGCGCCCCAGGGGCCTCCCCTTGGCGCCAGCCGACGTCGAGCTCGACGAGGCGCATCGTCACGTTGCTGCCGAGGTTCATCTGGGCGTCGAGACCAAGGTCAGCCGCGGTGAGGCGCCCGGTGAGCTGGGCGAGCGGGATGAAGCTCGTGGAGGCCCTCGGCGCGTCGGTCTCCCCCTGGATGAGCAGAGACGTGTACATGCGGGGGCCGACGAGCCAGCTCATGGAGGACCCGGTGTAGCCGACGCCGAGCCAGGCCGAGCTCAAGACCGGCGGGGAGTCGCCCACCACGAGGGGCTGGAGCGGCAGGGTGAACGCCGCCCCCGCCGCCGCGCCGAGCGGACCCCACACGGTCACGCCGCCCCGGGCCGAGAGCGCCACGGTGGGTGAGACGCAGGGGCGCTTACACAGCGGGTCTTTGGCTGGGGCGTCGTCGAGCAGGCGTATGGACCAGGCCTCTTGGCCGCCTACCAGCGCGACCTGGGCCCAGCCGGGCCAAGGGGCGCCAGCCGTGGTCACCTTGGCGCGGGACACGCTCGCGGTGGCGGGGGCCGCGCAGCCGGGCTCCCCAGCGCGCCAAGCCTCGGCGATGGGCTTGAGCGTGGCGGCGCGTGGCGTGAGGGCCTCCGGATCCTCTTGGGCTTGAAGCTGACTCAGCTCGACCCAAGCCTGGAGCCCCTTCGCCCAGGCCTCGTGCGCGGGGCTTCCTTGGCTGAACGCCAAGAAGGTCGAGAGCGGCACGATGAGGGCGTCCGGGTCGCTCTGGAGGGCCCGAAGCTCACCCCGGGCGATCTCTAGACGGGCCCAGGCGCGATCCGCGGGGCGTAAGGTGGCGTCTTGGACCATGTCGCTCGCCAAGGCGCGGGCGGTCGCGGGCTCACAGCGATGCACCTGCAGGAGCACCTCGACGCGCCGCTGCGCCCCGGTGATCCAGCGAAGGTCGTCCTCGTGGAGGCCCTCCCGACGGGCCTCGACCTGGAGGGCGGACTTAGCGTCCCGAAGGCGGAGCTGCTGCTCCAGAGCTCGCAACGGCAGGCGCCAGGTGAGGCGGGCGAGCCAGGCCTGCTCCCAGTCGTCGAGTGAGTCTGTGGGCAGCTCCCCGAGGCGTTTCAGCGCGCCCGCGGCGTCTCCGCTGGACTCCAGGCGCTCAATCAGGGCGCGCTTTGTGGCGCGCTTCGCCCACTCTTGAAGCGCTGGGCGCAGGTAAGGCACCGCGTAAAGGTCGGAGATGAGGGCGTCGGCGGTGTCGAGGTCACCCGCTCGCAGCGCCACCTCGACGAGCACCCGCCGCGCGGACGCCGTCACGTTGGAGGGGTCGGCCAGCACAGCCTGCTGCGCGAGCGTGGCCGCCTCGGTGAGCTGGCCCGCGTCATAAGCCCGCTGGGCGCGCTCTACATGATCGAACGCGGCCTCCGCGCTGGCGGGCTGGGCCTGCGCCGACGCGCCGAAGGTGAGCCACATCGTCATCCAGGTCAACATCAACGGGGGCCTCGACTCTCGAGAGGGGTGACCGCAGAAGGTTGATCCTCTGCGGACTACCAATCACCACAACGGGGAGCCGCATCATCTTAGCGAGCTGAATGGCAAGAGACAAGCTCGCCTCAGGTGTGCTACTGTCACCATACATGTCGTCGATTGACTCAAGTGATGGCCCTTAGAGCGCGCGTGGATGCTCGTCGAGTTGCGAATGCGCAAAAGGAACCCCCAAGTGTTCAGAAGTACTCAATGTTGGCGGTGCGGCCAGACCAGATTCGCGCATCCGCTCAACGTCTCGCCCTGGATCACCTGGCTTGGTGAGGCCGCAGATGGCCGATAGCGGTCGTTTCATCTTGCTCGACGTGATCGGCTGCGGCGGCCATGGCACGGTGCATCGCGCGCGTTTTGAGGGTGAGGGTGGCTTCCAGAAGGAGGTCGCGATCAAGCTGCTCAAGACGAGCTCCCAAGACGATCCCGAGCTTGAGCGGCGGCTGCGCGACGAGGCGCGTATCCTGGGGCTGCTTCACCATCGCGCCATCGTCGGGGTCGATCGCCTCACCCGCGTTGAGGGCCGCTGGGCTGTGATCATGGAGTTTGTCCAAGGCGAAGACCTCAGCGCCTTGTTCGCCAGAGGCCCCATGCCCGCGAGCGTGGCCTTGGCCATCTGCGTTGAGATCGCCAGCGCCATCAGCGCCGCGTACAACACGCTTGGGCACGATGGTCGCCCCCTCCGGCTCTTGCATCGGGACTTAAAGCCCTCCAACGTGCGGCTCTCGCCCGATGGCAGCGTCAAGGTGCTCGACTTTGGCATCGCGCGCGCGGAGTTCACCCATCGAGAGTCCCACACCCGCTCCATCGCCGTCGGTGGCACCGATGGGTACATGTCCCCCGAGCGCCTGGACGGCGTCGCGGACAGCCCCTCAGGGGATGTGTACGCGGTCGGCGTGATCTTGGTAGAGCTGCTCTTGGGGGAGCGCCTCGGGAAGGCGTTTGGACGACCTGAGCGCCACATGGGCCTCGTTCGGAGCACCCTCGACGCTCTTGACGCCGCGGGCCTGCCCCCTGACGTGGTGAAGCTCGCCGGGGAGCTTCTGGACTACGAGCCCACGGCGCGCCCCACCGTCGCCGAGCTCGAGCGCCGCGCGGAGGACCTCGCCCGTCGTGTGGAGGGGCCAAGCCTCAAGGCCTGGGCGAGGCGGCACGTCCGGGTGGCTGGGCTGCCGCCGCCTTCAGCGCCCTTGGACACCGAGGGCGCCTTACGATCGGGGGCGATCCTCAGCGAGGGTGACCTCCGCAGCGAGCAGGGCACGATCTGGCTGGCGGGCGCTGACCGCTTGATCGAGCGTTACCTGCAGGAGCGCCCACAGACCCCGGCGCGTGCGCGGACGCCGACCGCGACGCTCCAGCCGAGGCCGCCGCCACCACCGCTGCCGTTCACGTTGGCGCTCCCCCAACGTCCCGAGTACTCTGAGGCCTCCCCGCTGCCGTGGGACGCTGGCGCCGCTTCTGTGGAGCGCCCCGCCCCGCCCCTTGACCGCACGGCCTCGGTGGAGCGGCCCGTGGGCCCGCGCGAGCCGAGCTCGCCGTTGAAGGCCCCGCCACGCCCGCAGACGCGGCGGCTCGCGGTGCCGATCGTCGCCGTAGTGGTCATCGCGCTCGCCCTCGTCGGCGCGGTGGCGCTCACCTGGCTTGAGGGCGGGCCCGGCCCGGGTGAAGCTCCGCCAGGCCCAACGGGCGGTGGCGGTGAGGGGGTCGGCGGCGCTGGCGTGGTTGACCCCCCGAGCGAGGAGCCGCCTGAGCCTGGCCTCGTCTGCGCGCCGGACAAGGACCTCGACGGCCATGGCCAGCGAGGCGGCGCCACGGCCCAGCCTGGCGTCAACTGCCCCGCGGGCTGGGTGACCCTCGCCGATGACTGTGATGATGAGCGCTCTGGAGTCGCCCCCGGCGCGCCTGAACGTTGTGATGGCCGCGACAATGACTGCGACGGGCGCACGGATGAGGGGTTTGAGGACCTCAACTCGAACGGCAAGCTCGACTGCCTGGAGACCTCACCGGCCGCTAACCTCAAGGCCCAGGATCGTTCGCGCTGGCTTCGCTCTGGCCTCGTTTTAGAGGCCACGATCCCCAAGGGCTGCGCGCCGCGGGCGCGTGTTCAGCTCCAGGGCTCAACGGCGTGGCGTGCGTCAGCCGAGCTCAAGGTGCAGGACGGTCCTGTCCGCTGTGGTGTGCCCGTCACGGGCGCCCGCCCGCCCGAGGGGGCCACGTCGTGTGGGCTCGGCGAGCTTAGCCAGGCGGACCTAGCCTCAGAGACCGCGACCATCGAGTGGCGCTGCTGTTTTGAGGACACCAAGAGTGAGCCGGGGAAGGGCCAACGTGCCGCCTGCTACACCGTGGGGAGCGGTGTGGTGACGCAGCCGTACTGAGCCAGAGGAGGGGGCGATTGACTGGTTGGTTGACCAATCAACCGCGCTGACCCATCAACGGCGGCGGCGGAGGGCCAAGGCGAGGGCCGCGAGCAAGGGGAGCGCGGCGGCCCCAGGGTGTGGGCTGGCGCTGCAGTAGAGGGGGAAGACCTTCATGAAGGTCGTGCGCTGCGAGCCTGCGAGCTGCTTATCCGAGTCCGAGTCTGAGTCTGAGTCTGTGTCCGTGTCCGCGTCCGCGTCCGTGTCCGCGTCCGTGTCGACCGGCTTACACAGGTCATCGCCTACCGGGGCGGTCGTCCTGCAGGTCTCGCCGAGGGCTCGGTCCGCGCAGTAGTCGCTGCTCTCCTCAAAGCAGAGGGTGCCGTCGTCCTCTAGGACGTTGTCCGAACAATACCAGATGACGTTGTACGCCGTCGTCACGTCCAGCACGTCGACCCAGGCACCACCGCCGCCGCCCAAGGGCCCGGGCAGGGTGGCCTCGCTCAAGAGCGGGCTACAAGAGTCCGGCCAGATGGCCAGCGCGGTGAGGTTGATGCCCCCATAGAGGCCGTCAAAACGTGTCGTGGGCATCGGGAGCGCTGGGTAGAGGTCCGCCCATAGCGTGCTGAGCGTCACGAGTCCGAGCTCGCCGAGCTTTAGCGGCCCGCCGACGTCGTTGATCACCCCGTCCTGGCCCCAGTTGTTCTCGCCCAGGGGGTCGAACACGTCGGTGCCGGTGCTGTACACGCCCTCAATCTGCCAGGGCGTGGTGAGGCCGAGGAAGAGGTTGTGCTTGAGCGTAGGGATGGTCTCGTCGAGGGTGCCGATGGGCAGCGTCGAGGCCACTCCGTAGAAGAGGTTGTGGCTCAGGGTGACGGGGGAGTCCCCAGCGACATTGATGAGCGGCGCGTAGCTCACGGTGACCCCCTCCTCGTCGATGAACACGTTGTGTTCGATCGTCGCTTTCGCACCAAGCGCGAGGCGCAGGATCGTGCCCTGCTGGTCTTGGGTGACGGCTTTGCGCTGCACGAAGAGGTTGTTCTTGAGTTTGAGCACGCTCTTCTCACCCGCGGCGCTGATGAAGCCGCCGCCGGTCTGGGTGGAGGAGGTGCTCAGCGTGTTGTCGGCGAGGAGTGAGCCGGTGAGGGTGAGGCTGGTGTTGTCTAAGGAGATGAGGCCACCCTCGTTTGTGGTGCCGTTGTCGCTGGAGTCCCAGCCCTCGGAGGTCCAGCCGGTGAGCACGGAGTCGGTGATAAACACGTCGATGGTGGGGGTGCCTTTCTCGATCAGCGTCGTGAGGAGGGGGCCCTTCTTCGCGCAGGCGGTGGTGACGCCGATGCGCTCGAGGGTGATGGTGGTGGTCCCGGCGGTCTCCTTGGGCTCCACGAAGATGAATGAAGATGTCCCACATTGAGGCTGGATGTCGAGTAGGGTCAGCGTCGCGGTCTTGCTGCCACCTGTAGAAACTGAGAACGCAGGAGAAGCACTGCTCGCCCCCACCACCGTGACATCACAGGTCCCTACCCGCTGCACGACGCAGCTATCTTTGGTGAGCTCATACTTCGCAGCCACCGTGCAGCTCGACTGCCCATTGCAGTCAATGTTCACCTCGCCGCCGTCACAGGAGTCTAGCGTCAAGGTCGCGCCCGCGCAGGTCAAGGTCTCCGCGTACGCCCCGCCGCTCATGAACAACAGGCCGATCATCACGCTCATGGCCGCTCCCAGTCGGCGCTAAGGCCGAGTCCAACACGCCAGTCCGTCATCGTCGTGGGGTACACCTCCGAGGTGTCGCCGAGGAGCAGGCCCCAGCGCCCGGTCATGACGCCGCCGGTGAGCCCGGCTCGCCAAGACCAGGCCCCGCGGCCATGGCGGTACCCCAGGTCGAGCTCGACGAGGTGGGTGAGGCCGTTAGAGCCGAGGTTCACCTGGGCGTCTCCGTGGAGGGAGGGCACCACGACCTCGCCGCTGAGCTGCGCCATCGGGATGTACTGGTGCTGGCCTTGGGGATTGGCGCCTACGAGCAGCGGCGCGCCCGGCGTGTCCCGCACGACGGAGCGATAGACGCGCGGGCCGAGCATCACCGTGAAGTAAGCGTCGTCATCGGACGGAGCCTGCCCTTCAGGGGCCGCCACGAGACCATCGCTGTGCCAGCCGACACCCAACCAGGGGCTCCACAGGGGCAGGCCCAGCGCCCCGCCGAGCTTCTTGTCCGTGAGCGGCTGGGTGACGCCGACCCCGCCGCCGATGACAAAGTGCTCGGTGACCGCATAGGAGCCCCGCGCCACGACGGAGAGGGTGATGGCCGAGCAGCCGACGCTGCAGGCGAGGTCCTCGTTCACCTCTTGCCAGGTGGCGTAGGGTGCCTCACCGTCGTTCACCTTCAGGTGATCCGGGCTCGCGCTTGAGCCGCTGAGCTCATGCGCCCAGCGGTTGAAGCCACCGACGAGGCCGAGCTGGACGTTCGCCCGGCGGGTGTTCACCATCGGCGGCGGTGGGCGCTCCGCCGGGGGCTCGCTCGCCCAGAACGCCGTGAGCTGCGCGGCGAGCTCGGCGGCGTTGTCGGCCTTGGAGACGACGGCGGCCTCGTAATCGAGCCGCAGCAAGAAGCCTTGAGCCCAGGCCTTATCGAGCGCGCTGGCGTCCGCACGCGTCGCGATGGCCTCCGCCAAGGCGCGGGCCTGGGCGTGATCGCCGCCCTCATGGGTGATGCGGGCGTCGAGCCGAGCGAGCACCCTCTGGGCCCAGAGGAGGTCTGGGGGGCGCAGACCCTCCAGAGTTGTCAGCGCTGTGGCGGCGGCCCGGGCGGCGACATAGTCGCTGGCCCACTCCAGCTCGACGATGCCTAGACGCCGCTCGGCGGCGGTGAGCCACCGAACGGACTCCATGTCGCGTGCAGCTTGGGCGAGCCCCAAAGCGGCGGTGACCGCCTCCCGACCAGCGGCGATCTCTCGGCGCTGCTCAAAGCCTCGAAGGGCCACGCGCGCGCTCACCCTCGTCTGCCAGTCGGCCTCCGGCGTGCTGAGGCCGTCCACGGGGAACACGTCGAGGAGGGCTTTTGCCCCGGCGGCGTCCCCGGCGCCCTCTAGCCGCTCGATCTCGACGCGCATCGCGGCGCGCACGGTCCACTCCAACGAGGGGAGCGACAGGTTCGGCACGTCACGGATGCTGCGGATGTTCTGCTCGGCGTCGTTGAGCTCACCGCGCTGAAGGTAGACCTCCACCAGCACGCGCCTGGCGCGCTCGGTGAGGCTCGATGGGTCGAGCTCAACCGCCCGCATCGCCGCGAGCTCGGCGCGATCAAGCTGGCCCTCGGTGTAGTAACGCTCGGCGAGCTCACGCTGCTGGTTGGCCTCCTCGGCGGCGCGGGTCTTGGACTGGGCGTAGGCCTCATTGACGCTCAGCGTGGTGAGGAGCCCCAGCGAGAGGGCTGCTCGGGCAGCGGTCTGGACGAGCAGATTCAGCTTCACGGCGCAACCCTATCCGCGGCAAGGTTCATGGTGGCACCATAGCAGGTTCCGAGGCTCACTGCGAGATCCTGTAGGACTTGTCGCCGAGTCGGCTCTGGGTTCCTGTGGCCGCGTCACTGCATTTTAGAACGTAGTACACGAACTTCTTCTCGTCATGCGAGGTGGTGACCCGCCAGTCCACTGGGCCACCGCTTAGCTGAAGAGCGGTCGTCTCGCCTGGGAAGAACTGGGGGGTAGGCGCAACGCTGGCGTAAACCGCGCTGCAGCGCCCCACGTTTGGGTCAAGGGAGGCCTCGATGTTCAGCTTTTTGCCAAGGCCTGAGAGGTAGCTCTTGGTGGAGGCGAGCCGCGCCGGTGTTGGCCTTGGCGGCTCAGGCCGAGCTGGGGGGGTCACCCCATCGCAGTTGTAGTCGGGGTCACCATCGACCTCCTGCGCGCCGGGGCGGTAACGTTTGTCGGTGTCCAAGCAGTCGTCCCCATTGGCGCTCACGTTCTTGCCTTGGCAGGCCTCCCCGGTCAGCGGTCGTTGGGGGTTGCCGAATCCGTCGCCGTCCAGGTCCTGAAAACACTTGAGATCAGGCTGAGCCTGCTTGGGCGGCGGTGGGGCGCGGGGGCTCTTGACGAGCTCATCCGGCGTGAGCTCCCCATCACAGTTGTTGTCGACTCCCCGGCCATCCCCCGTCGCGCCGGGGTTCACCTTGGGGTCGTTGTCATCGCAGTCGTTCGTCCCGAGGCCCTTGCT
>JAKLKD010000130.1 GCA_023150845.1 Myxococcota bacterium | reverse complement strand
GTGGTCCAGGGCGGCCTGGAGCCGGGCGTGGCTCACGCCGAGGCCCTCCAGCACACCCTGGGTGATCGCGGCGCGGCGGCTGGAGAGGCCGGGGAGGTCGGGCTCCGGGCGCAGGGTGGGGTGGGCGAGCTCCCGGCGCAGGGCCCGGGCCACGGCGGCTCGGGCGCTCCAGTCGCCCCCGGCGAAGCGGCGGAGCGCCGCGCCGTCCCCGGCGTCAAAGCGGGGGGCGCCGCCCTCGTTGAGCAGCTCCTCCGCGATGGCCGGGCCGACCTCCTCGGAGAGGGCGTCCACCAAGGCGCCGATCTGCACCGGCCCGAAGGCCCCGGCGCGCAGCTCCCGGCGCACGACCTCGGGCAGAGAGCCCTCCCGCAAGATGAGCGCGAGGCAGGCCCGCAGGCGCAGCCGGGCGGGGCCCTGGCGCTGGTCGAGGAGGCGCGTGAGCCAGCCGGTCCAGCGCGGGTCGGGGTGCTCGGCGATGAGGCGGCCCAGGCGGGCCTCTCCGGCGCAGCCGAGGTCGTCCTCGTCCTGAAGCAGCAGGGCGAGCAGGGCCTCGGCCTCGGGCTGGAGCGTCGCGTCACAAGGCGCGCTGGCGAGGGCGGCGGCGAGCTCGTCCGCGGCGCCGGGGCGCCGGGCCATGAGCAGCTCCCGGGCCTCGGGCTGGGCGATCCAGAGCCCCGCGCCCGCGCCGACGAGGGCGAGCAAGACGAAGGCGAAGGAGGCGTGCAGACGTCGGGACACACGCCACCTTAACCCAGGCGGCGCGCCGGGTGGGTCAGGCGCGGACCAGCTCGATGAGCGTGATCTCCTGCGGGGAGCCCAGGCGGATCGGCGGGCCCCAGTACGTCGTGCCCCGGTTGACGTAGAGCCACATGCCCTCGACGAGGTGGGCCCCGGCGTTGAAGGGCTGGGCGAGGTGGATGAGCAGGGTGTAGGGGAAGTACTGCCCGCCGTGGGTGTGGCCGCTGAGCATGAGGTCGAAGCCGCGCTCGACGGCCTTGTAGGCGGTGCGCGGCTGGTGGGCGAGGAGGATACGCACGGCGGCCTCGGGCGCCCCGGCGAGCGCGGCGTCGAGGTCCTCGACGTGCTCGGGCTTGAGCCGGGCCGAGGAGCGGTCGGGGGTGCCGGCGATCACGAGGCTCGCGCCGCCTTTGTTGAGCGTGACGTGCTCGTTCGTCAACGTGCGCCAGCCCATGGTGCGCACGAAGTTGAGCCACTCATCGACGCCGGAGTAGTACTCGTGGTTGCCGGTGACGAAGAAGACGCCCAGGGGCGCCTTCATCTCCCCGAGGGGGGCGACGTGCTCGCCGATGCCCGCCACGACGCCGTCCACGAGGTCGCCGGTCACGGCGATGAGGTCCGGGGCGAGGGCGTTGACGGCCTGGGCGATCTCCGCGGTGCGCTCCTTACGGATGGTCGGGCCGACGTGGATGTCGCTCACCTGGGCGATGCGCAGGCCGACGAGGGCCTCGGGGAGCTCGGGGATCGCCAGCTTCACCTGGATCACCTCGGCGGCCTGCCGGGCTTGGCTGAGCCCCACCGCGCCCAGGGCCCCGGCGGCGGTCAGCACGGCGCCGTTGAGCGCGCGCTCCAAGAGGCGGCGGCGCTCCGGGTCTTGGGGCAAAGACGAGGCGCCTTTGGCCTGGGCGACGAGCTTGTCCGCGCCGAGGAGGAGCAGCCAGGCGAGATCCTTGAGGAGCATCATCCCCATCACCAAGGAGAAGATCCCCAAGAGCGGGTAACCGATGGCCTGGATGAGATCGGGGAGCGGCGATCCCGAGCTGCGGAGCTGGGTGAAGGTCAGGGGCGCCACCGCCCACGAGAGCCCCAGGAGCCACTTCACCCGGCTGCGCCAGGGCGAGCCCTGCTCAAAACCGGCGGAGAGGCGGCGGAATACGTAGACGTGCATCCCCGCCCAGACGCTCATGGCGACGGTGAGGAACATGAGCTGCTGGACGAGCATAAGACATCCTGTTCGGCGCCTCATTGATTCCACGAGGACCGACGAGTTGCGTTAACCTCTCCGGCCGCTCGGAGACCGCCTCGTCGTGCACCTGACCCCGTCCCCCGCCGCCCCCGCCGCTCCGCCCCTCGCCTGGACGACCGTCCCGAGCCCGCTCGGCCCCCTTCGGCTCATCGCCCAAGGGGAGGCCCTCGTCGCCCTGGGCATGGACCCGCCCGCGGAGCCCCCGCCCGGCGCCGAGGAGCGTTTGGCGCACCCGGTCCTCGCCGCCGCCGCCGCCCAGCTCCAGGAGTACTTCGCCGGGACGCGGCGGGCGTTTGAGCTGCCCCTGGCGCCCCAAGGCACGGAGTTTCAGCGCCGGGTGTGGGCCGCGCTCCAAGAGATCCCCTACGGCGAGACGATCACCTACGGCGCGCTCTCCCGGGCGCTCGGCGACCCCTTGGCCACCCGCGCCGTGGGCCTCGCCAACGGCCGGAACCCCATCGGGCTCATCATCCCTTGCCACCGGGTCATCGGCCAGCGCGGGGCACTCACGGGTTACGCCGGGGGCGTGGCGCGTAAACGTTGGCTCCTCGACCACGAGTCCCGGGTCGCCGGGCGGGCGCCGGTGCTGCCCTGGGGCTGATCCCTGACGCCGCGCTCAGATTGCTGACGCCGCACCCGAAACACTGACGTTTACTGGCACTCCACCCGCTCCGTCGTCGTGCACTCCGGCGCCTCGCCGCAGACGTTGAGCGCGGAGCCGTCGGGGCAGGACCAGCCCGAGGTCTCTCCGAGCTCAAAGGCGCCGCCTTCGCGGTGAATGGAGCTGAAGACGCGCTGGCCGTCGTAGTCCGCCGCCATCATCTCGGCGTCGCCGGAGAGGCTGCCGGCCTTGAAGGGCCCGGCGAGCTCGGCGCCGAAGCTGGCGATGCTTCCCTGGTTGAGCCCCTCCAGCTCGACGTGGTGGCGGCCCGAGCTGAGGCTCACGGCGAGGAGGGTCCAGTAGTTGAAGGGCAGGGTGTCCGTGCGGGTGTCGCTGTAGAGCTCGACGCCGTCCACCCGCATCCGGACGTTGTTGTCCCCGGCGATGCCGAGGAGGTAGTCCCCGGCGGCGGGCAGCTCGACGCAGGCCGCGAAGCCGATCCACTCCTCGTTGGGCGCGTAGCCCTCGGCGGCGCCGCTGCAGCTCCACACGCCGACCTCGTTCAGCCGCCCGTCGGCCTCGGCGTCGAGGTCGCCCCAGTAGTTGTCCTGCACGTTGGCGCCGCCGGGGTAGAGCGCGCCGAACTTCCCGTAGACGACGTCGATGGCGCCGCGGCAGACCTCTAGCTCCGCGCCGTTCCAGGTGGCGGGCTCGCTCACCCGGCGGGTGCAGGAGTCGCCGTCGGGGGTGGCGCTGAAGCCGTCGGGGCAGGCGCAGTCGCCGATGACGGGCTCGGCGCCGAGCTCGGTGTCGGTCACCGAGGGCCCGTCACCTCCGCCGCTGACCCCGGTGTCGTCGAGCCCGCCGCCGCCTTTGGTGCTGAAGCTGAGGTCGTACTCGACGCAGGCGCCGAGGGGGGCCAAGAGGAGCAGGAGCAGGGGGCGCATCTTGGCCTCGCTGACTCAAAGGGTGCTGAAATCGTTGATGTTTATGTTACGAGAATCGCGACGCGGACGCAAGCCTGGGCGCGCTCAGCGGGCGCTGGGGTCGGGCAAGATCCCGGCGCGAAGCGGGCGCGCCATCCAGTACGCGGCGAGGCCGGTGATCACGTTCGCGGAGGCCACGCCGATGAACAGGCCCTCGACGCCGCGCCACTGGGCGCCGATCCAGGCCAGCGGCAAGGCGAGCACCGTGGTGCGCAGGAGCGCCAAGGAGGTGCTCTTGAGGGGCTGGGCGATGGAGTTGAACGAGGCGCTGGTCGAGAAGGTGATGCCCTGGAAGGCGAGGCCGAAGGTGGCCAGCACGAGGTAGCTCTGCAGCGGCGCGACGACGTCAGGCTCCCCGGCGAAACGTCGGGCGATGGGCCCGGCCGTCAGCGCGAGGAGGCTCCAGACGACGACGCCCCAGCCGAAGCTCAGGCGCTCGCTGAGCACGATGGCGTCGCGGGCGCGCTGGTTGTGGCCCGCGCCCCAGTTCTGGCCGACGAAGGGGCCAAGGGCGGCGGTGAGCGCGAGGGGCAAGATGAGCGCCATCTGCTCCAGGCGGGAGCCCGCGCCGAAGGCGGCGACGGCGACGTGGCCGAAGCCGCTCACCAGGCGGGTGAGCATGGCGCTGGCGACGGACGGCACGATGTTTGTCGCGGCGGCGGGGGCGCCGACCTTGAGGATCTGGCGCCAGGAGGCCTTCACCACGGCGAAGGGCACACGCTCAAAGCTCACGAGGTCCGCGCCGCGGATGAGCACCCAGAGGGTGAGCGCCGCGGCGACGCCTCGGGCGATGATGCTCGCGACGGCGGCCCCGGTCACGCCCATGCCCTCGATGGGGCCCCAGCCGAAGATGAGGAGCGGGTCGAGGAGGCCGTTGAGGATCGCCGAGATGATCATCGTGCGGGCCTGGGTCATGGAGTCGCCCGAGGCCCGCAAGGCGGCGTTGCCCATCATCGGCACGACGAGCAGCACGATGCTCAGGTACCAGGGGCCCATGTACTGCCGGATCATCGGCAGGGTGGTGGCGTCGGCGCCCATCGCCGTGAAGACCGGGTCGATGGTGAGGTAGCCGATCACCGAGGCGAACATGACGATGGCCCCGGCGAGCAGGAGCGCGTCGGTGGTGAGGCGCTTGACCTCGTCTTCGCGGCCAGTGCCGATGGCCCGGGCGATGGCGGCGGTGGCGCCGATGCTCAGGCCGATGGTGAGGTTGCCGATGAGCGCGACGACGGGGAAGGTGAAGCTGATGGCCGCCAAGGCGTCGGCGCCGAGCTTGCCGACGAAGTAGGTGTCGATGGCCGCGAGCAGGATGACCGAGAGCACCCCAGCGACCATCGGGGCGGCGAGGCCCAAGAGCTGACGCGCGACGGGCCCTTCAGTCAGACCGGCGCGGTGGGGGGTCGTCGTCATGCTCACCTCGGCGTGACCAGCCGGTCACGCGAGGGGCTTATCCTGTTGTCGGAGCCTGTGAGCCCTGGGCGTGGAGGAGCTCGTCGGGGTGGTTCATGGTGAAGAGGTCGTCCTTCAGGCGCTCAAGCTGAGGTAGGTCAGCGTTCAGGATGACGGCCTCGTGGGCGGGGGTGAGGGACAGAAAGCGGCTTTGGTAGGCGCGGAGGAGCACGTTGCGGCTGCTGCGGAGGTGGCCGCGCTCGAACCCACGCTCGAAGCCGCGCTCGAAGCCGCGCTCGAAGCCGCGCTCGAAGCCGATTGCGACACCCTCCTCAAAACGGCGGTCTGCGTAGCCCATGCTCAGGACTCGTGTTGGGTCTTGAGGGTGAGGAGCTCGTCGGGGTGGTTCATGGTGAAGAGGTCGTCCTTCAGGCGCTCAAGCTGAGGTAGGTCGGCGTTCAGGATGACGGCCTCGTGGGCGGGGGTGAGTGCGCCAAAGCGGCGCCGATAGAACTGGAGGACAGAGTCTCGGCGCCCGAGGGTGTTCCCCACGGCGACGCCTTCCTCAAACCGTCGATCTGCGTAGCCCACGATCACCTCGCGTGTGGGGGGTTGGAGGAGCGGCAGCACCTTCTCGGCCAGCCTGCGCTCCCAAGGGACGTCGCTGACGTGCATGGCGTATTTTATCAGGCCGATGGCCCGGCTGTCACCTAGACGCTTCACCGCGTCAGCGAACAGCGGCAGGTTCGCCTCAAGCGCGTCCCACACGTCTCCGCGGTGGGCGTGGCGCAGGAGGATCAGCGCGAGCTTGCCCCCACCTTCGCCGGGCATGGCCTCGTCGGGGGTGACCGCGAGGTCACGCAGCACCAGGCCGAGCTCAGGCAGGGCGCCTCGAAGGGGCTCGACGGCGTCGGGAGGGGCGTCGTAGAGCTCAGAGAGGCGGAGGGGCGCGGTCCAGGGCTTCGCCCCATGCGCGAAGAGTAAGGTGACGACGAGGGGCAGGCGGGGCCCCTCGGCCTGCTCCCAGACCCGCAAGGCCGTCCGCAGCGCGCGCAGCGGCATCGAGGGGTCGGGGCTCGACTGGTGCTCGATCACAAAGACGACCTCAGCCCAGCCGCCGCCCCGCCAAGGCGCGCGGTAGAGCAGGTCCGGGGCGCGCATCCGGAGATCACCGTCGAGCTGCTCCGTCGGCGCCGGGCTGAGCTGGCCGAGCTCAAGGCGCTGGGCCACAGCGGGGGGCAGCAGCGCGCCGAGGACCGGCGCGAGCTCGGAGGGCTCGCTAAACACGAGCTTGAAGAGGTGGTCGTGGGGCGTTGTGCTCACGGCCCTCGACTATCCGAGGGGGTGACGGGCGCAGGCGCAGGGGCGAAAAAGGGCACATAAATCTGCATAAAGTTGATCAATGCGCATATGTTGACCCAAGGATTACGTTGAGGACGGGATCGCGGAGACGGCCTCGGCCATCCGCGCGCCCCAACCCCCGCCGCGCTACATTTAGGCCATGGACCGCCCCGCACGCCGCCTCGACTTCACCGATCATCGCCGCGCCTTGGGGGACAACCGCTACGTCTACCCCGTGGTCTCCCGGCGCTCGAAGGGGCTCTCGATCGGGGTGAACCTCAACCCCGACAAGGTCTGCAACTTCGACTGCCCCTACTGCCAGGTAGACCGCCGCGTGCCCCCGACGGTCACCGAGGTTGAGCTGCCGCGGCTGGGGGAGGAGCTTCACGCGCTGTTGAGCTTGGTGACCTCGGGCACGCTCTGGGACGCCCCGCCCTTTGACACCGTGGCCCCGGCCCTGCGCCGGGTGAACGACGTCGCCTTCGCCGGGGACGGTGAGCCGACGGCCTACGCCGGGTTCGGTGAGGCCGTGGCCCTCGTCGGCGAGGCGCTGGCGGACTTCGGGCTCTCCGGTGTCAAGCCCATCGTGCTCACCAACGCTACGCTCCTGCACCGCCCCCGGGTCGCCGAGGCCATCGACGCCCTCTACGCCTTGGGCGGCGAGGCCTGGGTGAAGCTCGACGCGGGCACCGAGGCGCTGTTTCAGGCCATCGACGGCACCACCTTCCCCTTTGGCCGCGTGCTCAAGAACCTCGCCGAGCTCGCCGCGCGGCACCCTGTCGTCGTGCAGTCGATGTTTTTACGCCTCGACGGGGAGGGCCCCTCCGACGCCGAGATCACGGCGTACCTCGGCCGCCTCCAGGACGTGATCCAAGGCGGCGGGCGCGTCTCGTTGGTGCAGGTCTACTCCGTGGCCCGCACCCCGGCGACGCCCCGGGTGGCGCCCCTCGACGTGCCGCGCCTGGAGGAGATCGCCGCCGGGGTCCGGGCCTTGGGCCTCACCGCCGAGGTCTACCCCGGCCGGGCGGAGCCGTGAGCGCGCTCATCGAGCATGTGCCGAACTTCTCCGAGGGCAAGGACCACGCCCTCCTGGAGGACATCGCCGCCGCCATCGCCTCGGCGCCCGGGGCGCGGGTGCTGGAGATCGACGCCGACCCCTACGCCAACCGCGCCGTGATCACCTGCTTCGCCCCGCCGGAGGCCGTCGTCGAGGCCGCCGCCCGGGGGGTGGCCGAGGCCGTCCGCCGCATCGACATGCGCCAGCACCGCGGCGTTCACCCCCGCCTCGGCGCCGCCGACGTGCTGCCCTTCGTGCCTTGGCGCGGCGTGACGACCGCAGACGCCGTGGCCGCCGCCCAGGCCCTCGGGGATCGGGTCGGGGCGCTCGGCGTGCCTGGCTGGTTCTACGGCGCGGCGGCGACGGCCCCTCACCGCCGCCTGCTGCACGAGGTCCGCCGCGGCGAGTGGGAGGGCCTCGGCGAGAAGCTCCTGCGGGAGCCCCCGGACTTTGGCCCCAATACCCCGCACCCCACGGCGGGCGGCGCGGCCATCGGGGCCCGGGACGTGCTCATCGCGTTCAACCTCTGCCTCAACACCCAAGACCTCCGCCTCGCCCGGCGCCTCGCCCGGTCCTTGCGGGAGCTGGCGGGAGGGCTCCCGGCGGTGCGGGCCATCGGCTGGTGGCACGAGGGCTACGGCTGCGCCCAGGTGAGCACAAACCTCGTGGACTGGCGGGTGACCCCACCCCACGTCGTCGTCGAGCGCCTCAAGGTCTTGGCCGGGGAGCTCGGCCTGGAGGTGACCGGCACCGAGCTCATCGGGCTGATGCCTCTGGGCGCGCTCCGGGTCGCCGCCGCCCACTACGGCCCGACGGCCTCCGAGACCGACGCCCGCCTCCAGGCCGCCCTCGTCGGCCTCGGCCTCACCCAGCTTCGACCCTTTCACCCCCGCGCCAAGGTCATCGAGTGGGCCTTGGGCGGAACGGAGCCCCTGTGACCCTCTGGATGTGCCTGGTGTCCTTGTCGTTCGCGGCGGAGCTCCCCGAGGTTGAGCTCGGCTGGCACGGCGCCTCGGGCTGGATCACCGCCCGGCCGCCCGCCGGGGAGCACGTCGCCCCCGAGGCCCCGGTCACCGCGGAGCTGTGGCTCGGCGAGCAGCGGGTGGTCATCGACGCGAGCGGCCTGGAGCTGCAAGACGGCCTGCGCCTCGCCTTGCCCGCCGGGGTGGAGGCCGTCGAGGGCACCCTCTCCTTGTCCTTGTGTGAGGACGGCGGCACGACCTGCCGCCTCGTGAACGTCGGCTTTGACCTGCCGATCTCCGGCTGGCGAGGCCGGGCGCGCCAGGCTGGTGTGGCGCTGGACGCCGTCGCCGTCGCCAACGACGCCCCGATGCACGCCGCCCCCGGCGACGCTGAGGCCGCCTTCGCCAAGGCCAAGGCTGAAGGGAGCCTCGTGCTCCTCGACTTCTCCGCGGTGTGGTGCCCGCCCTGCAACCTGCTCGCCGCCGAGGTGCTCCACGACCCCGACGACGCCGAGGTGCTCAAGCCCTTCGCCGTCGCCGTCGTCGACGTGGACGCCCCCTGGAGCTGGGCGCTCAAGAGCCGCTACGCCGTGGGCGGCTACCCCACGCTCATCGTCACCGACGGCGACGGCGTCGTGATCGACCGCATGGAGGGTTACCCCGGCGAGGAGGCCTTCGAGGCCTGGCTGGCCACGGTGCAGCGCGGGATGTTGCCCCTGGACCAGCTCGCCGCCAAGGGCCCGACGATGACGCCGGAGGAGGCCGCCAACGCCGCCCTGCGCCTCGCCCGGGCCGGTCGTGTGGACGAGGCCAAGGCCCTGCTGCCGCCCGGGCTCAACAACGCCGACGCCTTGCTCACCCGCCTCGCGCTGGACGCCGACGAGGCTACCCTCACCCAGCTCTGCGCGCTCGCCCCGGAGCGGGTCTACGAGTACGCCTTCGCCGCCTTGGACCTCGGGGAGCTGAGCGCTGAAGGCGCGGCGACCCTCCGCACCACCCTGCTGGCCGGGGTCGCCCGGCTGCCCCCGGCCCAAGGCGCGGACCTGCTCTATGTCTTGGGGGTGATGGCGCCGACGGACCAGCAGCCCGCGCTGTTCGGCGCGGCGGCGGCGCTCCTGGAGTCCAACCTCAGCGGGGACCTCGCCGTCGATCGGGGCCACTACGGCTTCTTGGCCGACCTCTGGATCTCCGCGGGCCAGGTGGACCACGGCCTCGCGCTCTTAAACGAGGCGGCGGCGGCCTACCCCGAGGAGTTCACCTTTCACCACGCCCTCGCCGGGCAGCTCCTCGGCCTGGAGCGGCTCCCCGAGGCCCTGGCCGAGGCCGAGCGCGCCGTGGCGACGGGCTACGGCGACAACCGGCTCCGGGCGGAGAAGCGCCGGGCGGAGATCCTCGTCGCCTTGGGCCGCAAAGACGAGGCGAAGGCCAGCCTCGACGCCGCGATCTCCGCCGCCGAGCGCCCCGCCGAGGGCGTTCAGGTGCGCACCACCCGCTACCTCAAGGAGCTGGAGACCTACCGCGCCGGGCTCTGATGAGCCCGGGAGAAGCCGTGCTACGGTGTGCTCCTCTCTGGAGACCCCCATGCGCCTCGCCCGCTCCTTCCTCGGCCTCATCGTCACCTTCGCCGCCTGCAAGGGGGGTGACGACCGCGCGGGAGACTCCAGCCCCGCGGTGGAGGAGCGGGCGCCGAACCCCACCTGCGTCGCCCCGGAGCGCCCGCCGACGACGGGGGAGGTCAGCCTGGCCCCGGCCTTTGACGGCCTCACCTTCCGCTCGCCGGTGTGGGTGGGCCAGGCCCCCGGCGACGACGCCACCTTCTATGTGCTGGAGCAGGTGGGCCGGGTGCGCTCTGTCCGCGAGGGGGACACCACGGCCACCCTCGTCGCCGACCTCACCGACCGCGTAGACGCCAGCTCCTCGGAGCTCGGGCTGCTCGGCATGGCCTTTCACCCCGAGTTTGTGTCGAATCAGCAGGTCTTCTTGAGCTACACCTCGAAGGTGGGCCGGACGATGTACTCGAACCTCAGCCGGTTCACGATGGAGGGCGGGGAGATCCTCCCCGACTCCGAGGAGCTGCTGCTCCAGCTTGAGCAGCCCTACTCCAACCACAACGGCGGCGGCATCGGCTTCGGCCCCGATGGTTATCTGTACTTCGGCCTCGGCGACGGCGGCAGCGCCGGAGACCCCTTGGGCGCCGGACAAGACACAGACACGCTCCTGGGCAAGATGCTGCGCATCGACGTGGACGGGGTCGAGCCCTACGGCATCCCCGCCGACAACCCCTTCGCGGACGGCGTCGGCGGCCGCCCGGAGATCTTCGCCTGGGGTCTGCGTAACCCCTGGCGCTGGAGCTTCGACCGGGCGACGGGGGAGCTCTGGGTGGGGGACGTCGGCCAGAACAAGGTCGAGGAGGTGGATCTTGTCCAGCTCGGCGGCAACTACGGATGGAACACGATGGAGGGCAGCGCGTGTTTCCCCAGCGGCGACTCCTGCGACAAGTCCGGCCTCATCTTGCCCGTCGCCGAGTACACCCACACAGACGGCAACAAGTCCATCGTCGGCGGCTTCGTGTACCGCGGCGCGGCGATCCCCGCCTTGGTCGGCAGCTACCTCTACGCCGACACCTACAGCGGCCGCCTCTGGGCCCTGGGTTATGACCCGACCACGGGGGACCCCAGCCCCCTCGTGCTCATCGACGACTCCGGGATCTCCCCGGTCTCCTTCGGCGAGAGCAACGCCGGGGAGCTGCTGATCGTGGACTACATCGGCGGCGGTCTGTACTGGATTGAGCCCGCCGGGGAGCCCGTGGCCTCCACCTTCCCCGAGAAGCTCAGCGCCACGGGCTGCGTGGACCCCGCCGACCCCAGCCAGCCCTCCTCGGGCAGCGTTCGGTACGAGGTGAACGCCCCGTTCTGGTCCGACGGCGCGGAGAAAGAGCGCTGGTTCGCGATCCCCGACGACGCCACCATCACCATCGACGAGGCCACGGGGCTCCTGGAGCTGCCCATCGGCAGCGTCGTTACCAAGATGTTCCGGGTGAGCGGCCAGCCCGTCGAGACCCGGCTCATGGTGCGCCACGAGGACGGCGGCTGGGCGGGCTACACCTACCAGTGGGACGCTGACGGCAAAGACGCCACCTTGCTCCTGTCCTCCGCCCGGGTGGACCTCGGGGAGCAGGGCCTCAACGATCAGGACTGGAGCTACCCCAGCCGCGCCCAGTGCCTCGGCTGCCACACGGAAGTCGCCGGGCGCACCTTGGGCCTGAACGTCGCCCAGACCGACCGCGACGGCCAGCTTGAGGCCTGGGCCGCCATCGGCCTGCTCGCCGCCGCGCCCAGCGCCGCGATCGAGCCACTGCCCGACCCCCACGGCGACGGCGCCCTCGACGAGCGCGCCCGCGCTTACCTGGACGTCAACTGCGCGATGTGCCACCAGCCCGGCGGCCCCGGCTTGGGCGGCCTGGACCTCCAGCGTGAGGTCAGCCTCGCCGAGACCGGCGCCTGCGACGCCGAGCCCACCGCCGGAGACCTCGGCGTCGACGACGCGCGGCTCATCGCCCCGGGCGACCCGGCCCGCTCGGTGCTGCCCCTCCGGATGGCCGCCCTGGACGTCAACCGAATGCCCGCCGTCGGCTCAAACGTCGTCGACGCCGAGGGCCTAGCGCTCATCGAGGAGTGGATCACGAGCCTCGACGGCTGCGAGTGAGCCGGGGAGCGGTTACCAGGGCCCACCTGCCTGGAGCCCACGATGTTCACGCCCGACACCCTCCGTGAGAAGACCTTCCTCGTCACCGGTGGAGGCAGCGGCCTGGGCCGCGCGATGGCCCTCGGCTTCGCCCGCGCGGGGGCGAAGGTGGCCGTGATCGGCCGCCGCCCCGAGCCTCTGCAAGAGACGGTCGCCACGATCCAGGCCCTCGGCGGCCAGGCGGCCTGGGCGAGCGCCGACGTGCGGGATCCGGCGAGCGTCGCCGCCGCCGTAGACGCCCTGGAGGCGGAGCTTGGCCCCATCAACGGCCTCGTGAACAACGCCGCGGGCAACTTCTTGTCGCCTTCAGAGGAGCTGAGCCCCAACGCCTTCAACTCCGTCGTGCAGATCGTGCTCTACGGCACCTTCCACGTCACCCAAGAGCTCGGCCGCCGCTGGATCGAGCGGAAGTCCGGCGGCGTGATCCTCTCCATCGTCACGACCTACGCCTGGATGGGCTCGGCCTTCGTGCTGCCCAGCGCCGCCGCCAAGGCCGGTGTGCTGGCCATGGCGCGGTCCTTGGCGGTGGAGTGGGCGCACTACAACATCCGCTGCAACGCCATCGCCCCCGGGCCCTTCCCCACCGAGGGCGCGTTCTCCCGGCTGATGATGCCCGGCGCGGAGGAGGAGGCCCTGAACCACATCCCGCTCCGCCGCTTCGGCAAGCCCGAGGAGCTCGCCGACCTCGCCACCTACATGATGTCGGACATGGCCTCGTTCATGACCGGCGAGTGTGTGGTGATCGACGGCGGCGAGTGGCTCTACAGCGGGCAGGAGTTCGGGCACATCGCGGGGTATGACCGCGACACGGTGAAGCAGTTCATGGCGGCCATGCGCCCCTCAAAGAAGGGCTGATGGCTTACAACGAGAAGCTCGACTGTATGCGTTGTGGCGCCTGCTGCTGCAACGCCCAGGCGAACGTCGACGCGGGCAGCGTCGATTACATCCCCGTGAACGACCCCAAGAGCCGGCTCTTGCGGGACAACACCCTGAACAAACGCTACGTCGTGCACAACGCCGAAGGAGAGCCCCACCTGCGCCTGGACCCTTCAGGCCGCTGCAACGCGCTGCGCGGCCGCCTGGGCTACTCCGTCTTCTGCGTCATCTACCAGGACCGCCCCGGCGGCTGCAAACGTGTGCAGGCTGGCGACAAGGAGTGTGAGCGCGCCCGCCGTGAGAAGGGCCTGCTCTAAAGGGCGCTTTGGGTTGTTTGGTTGACCAATCAACCCGCGGCGACGCGGCTCAGACGGTGTGGGACTTGCTGTTGTCGAGGTCGTAGTCGTTCGCGTCGCAGGCGCTCAGCTTCGCGGTGCTGGGGGCGATCGAGAAGCCCTCGGTGGTGATCTTGCCGTACTGGTTCTTTACGAAGGCGCCCATCGTCTTCACCTTCGAGGCGAAGGTGGCGTCGGAGATGTCATAGGCCTTGTCGAAGGCGCCAGCCCACGAGAGCCAGAGGTTCTTAAAGGAGACGCGCTTGACGTCAGGGTCCTGGACGTTGTTGGTCCGCGCAAAAAACCAGGAGGAGTCGGTGAGCTTCGCGGCGTGTTTTCGTACGGCCTGCCAGCGCGCGCCCTCTCCGGCGATCTTGGTCATGGCGTCGAGGCCCTGCTCGTTCACATGCTGGGTCTTGTTGGTGTCGTCGAGGTTGGTGAGGCCGCTCAAGGTGTTCACGCCGGTCGAGGCGTGGCGGTTACTGTACTTCGTCGGCACGCCCTTGTTCACGGAGCTAGCGCTGGAGAGCGCGTTCTCCATCGACGAGGACTTGCCGGACGCCCCGTCGTTGACCTTGATGACGTATCCCGTAAAGATCTGAGAGTTCTGGTAGTCCAGCGTGAGGTTCGTCGTGGTGCTCTCGTCACCGTACTTGGTCTTCGTGCGGTAGATGAACGGGTCTAGGGTGTCCACATCTTCTTTGTTGAAGTCGTCTTTATCACCTGTGAACTTTTCGCCTTCGATCAACCCGCCCACCGCGGCCTGCCACTCCGCGGCGTCTTTGAGCGCCTCCAACCGGCTCGCGCTCTTGGGGAGTGAGCTCTCATAAACGTTCACCGCGCTCACGCCGGGGATGCTCACCGGGGCGGCGGTGCCGTTCTGTGGGGGGCAATTGCTCATCAGATCGGCCTGCTCCAAGTTCTTCCGCTGCACCGGCGCCGCCAGCGGGTCGCGCAGGGCGTGACGCTGGAGCGGGTCGGCCATGCCCCCGGCGCGGTCTCGGGTCGGGGCGGCTTGGGCGGGGCGAGCGGTGGTGATCATCCTGCACCTCGTGAGCTGAGATCAGGATAGACCGCTTCACCCCGGCTCACCAGCGAGCATCCACGCCAAGGCCCGGCGAAGCTCGGGGACCACGTCTGCGCGCAAGATATCGCCATGGCTGGGGATAAGGATCTCCGGCTCCCAGGCCACGAGCGCCCGGGCGCTGCGGGCGGCGGCGGCGCGATCGCGCACCATGAAGCGCCACTCCGTCGTCTGGGCGAGGCGGCGGCCGCCGGTCCCGGTCGCCCAGTAGGCCAAGGTCGCCGCGAAGCCCTCCCAGCGCTGGAGGTTAAACAAGAGGTCGGTCACGATGAGCGCGCGGCTCGGGCGGTGCAAGAACACCCACTCGTTGAGGTGGGGGTTGCCCGCGATGAGCTGCAGGTCAAACACCCCGCCCCAGGCCTCGCGGGCCTCGTCGCTGAGCAGGGTGTGCGCCGGGAGGTCGGGGCGCTTCTTGGCGAGGCCCTCGGGCGCCCAGACCCGGGCCTCGGGCCAGCGCCGGGCGGCGTCGCCGAGGCTGAGGTAGTGGTAGAGGTTCGGCGAGACGAGGTGGCGCACCGGGCCCAGGGCCTCGATCTCGGCGGCCAAGGCCTCGCTCATCGGCCCGGGGGAGAGGATCCACACCCCGCCGTCGGGGAGCTTCGCGATGACGGGCCGCACTGTGATGTGCACGAACCCGAACATGAACAGATCGTACTCGTAGCCCCAGAGGCCGTCTGTGATGGGTGTCAGCTTGTCCGCGCTGGGCATCGTTCACCTCGGTGAGCCCAGAACATAGCCGCGGCCGCGCCGAGATGACGGTGCTCGCCCCGCGGCGTTCTGTCGCGCCCCAAAGAGACGCTCAGAGCGTGAGCATCCAGGACATCGCGCGCTCCAGCTCCGGCCGCACCGCGCCGCGGATGATCGCCCCGTGGCTCGGCAGGAGCAGCTCGGCGTCTAGGGCCACGACCGCGCGGGCCGAGCGCCCCAAGGCGGCGGCGTCTTTCGCCAGCACGAAGCGCCAGGCGCGGCTCTGGGCGAGCTTGTGCTGGTTCACGCCCATCATCCAGAACACGAAGGACGACATCCAGGTGGTCCAGGACTGGATGTTGAACACGAGGTCCGTGACGATGAGCGCGCGGCTCGGGCGGTAGAAGAAGACCCACTCGTTGAGGTCCGGCGCGCCCTCCATGAGCTGGAGCTGGATGACGCCGCCCCAGGCCGCCTCAGCCTCGGGGCCGAGGGTGGCGTCGATGCGCAGGTCCGGGCGCTTCTTCTGGAGGCCCGCCGGGGCCCAGACCTTGGCGTCGGGCCAGCGCCGGGACGCGTCGCCGAGGGAGAGGTGGTGGAAGGTGTTCGGCGAGACGAGGTGACGCACCGGGCCCAGGGCCTCGATCTCGGCGGCCAAGGCGTCGGAGATCGGCCCCGGCGAGCACAGCCAGACCCCGCCGTCGGGCAAGACGATGACATAGGGGCGCACCGGGAACTCGACGCCGCCGGGCATGGTGAGCTGGTAGTCGTAGCCCCAGACGCCGGGGGCGAGGGGGCTGAGGCTCTGCGCGCTGGACATCGGCACCTCCGAGGCCACCGTAGCCCAGGTCACAGAGTTGGTCAAGCATGATTGACGAGTTCAGGGCACGAGCTGATAGGTCGGGCTCACGGTGCCGCTGACGCTGATCGACCCGGCGTCCACCCAGATCACGCCGTCCGCGCCGTCACCGCCATAGCCGCCTTGGGCGGTGGTGCCGCCGACCACGGTCTGCCCGCCCGCGCCGCCGTCACAGCGTAGGGTCCCGGTGACCGCGAGGCTGTCGGTGACCAGCCAGAGCGCGCCGCCGGAGCCGCCGCCGCCGCTGCCGCCGTCGTAGCCGCCGGGGTCGCCGCCGCCGTCGCCGCCGGTGCAGTCCACGAGCCCAGAGACCGTGAGGCTCGCGGCCTGGAGGTACAGCGCGCCGCCGCCGCCACCCCCGCCGCCGCCGTCGCCGT
>JAKLKD010000129.1 GCA_023150845.1 Myxococcota bacterium | reverse complement strand
GCGGCCTCAGCGTGGGTGGGCAGGGTGGGCGGGATCAGCGCCACCACCTCGGGCCGCGCGTCGGCGCGGGCGGGGTAGTCCATCACCCACGCCGCCGCCGTGAGCACGTCCCCTAGATCTTCGATGAACAGACTCTCATCGCTCATAGAGTCACCCTCCATTCTTCTTCGCGCCGATCAGCGGCGCGCGAGAGAATGTAGCCCTGCCTCAACGGGGGCCGTCAACTCGCCCGCAACCTCTCCGCCCCTCCGGCCATTGTTGCTTGGCGCGCCTCCCGCTCGGGCCTGTGGGCGGATAAGGCGGGCTCCCCTGAACAACACTGGAGCATCCCATGATCCAAGTTGGTGACCTCGCCCCGGACTTCGAGCTGAAGGGCCACGACGACAAGACCCACAAGCTCTCCGACTACCGCGGCAAGAAGGTGATCCTCGCCTTCTACCCGCTGGACTTCTCGCCGGTCTGCACGAACGAGCACGCCTGCTTCGTGAACGACCTGCCCCGGTTCAACGGCGCCAACGCCGTCGTGCTCGGCGTCTCTGTGGACTCGGTCTGGGCGCACAAGGCCTTCGCGAAGCACATGGGCATCGAGTACCCGCTCCTCGCCGACTTCCACCCCAAGGGCGGAATGTCGGAGAAGTACGGCCTCTACTACGCCGACAAGGGCATCACCCACCGCGCCACCATCGTCATCGACGAGCAGGGCAAGGTGGCCTCGGTGTTCCACTACGACATCCCCCAGCAGCGCAACAACGACGAGATCCTCTCGGCGTTGTGATTCGTGGCGCGCTCGGCCTCGCCGTCACTTCGCGGCGAGGTCCGGCGCCTCGGCGATGAGCACGGCGTCGCCTTCTGGCGGCGCCATGGCCACGGCCTGGCCCTTGGGGTTGAGGATGGCTGAGCGGCCGTAGAAGCGCACGCCGCGATCGACGCCCCAGGTGTTCGCCGCCACGAACCAGCCCCGCCAGCGGCCCAGGCGCTCCCGCCAATAGGGCAAGATGTCGAGGCCCTGCTCCAGCCAGTTCGTGCAGAACGCCACCACCTTGGGGCGGTGCTGGGCGAGGTGCAGGGTGTAGCCGGGGTCGTTGAGGTCCATGCAGATGCTCGGGCTCATCACCCCAAGCTCGGTCTCGACGAGCACCCGGCGGTCGCCGCGTCGCGCCCAGGTGTGGTCGAGGTCGTAGAGCAGCATCTTACGGTACACCCCGGCGAGCTGGCCTTCTGGGGTGAGGATGAGGGCGCTGTTGTAGAGGTGCTCGCCGTCCCGCTCGGCGAAGCCGCTCACCACCCAGGCCCGGTGCTTCGCCGCGAGCAGGCCCAAAGCCCGGGACGTTGGCCCCCGGGCGGCCTCGGCGTGGGGGAGGATCTCGTCCGGGCTCATCCAGACGTAGCCCGTCGTCGCCATCTCCGGGCAGACGATGAGCCGCGCGCCGGAGGATCCAGCCTCGTCCACCAGGTCGCAGAGCCGCGCCCGGGCCTCTTTGGGCGCGGCCTTGGGCGGTCGGTACTGCACGGCGGCGAGTCGCATGGGGTAGGACTATAGCGTATCCCTCCCGCACCCCGGAGTGTCCGAATCATGTACGCCCCCCTGCACCAAAAGCTCCAGGCGGAGCTGGCCGCCATCGCCGAGGCTGGGCTTGAGAAGCGTGAGCGTGTCATCACCTCGTCCCAGTCCGCGAACATCCGCGTGGCCAGCGGCCAGTCGGTCATCAACCTCTGCGCGAACAACTACCTCGGCCTCGCGAACGACCCCCGGCTCATCGCCGCCGCCAAACTTACGCTGGACGAGCACGGCTTCGGCATGGCCTCGGCGCGCTTCATCTGCGGCACCCAAGACATCCACAAGGCCCTGGAGGCCAAGATCGCCGAGTTCTTGGGCACCGACGACACCATCCTCTACTCGTCCTGCTTCGACGCCAACGGCGGGCTGTTCGAGACGCTGTTGGGCGAAGAGGACGCGATCATCTCCGACGC
Source organism: Myxococcota bacterium (assembly GCA_023150845.1). GTDB lineage: Bacteria > Myxococcota_A > UBA796 > UBA796 > CAJQPC01 > JADKFE01. The sequence goes on along the minus strand of JAKLKD010000129.1, from coordinate 24,130 downwards.
GCTCAACCACGCGAGCATCATCGACGGCGTGCGGCTGTGTAAGGCCCAGCGTTACCGCTACGCCACCTGCGACATGGCGGAGCTCGAGGCCCGGCTCATCGAGGCCGACGCCGCCGGGGCCCGCATCAAGATGATCGCCACCGACGGCGTGTTCTCGATGGACGGCAGCATCGCGCCCTTGTCGGAGATCTGTGATCTCGCCGACAAGTACGCCGCCCTGGTGATGGTGGACGACAGCCACGCCACGGGCTTCTTGGGCGCCACGGGCCGGGGCTCCATCGAGCACCGCGGGGTCATGGGCCGGGTAGACGTCATCACGAGCACCCTGGGCAAGGCGCTCGGCGGGGCCTCGGGCGGCTTCACCACCGGGCGCAAGGAGATCATCCAGATCCTGCGTCAGCGCAGCCGCCCCTACCTGTTCTCCAACACCTTGGCCCCGGCGGTGGTCGGCGCGAGCTTGGAGGTCTTCAACCTGCTCAGCGAGTCCACGGCGCTGCGGGACACCTTGGAGGCGAATACGGCCTACTTCCGCGAGCGGATGACCGCGGCGGGCTTCCAGATCAAGCCCGGCGTTCACCCCATCGTGCCGATCATGCTCGGCGACGCGCGGCTGGCCGTCGAGATGGCCGACCGGATGTTGGCCGAGGGCGTCTACGTCATCGGCTTCAGCTTCCCCGTCGTGCCCAAGGGCCAGGCGCGGATCCGCGTGCAGATCTCCGCGGCGCACACCCGGGCGCAGCTCGACCACGCCATCGACGCCTTCACCCGCGTCGGGCGTTCGTTGGGCGTCTTGGCGAGTTGACAAGGCTGTGACGAAACAACCCCGCGCCGCGAGGCGTCCTGGTGGGTAGCTCCTGGTGTCCTACCCGCCGCGAGAACGGCGCGGGAGAGTGAACATGCTGATGCTTCTGGCCCTCGCCTGCGCGGCGGAACCCACCCCAACCGCCGCCGCGCCGCCGCCCGCCCTGGTGCGGGTCGCCGAGGTCAAGGCCGGGGAGCTGTCCTCGGCCTGGCAGAGCCCCGCCGAGGTGGTCGCCCTGCAGAGCGCCGAGCTCGCCGCGGCCGTCTCCGGGCCCGTCTCCGCGGTGAACGTGCGGGAGGGGGAGCGCGTCGCCAAAGGCGCGGTGCTCCTGGAGGTCGAGACCTCTCTGGCCGCGGCCCAGGCGCGCTCGGCCAAGGCGGCGGCGGCCCAGGCCCGGGCGGAGCTCGCCCAGGCCGAGGCCCAGCTCAACCGCGCCAAGCAGGTCACCGCCGGGGTGCTCGCGCCGATTGAGCTGGAGACCCTCACCCTGCAGGTCACGGCGCTCACCGCCCGGGTCGAGGCCTTAGACGCCGCGGCGCAGGAGGCCGCGGTCACGCTCGAGCGCCACCGGGTGCGGGCGCCCTTCGCTGGGGTCATCACCCGCCGCGACGCCGACGCCGGGGACTGGGTGGCGCCGGGCCAGGTGGTCTTGGGCATCCTCTCCGACACCGACCTTGAGCTTCGTGCCCAGCTCCCCAAGGAGCTTCTGCCCCAGGCCCCCGCCGGGGCGGCGGTGAGCGTCTTGAGCCGGGACAGCCTCGGCGCCCAGGTGGAGTCCGCCGGGAGCGTCGTCGCCACGGTGCCCGCCTTGGACCCCACCACCCGCACGGCCTTGGTGCGGGTGCGGCCCGACGGCGTCGCCGCGCTCTCGCCGGGCTCCTCCGTCGAGCTGCGCCTCCCCGTGCGCTGGTCGGCCGACGCCGCCCTGCTCTTGCCCCGGGACGCCCTGGTGCTCAGCGCCGGAGAGGACCGCGTGATGCGGGTCGTTGATGGCAAAGCCGAGGCCGTCGCCGTGAAGGTGCTCGTGAGCGGTGAGGAGGAGGTGCTCGTGGCCCCCGACCCCTTGGCCGCCGGGGACGTGGTCATCACCCGGGGCAACGAGCGTGTGCGTCCCGGCCAAGCCGTGACGATTCAGGAGTGAGCCGTGTCTGACACCCACGCTCCTGAGCCCGTCGAGGACAAGCCGGTCGGCGCTGACGAGGGCGGCCTCATCGGCCTGTCCATCCGCCGCCCCGTCGGTGTGCTCGTCGGCATCATCCTGGTGCTGCTCTTCGGGGGCTTGTCCGTCTTCGGGCTGCCGATTCAGCTCACCCCCGACATCACCGTGCCCACCTTGACCGTCACGACGGCCTGGCCCGGCGCGAGCCCCTCGGAGATCGAGCGGGAGATCCTGCTCGAACAAGAGGAGGTGCTCAAGAGCGTCGTGGGCCTCGACCGGCTCACGAGCGAGGCGACGACGGGCTCGGCGACGATCACCTTAGAGATGGACGTCGGCACGCCCATCGACGAGGCCATCGTCCGGGTGTCCAACCGGCTCGCCCAGGTGCCTCGTTACCCCGAGACGGCCCGGGAGCCGATCATCACCACGGCGAACAGCGCCGGGCCGCCCCTGGCCGTGCTCGCCGTGCAGTCCACCGACGGGCGCGACGTCGCCGAGAACCGCACCTGGGTCGAGGACAACATCGTCCCGCGCTTTGAGCGCATCGCTGGGGTCGCCGGGGTGCGTTACCTCGGCGGCCGCGACACCGAGGTGCAGGTGCGGTTTGACCCCGCGCGCCTCGCCGCCCGAGGCGTGAGCGTCGGGGAGTTGGCCGGGGCGGTGCAGGGTGAGCTGGCAGACGTCAGCGGCGGCACCTTGGACCTCGGCAAACGCAGCTACTCCGTGCGGACCGAGGTCATCCCGGACCCCATCGAGCGCCTGGAGTCCCTCGTCCTGCGGGCGGGCCCCGACGGGCAGGCCGTGCACCTCGGCGACGTGGCCCAGGTGAGCCTCGGCCTGCGTGACCCCGAGCGTCGGGTCTACTCCAACGGCCAAGAGGCCCTGGTGATGATCTTCGACCGCGAGGCGGGCTCAAACGTCCTGGAGGTCACCGAGAAGATCCTCGCCGAGACGAAGCTCACCAACGAGGAGCTCCTCGCGCCCAAGGGCCTTGAGCTGCTCGTGCTCTCGGATCAGGTGGACTACATCAAGGGCGCCTTACGCCTCGTGCGGGACAACATCATCGTCGGCGGTCTGCTCGCGGCGGCGGTGCTCTACGCCTTCTTACGCAGCGTCTCCACCTCCGCCGTCATCGCCGCGACCATCCCGCTCTGCGTCGCCGCGACGACCTTGGGCATGTCGCTCCTGGGCCGCACGGTGAACGTGGTGAGCCTCGCGGGCGTGGCCTTCGCCGTCGGCATGGTGGTGGACAACGCCATCGTCGTGCTGGAGAACATCGAGACCTGGCGGGCCAAAGGCGTGAGCGCGCCCCGGGCGGCGATGGAGGCCACCCGTGAGGTCTGGGCGGCGCTCGTCGCCTCGACCCTCACCACCGTCGCCGTGTTTTTGCCGATCTTGGGCTGGCGCGATGAGGTCGGTGAGCTGCTGCGTGACGTGGCCACGGCGGTCACCTTGGCCGTAGGCTCCTCCTTGTTCGCCGCGGTGCTCGTCGTGCCGAGCCTCGCCGCGCGCCTGCCGAACCCCACGGCCGCCCCCGCCGACGCCACCCCGGGCCCCGCCGAGCGCCTGCGCGCCGCCATCGGTCGGCAGGTGAAGGCCATCGCGGGCTCCAAGGCGCGGGCCTTGGCCGTCACCACCGTCGCCGTGGTGGGCTCGGCCTTGGCCACGGTCGCGCTGGTGCCGCCGATGGAGTACCTGCCTACGGGCAACCGCAACTTCTTGTTCGGCGTCATGGTGCCGCCGCCGGGCTACTCCATCGACGAGATGAGCGCCGTCGGCGCGCACGTCCACGGCAAGATCGCCGCGCACATCGGCAAGCCCGGTGACGGCGCCCCGTCGGTGGGCCGCACCTTCTTCGCGGCCCTGCCCAACCAGGGCTTCATGGGCGCGAGCGCCGAGAAGGACGAAGACATCGGCGCGCTCGTCAACTACGTCAAGGGCGTAATGCGGGAGGTGCCCGGGGTGTTCGGCGTCGCCAGCCAGGCGAGCCTCTTCGGGCGCAACATCGGCAGCGGCCGGGCCATCGACGTCGAGATCAGCGGCGCGGACATGGAGGCGCTCATCCGCATCGGCGGCCGGGTCATGGGCGGCGTGCAGACGGTCCTGCCCGGCGCCCAGGCGCGTCCGCTGCCGTCGTTGGACCTCGGCGGCCCGGAGCTGCGCATCACGCCGCGGCGGGAGGACGCCCGACGCCTCGGCCTCAACGGCGCCGCCGTCGGCGTGGCCGTAGACGCCTTGGTGAAGGGCCGCATCTTGGGCGAGCTGGGCCAAGAGGGGGAGCCCAAGGTGGACGTCGTGCTCGTCGCGACGGCCGAGCCTGACTCACCTCAGGAGCTCATGTCGTCGCCCATCGCGACGCCGAGCGGGCAGGTGGTGCCGCTCTCGGCGGTGGCCAACCTCGACGAGACCATCTCGCCGGTGACCATCCGCCGCGTCGAGCGCCGCCGGGCGATCACCATCCAGGTGAGCCCGCCGGACGACGTCGCGGTTGAGGAGGCGCTGGACCGCATCAAGGCCGAGATCCTCGCGCCGATGCAGGCCGAAGGGGCCATCCCCGAGGGCGTGCAGATCGAGCTCGCGGGCCTCGCGGACCAGCTCGGCGACGCCCAGGCGCGGCTCGCCCAGGCGCTGGGCCTCGCCGTGCTCATCTGCTTCTTGCTCCTCGCGGCCCTGCTCGACGACTTCGTGAGCCCCTTGGTCATCATGATCACCGTGCCGATGGCCAGCGCGGGCGGGCTCTTGGCGCTCAAGGTGGTAAACCTCACGCTCAGCCCCCAGCCCCTCGACATGCTCACGGCGATGGGCTTCATCATCCTCGTCGGCACGGTGGTGAACAACGCCATCCTCATCGTAGACGGCGCCCTGGAGCGTCTGCGCGCCGGAGCGGCCATCGACGACGCGGTGAGCGAGGCGGTGACCTCCCGGGTGCGGCCCATCCTCATGACCACGGCGACCTCCCTCGCCGGGCTCTTGCCCCTGGTGCTGGCGCCGGGCTCGGGCTCGGAGCTCTACCGGGGCGTCGGCGCGGTCGTGCTCGGCGGTCTCGCGCTCTCGACCCTGGTGTCCTTGTTCGCGGTCCCGGCGCTGTTCTCCCTCGTCGCCCACCTGCGGAGGGGCGCATGAGCCCGCTCATCCTCCTCCTCGTCGCCGCCGCGCCGACCCTCGCCTTCACCTTAGACGAGGCCCGAGACGCCGCCGTCGAGGGCAGCCTCAGCGTCGAGCGCGCCCGGGCGAGCGTCGCCGCCGCCGAGGCCGACGCGCTCCTCGCCTTGGCGAGCGGGCTCCCGGCGATCACGGCCTACGGCAGCGCCAGCACCGGCGCGGGCCTCACGTCTTTCGGTTTCCCCCGACCCGCCCAGAACCAGGGCGCCATCGGCTTACGCGGCAGCGCCGTGCTCCTGAGCCCGTCCTTGTGGGCTGGCGCCGCCGCCGCCCGGCGCAGCGTCGAGGGCCAAGAGGCGATGCTCCAGTGGGCGATGGTCGAGGCCCGGCGCCAGGCGACGGTCACCTACCCCGCGACCGTCGGCGCCCAGGCCCGGGCCGAGGCCTGGCGGCGCAGCGCCCAAGACGCCCAGGCGGCGGCCGACGCCGCGGCGTCCCTCGTGAACGCGGGCCTGCGCCCCGCCTCGGAGCTCACCCGCCTGCGCGCCGAGCTCGCGAGCGCCGAGGCCGAGGCCCTCGCCGCCGAGGGCGACGCCATCGCCCTCTGCGCCTCCTTGCAGGGCCTCATGCGCGCCGAGATCACCGGGGTGTGCACGCTTAGCCCCACCTCCCTCGGCCCGCCTGAGGTCGCCGAGGTGGACACCCACCCGGCGCTCGTCGCGTCGGAGGCCGCCTTGGCCGCCGCCGAGGCCCGCCGCACTGGCGCCACCCTCGGCCTCGGCCCGACGGTCACCGCGTCGGGCAACGTCGCCCGGTTCTCGGTCACCGGGGTGGAGCCCGGCGTCGGCTGGTCCGCGGGCGTCGAGGCTACCCAGCCCTTGTTCGCCGGGGGCCAAGGGGTCGCCGAGCGCCGGGGCGCCACGGCGGCGCTCGACGCCGCGACATTGGAGCTCGCCCAGGCCGAGCAGGACCTCACCGTCGCCTTGGCCGCCGCCCAGGCGAACCACCGCGCCGCCCAGGCGAGCGCCGAGGCCCGCCGGGTGGCCCTCGACGCCGCCGAGGACGCCTTCGCCGACGTGGACGCCCGCTACACCGCGGGCCTCGTCTCCTTGACGGACTGGCTCGACGCCCGGCGCGCCCGGGACGCGGCGGCGGTGAGCCTCGCCGTGGCCGAGTCAGCCCTCGGCGCGGCCCTGGCCGAGCTGGAGGCGTCCCTCGGCGTCTACTGAGCCCTACGCTCAGCGCCCGGCGGTGAGCAGGCCCAAGGCGGCGCGTACGCGGTCTTGGCCGAACCGGCGCTCCAGCACCGACATCGCCAGGGCGACGTAGGCCCCGGCGGTGCGGTCCACCCGCCGCTCAGCCTCGGCCTTGGCGCCGAGCAGGGCGTTCACGGCCTCTTCGACGCCGCCTGAGCGACCATGGGCCTCGGCGACGAGCAGCGCGGCGATGACCCGCGCGGCGGGGCTAGACTCCGCCGTCGTCGCGGCCAGGGCGAGGTTGAGATCACCCGGCGCGCGGAGGGCGTCCTGGAGCCAGGCGGGCCACGCGCCGCCCCCCGCGGCCTGGGCGGCGACGGCGGCGAGATCCTGGGCGTCAGGGGTCAGCGCGGCGGTCAAGAGGGCGACGTCGACGCTCAGCATGGCGGCCTCGTCACCGCCAGGGGGCAAGGCCTGGGCCAATGCGCGCAGCTCGGCCTTGGCCTCGGCCACGTCTGGCGGCGGCCCCGCGACCAAAGCGAAGGCCCGGGAGCGCCGGGCCCAGAACAGGGTCGAGGTCTGCTGCGTCTCTTGCGCGCGTCGAATGAACCAGGCGAGCTTCGCCGCCGCCCCACGCCAGTCCCGCTCGGCGCTGCGCACCTCGACGTCACGGCGCAAGGCCAGGAGCTCCAGGTCATGCCGCTCCGCGTCGAACGCGACGGAAGAGGCCCGACCGAGGGCGTTCTTGGCGCTCTCTTTGCCGTCGGGGAGCCGCGCGTAGGCGCTGGCCTGGGCGATGAGGTACGCCGCGCGAAGATCATCGCGGCGGGCGCGGCGGGCGAGCTGCTCGGCCTCGGCGTAGATCTTCGCGCAGTGCACAAGGTCGCCCTGCTCGCCGAGGCGCTCGGCCAAGGTGGCGTAGGTCATGGCGCCGCTGACGGCGTCCCCGGCCTCCGCGAGGGCCTGGGCGCGGGTGAGCAGCTCGGCGTTGGTCATCTCAGCCATCAAGGCTCCCGAGGCGGCCAGTGAAGGAGGCCGCCCTCAAGAGTCTACCGCGCCGTAGGCCGCCATGACGGCGACCCTCAGATGCAGCCCGTCTCGGAGAGGCAGATGCCGTTCAGCGCGACCTTGTAGTCCGCCGTGTGCGCCGAGTCGGAGATGATGTGCACGAAGTTGTCCGACGAGCCGTCGATGGTGGCCTGACCGGCGAGCTTGTAGGTGATCGTGAAGGTCAGGCTCGTGCCCGGGGCCAAGGTCTTGCTGCCGGAGAAGCCCCCGATGACGAAGGTGCCCGTCGAGATGCCCAAGAAGTCCGCGCCGTTCTCGGCGTAGATGCTGGAGATCGTAAGGTCCATGTCGCCGACGTTCTGCACATCGACCGACTTCGTCGTGGTCGAGGTCACGAAGCCGAAGTCGATGTAGGCCGAGGAGCCCGTGTCGATGTAGGGCAGGCCGTAGCAGAGGTCACAGCGGTCGAAGCCCGCGCCGGAGACGTTGACGACGATGCTGGAGGCGTTCGGATCGTCCGTCGCGACGGTCACGGTGCCGGTGTCGGACTTCTCCGCCGTGGGCGTGTAGGTCACGGTGAAGGTGCGCGCGCTGCCGGCGTCGAGCATGTAGGGCACGCTGAACTCTTTGCCCCACGAGAACACCGCGCTGGACGCGCTGATCGACTTCACCAGCACGCCTTCGCTGCCCGAGTTGGTGATCGTCATGAGCTCAGAGCCGGACTTGCCGAGATCGATGGTGCCGAAGTCAACGGTGAGCGGCGTCACCGAGACCATCGCCGTCGTGGGCTCGTCGCTGTCGTCGCCGCCCTCATCGCCGCCGCTGCCGTCACCGAGGCTGCCCGAGAGGGAGATCTCGACGCTCTCGGCGCCCGGGGCGTCCGTGGCGAGGGTGAGCGTGGCGGAGTGGCCGCCGAGGTCCTCCGGCGCGAAGAGCAGGTCGATCACCTGGGTGCCGCCAGGCTCAATGTCGTTGAGCAGGGTGGTGGTGACGCTGAACGCCGAGCTGCCGTCGAGGCTGAGATCGGTGATGGCCACGGCGAGATCGCCGGTGTTCTCGAGGGTCAGGCTGCGGGAGCTCGACTCTCCTTCACCCACCTCGCCGAAGTCCAAGGCGGTGGTGGAGATCGTGAGATCACCGAAGGCCTGCTCGCCCGTGTCCTCGGGGATGACGTCCTTCGCAGGGACGGTGCTGAGGCCGACGCAGGCGGTGAGCGCGGCGGAGAGGGAGAGGGCCAGCGGAATGAGCGAGATGCGGGTGCGCGACATTGCAGACTCCGAAGCGGTCAAGCAGCTCACAATAGCGTGTTCCCCCGCGACCTGCACAAGCTCCCTGCGCATAAGCGTGATCTTGTTGGCGTTCTCGCGGTGGTCAGACATAAAAAAAGCCCCTCGGACCGATGATCCGAGGGGCTCGGTGCGCGTGGGCGCGGGGCTCAGAAGGTGTACTTCAGGTAGCCCGAGGCGTTGAAGCCGAGGTCAAAGTTGATCGCGTAGAACACGTCCGCGTCCGCGCCGATCGAGAAGTGGCTGAGGCGGGTGTAGTACTCCACCGTCACGCCGCCGCCGACCATGGGGTGGGGCTGCTCGTGGTAGGGAGGCGCCGCGGCGAGGCCCCACTCGGGGAGCACCTCGGTCTGGTAGTAGTTGGGCTCGATGAGCAGGGGCGAGAGCAGGATGCCGCCGACCACACGCCCGCCGACGCCGAAGCGGCGGTTGGGGTACACGCTGTACTCCAGCGCGCCCTGCAGGGTGTAGGTGCGGAGATCGCCCTGGATGTAGGGCGAGGGCTTGCCGCTGAGGTTGCCGTTGCAGATGAGATCCGCCTGCTCCTCGTAGCCGCAGCCGTTGTGTACGCCCTGGATGAGCCCGAGCTCCCAGGCGGCGGACTTCTTCTCTTGGTCGAGGAAGTCTTGGCCGACGGTGAGGCCGACGGCGGTGCCCGCGTTCACGAAGCCGAGGAGCTTGCCGAGGTAACCGGCGCCGCCGACGTTCGACTTGGCGTACCAGCCCTTGGTGATCTCCTTGACCTCAGGGCGGGGGCGCTCACGCTTGGGCTGCTCGCGCTCCTCAGCGCCGGAGTCAGGATCATCAAGCTCGCCCAGGTCTTGGGCGTAGGCCGACTGCATCGAGAACGTCGTGAGCGCGGCGAACAGCAGGGGGCGCATCATCTGGGGGTACCTCGCAGAAGACAGCCTGATTAACACAGGTCGTGGGGGGGTGGGAAGATGCGAGCGGTGATTTCACCAGCGCGCGACACGAAGAGGATCCGCGCGCTCATGGCGTCTAGGTCGGCGCAACCCAACAAAAAGCCCCGGCCAGCGACGCTGACCGGGGCCTTTGAGCTCACGCCAGGGTTTAGCCCGGGGCGAAGATGAAGGGGTACGACACGATGACGATGCCGCCGCCCTTGGGCTCGGGGAACTTGAAGCGCAAGAAGCGGCCGTTGATGCAGTCCTCAACCGCGGGGCTGCCCATCGTTGTGGACTTGGTGGTGGCCGAAGACACCGTGCCGTCCTTCGCGATGACGAACTTCACGACGATCTTGCCGCCCAGCTCCGGGTTCTTGGTCAGCTCGCGCTGGTAGCAGTACCGGATCTGGTTCATGTTGCGCTTGATGACCTCGTCGATGAGGGCCTTGTCGAGCGCGCCGAGGATGATGGGATCGCCGCCGATGCGGGAGATACCACCCTCAGACTTCTGGCCGAAGTTACCGCCGCCCTCGCCGTAGCCCGAGGCGCCTGAGCCGCGGCCCTTGGTGCCGAGACCGCCGAGGCCGTCCGCCGTACCGCCGCCGCCGAGCCCTGAGCCGCGGGAGCCGAGACCGCCGGAGCCGATCTGGGTGCCCTTGGCGCCGATGAGGCCGCCGACGCCGCCGGTGATGTTGGAGTTGAGGCCGGACGAGCCGAAGACGCCGTCCATCTCACCGCCGTCGCGCATCGCGCCGAGAACACCAGCGTTCTCCGCGATCTCGCGGTCGACCTGCTGCTTGTTCATCTCGACCTTGTTGCCCTTGGCGCGCTCCATCTTGGCGTCTTTCTTGCCGACCTTGCCCTCTTCGCGCTTGGCCTTGGCGCCTTCGCCCGCGTCGGGGTTCTGGTCGGGCTTCTTGACGTCCGGCGGCGGCTCGGGGGGCTGCTCAAGCAACAGCTCCACGAAGCGGTCGGGCAGCTCGATCACGTCGCTCTCGGGGCGCGGGGGCGCGTTGATGACGTAGATACCGAACATCAGGCCCAAGAAGAACGCGAAGGAGAAGAAGCCCAAGAAGGGGTAGTCGAGGTCGTCGGTGAGCTTGGTGACGACCTTCTTCGCGGCGGGAACCACCTGGGCGAAGAAGACGACGTTGCCGATGTCCACCATCAGGCGGGTGTTGTCGGCGACCTCAACCTTCCACATCCCGGCGCCAGCGGCCGTGGCCTTGCCCTTCTCGCGCATCTCCTGCAGCGTGTGGCGGGTCTCGCCGATATCGACGAAGCCGTCCCACTTGGCGGAGACGTTGGCGTACCAAGAGCCGCCTTCCCAGGTGAAGAGCTGGAACTCGTCGTTGGGCAGGTTCTCGTTGGGGACGTAGAACTCGGTGCGCCACTCCTCCTCAGCCTCGGAGATCGTGGGGCCCAGGAGGGGGGCGATCTTCGAGAACCAGGGCGGCACCCAAGCGACGGGCGAGCCCGCGATGCGCCAGCGGAAGCCCGTGGAGGAGCCGATGGTGACCGGCTTCGAGCCCTTGGCGTAGTGCTTCACGTCGAGCACGATGTCGGAGTAGATCTCGACGACCTCGAGCACCGGGGGCTGGGCCCGGTCGTGGCCGAGATCCGACTGAGAGGTGCCGGAGCGCATGACGAAGGCCATGACGTCCTCGCCCTCATCGGCGGCGGCGTCCTCAGCGGCGCCAGCAGCGGCGGCGGCGGCAGCGGCGTCAGCGGCCAGGCCGGGCGCGGTGTGCTCGGTCACCTCATCGTTCACGCCCTCGGCTTTGTCGGGGCGGCCGATCTGGGTGGCCTCCTCGTCCGCGAAGGCCTCGGCGTTCGGGATGCCGATGACGACGCGGATGGCGCCGATCTCGACGGAGTCGCCGTTGCGGAGCTCGGCGTTCACCATCGGCGCGCCGTTCACCTTCGTGCCCTCACCGACGAGGTCGAGGAGCTGGACGGTGCCGTCGTCGTTGATGTTGATGACCGCCTGGAGATCCGCCAAGGCGTCGTCCTCGATGCGGAGCATCGCGGCCGGGCCCTTGCCGATGGTGACGCTCTCCGCGGAGAGCTCCTGACGCTGAATAAGCTGGTTGCCGCGGAAGACCTCAAAGGTCAACACAGGGGTGTCCGCCATGGAATCCCTCATTGCGCGGCGGGGGCCGCGCGAGAAACGTGTGCAGGGAGGCGCGCCGAGGCGACGCCGCTACTTGATCTGGTTGACCGACTGATCCATCTCTTCGTTGAAGTCCTGACGGATCTTGATGAGCGGGTTGAAGTTGGCCCGCTTGCGGTCGAGGAGGAGCGCGCCGTTCGGCTTCACGAGCTCGCCGGAGACCTCCACGCCCTCGAAGTCGATCTCGGTGCGGGACTTGTAGGAGATCTTGCGGTCCCCTTCGGCCTCTTCGTCCTGGGCGAACGCCGGGGTGGCGATGAGCAGGCCCGCGGTGAGGGCGGCGAAGGGGGTCAGCAGGCGACGGACGTTCATGATGTGCCTCTTGAGGTGAGGAGGTTCCGACGGCAGGGGGAAGATTATAGTCGGCTTTGGGGCCGCGCAGGGAGGCTTTGCAACGCTTTGGCGTGAAGTTTCGCCCGGGCGGCCCGGGAGGTGATCAGGACGACCCCTGATTCAACCCTGGGCGCAAAACGGAAGTCCCTATGCTTGCCTGATCTTTGCGCGCTAGGCAAGCGCGGATTGGTCACGAGCGCGTCAAGGCCGCGCGGGCATGCGCGGAGGGCGCGAGGCGGGCAGGCGCGGAGAGGGCGGGCGCAGGGGAGCATTCGCGGTTGGACCACGCCGCGCGGAAGAGGTTCCAGCGACTTCACGATCATCGAATCTGCTGCGCGGAGTCCGCGAGCTCGGGGTTGAAGTCGGCGCGAAGGCGGATCATCGAGCTGAAACTGGCGCTGCGGCGCTCGAAGATCGACTCCCCCTCCGGCCCGACCAGCTCACCCTCCACGGCCAGGTCCTTCTCGAACTCGATCACGGTGCGCTCGGCGTACTGAAAGCCCGCCGGGGGGACCTCCGGGGTGGACTCTTGGGCGAGGGCGATCGACGGCACGAGCAGGAGGGCGAAGGCGCGCATGTTGGTCTCCGGGGCGGTTGAGCGGATCGCTCAGGGTGCCCCGGGAGAGACATCCGCCGCGCCGCTGGGTTCCGGCGGTCCCACCTTCAAGCCCACCATGATCGTCATCGGCGCCGTCGGGCGCGCGCCGAAGGGGCGCCAAGAGACCAGAGCGTCGGAGCGGGTGAGGTTTGTGCCCGTGGCGTACACCCGGAGGCGATCCGTGGCCTGGGCGCTCACCGAGGCGTCGAGCAAAAACAGCGGCGGGATGTCGGCGTCGCTCACCGGGAAGCGCCCGGCCTTGTCCAACATGCCGCTGCGGTAGCTGGCGCCGACGCCCAGATCGACCACACGGTGGCTCCAGACCAGGCGCGCGCTCGCCTGGTGCTCTGGGACGTAGGGCAGGCTGTCGCCGGGCGAGACGTCGCCGAATTGGGGGAAGGAGGAGACGAAGCCGGTCTGGAAGCGGGCGCGGGTGTAGCTGTAGGTGGCCTGGCCCGAGAGCTCCGAGCCGTCGGGCATGAGCAGCGCGCTCCCGGCGACGAGCTCGACGCCAGAGATCCAGGCGGCGCCGCCGTTGAACTGGCGGTCGAGATCGTCCCCGGCGCAGCCCCCGGCGAGGGTGCACTGGCCGGTGAGGTTCTGGTAGGCGTTGAAGAAGCCGACGAGCTCGGCGTGGCGTGAGCCCTGGTGGTGGCGCAGCCCGAGCTCGTTGGACCAGGCCGTCTCGGGCTTGACCTCGACGGGGTCTCCAGGGGAGGCCGGGGAGAAGCCGCGGGTGCTCCCGGCGAAGACGTCGAGCCAGGGGCCAAGGGGGGCCAAGGCGCCAAGGCCCGGGAGGAGGATCCCGGCGAGGCGCGGATCGAGGACCTCGGCGCCCTCGTCGATGCGCTGGCTGCGGATGAGCTCGGCGCGGAGGCCCGGCAGGACGTGTATGCCGCCGATGCGCAGGTCCTCGTGGACGTGGGCGGCGAGGGCCTGGGCCCAGGCGTCGGAGTCGAGGGTGGTGGTGGTCGGCGCGTCGGCGCGGGTGAGGGCGCCGTCGGTCATCATCCAGAGATCTTCGGTGTGCAGGCGCGCGACGCTGTCGACGTGCAGGCGCAGGCCGACCTCAAGGTCTGAGCCGAAGGACTCGCCGCCGACGGACCAGCGCGCCGTGGACTGCAGCCCGCCGCTGTGAAACCGGCGGTCGTTCGTCGCCAGGGCCAAGGCGTCGTCGAGGCTCGCGCTGTCCTCTTCGCCGCGCAGGATGGAGAGGTAGAGCGCACCTTGGCCGCTCGTGGGGTCGGTCTGGAGCAGATCGTGGACGTCGGGGCCCTCGGCGAACTTGTCGAAGCGGGTCCAGGTGCGGTCGAGGTAGTGGTGGTAGAGCACGGTGCGGGTGACCACCTGCTCCCCGAGCGGCGCCGTCCAGGACAGCTCGGCCTGCGTGCGGGTCCAGCGCATGAGGTCGTTCGCCGTGGCGGCGTAGCGGCGCAGCGGGTTCTCGGCGAAGTCCGAGGCGGAGAGGCCGAGGTAGGTCTCGTTGGAGGTCTCATCAGCGAGGCCGAGCTTGAGCTCCAACACGCCCTCAGCGCCCAGGTGCAGGCGGCCCTTCACCATCATCTCGCCGCGCTGGAAGCCCGTCGGGCCGCCCCCGTCGAGCTCCTTGAACCCGGCGGTGCTGAGCTGGGCCGCGTCGATGAGGAACCCCGCGCGATCGCCGCCAAAGCCGAGGTACCCGGCGGCCTTCCCGGTGCGGTACTGGCCGCCCGCGAGGTCTAGGCCGTAGTCGAGACCCACGGGCACGGGCCGGGTGAGCCGCGGGGCCCTTAAAGACCTCCACGCCGACGAGGCGGGTGCTCATCGGGAAGTAGTAGGCGGCGGGGGCGGCGTAGGGGGCCGGGGCGAAGAGCACCCCGTCCTCCATGAGCGTGACCTTGGCGCTGCGATCGCTGGACGCGCCGCGCATGCCGATGTTCGGGCGCAGGCCGTAGCCGTCCTCGCCGCGGGTGCTCACGCCGGGGACCTCGGCGAGCACACGCTCGACGTTGTCGTACTCGAAGCGCTCCAGGGTCTCCTCATCGACGCGGTGGGCTGAGCCCGCGACCCGGGGCGTGCCGTCCTCGGCGTAGATGAGGATCTCGGCGCCGTAGCCCTCAGCGCGGGGGCGCGGGGCGGGCTCGGCCGGGGCCTCCTCCGGGGTCTCGGGGGTCTCCTCGGGGCTCGGCTCAGGGTCCTGGGCCTCGGCGACCTTCGCGGCGAGGAGCCCCAGCGCGGCGAGGGCGCGGGGCCCGAAGATCGCCCGCGCGGCGCCGACGAAGGGGCCGAAGAGGGCGGAGAGCAGGTCGTCGCGGTGGTTTCGTTCGGCGGGGAGCAGGCCGAAGGCGACAGGGGGCTTGTCGGAGATCACGAGGCTCCCGGCGAGGCGATCCCAGCAGGCGAGCCAGGTGCCCAGGTTCTTGTCGGCGTGCTCGGGGGCGGCGCTGTGGTGGAGCTGGTGCTGGGCGGGGCTCAAGAGCCAGCCCTCGACGGCGGCGGGGAACCGGATCCAGACCTCGGAGTGCCGGAGGTTGCCGGTGAGCACGTTCAGGGCGAGGCCCAAGGCGGGCACGCCCAGGAGCGTGAGCGGCTCAGCCTGACCGCGGGTCAGCCAGTAGAACAGCCCGGCGACCCCGCCCGTCGTCAGCGCGCCGCGGAGGTCGTAGACCAAAGACTCGACGGGGTGGACCCGGTGGAAGGTGAGGGGGTTCAGGCGTTCGGCGGAGTGGTGCACCTGATGAAAGGCCCACAGCGCCGGGACCTTGTGCATCAGCCAGTGCGCGGCGAAGCGGCTCGCGTCCCAGGCCACGAAGAGGGAGAGGCTATAGAGCGCCGCCAGGGCCGCAGGCGGCAAGTCCAGCGGGGTCGGCGCGCCGAGGCTGTGATCGAGGCGCAGCACGATCCAGGCGGCCACGGCGAAGGCCCCGCCCGCGGACGCGGCGCCGCGGAGGCCACGCAGGAGCTGCCGGGCGAGGAGGAGCTGCACGTCGAGGCGGGTCGAGGGGTGCCGGGCGAGGGTGATAAGGCGAGCGAAGGCGTCGCGCCAGCCGAGATCTCGGGCCATCCACGCCGCGACGAGGGCGGTGAGCGCGAGGCCCGGCCAGAAGGTGCGGCTGCCCGCGTCGGTGAACGGCGCGAGGAGCAGGCTCGTCAGGTGCTCCAGGGGCGGCGGGGCCAAACCATGCCTCGGTCAGTCGTTGTCGCCCGCGGCCTCGGCGGGGATCTGCAGCGCCAAGAGCGTCGCGACGTCACCCTTGAGCAGGTCGGTGACCCGCTTCACGGCGTCATAAGCGGCCACGACGGCGTCGGGATCGCTGACGAGCAGGTCGTCGAGGGGGGCGTCCCCCAAGGCGCCGATGGCGGCGTCCGCGCCGTCCAAGGCGGCGATCATGCTGTCGTTCACCTCGCCATGGCCCAGCTCGACGAGGAGATCATCGACGCCCGCGCCGTCTTGGCCGGTGTAGAGCGCCCGGAACCCGGCGAGGTTGGCGGCGATGGCGGGGACGCCGAAGCCGCTGGTGAGGTGCTCGACGTCTTCAGGGCAGATCGCCTCGGCGCAGTCGCTGAGCCCCAGCGGGGTCGCGAGCTTCTTGTCCTTCGTGCGGATCTCCAGGTAAAAGAGCGCGTCGAAGACCCCGTTGAGGGCCTGCTGCTCGCTCTCGTAGGGCGAGCTTGGCGCGTTCAGGGCCAGGGCCTCGGAGAAGCCGTCCTCGACGAAGCGCGCCTGGGCGTCGTCGAGCGCGGTGAGCACCCCGGCGGTGAGCACCCGGGCGTAGGCCACCCGGCGCGCGTGGATCTCGTCTGGGCCGAGCGCATCCCAGGCGCCGTCGGAGTTCGGCGTCACCTGGGCGGGGCAGGCGTTCTCTGGGGCGGCGAAGAGCAGGTGCTCGATGGAGTCGAGGCCCGTCGTGTTCACGAGGCTCTCGGTGAAGAAGGCCGGATCGGCGTAGCTGCCGTCGGCGGTGACCTGATCGACGCGGCAGGGGTTCACGCTGGGCCAGGAGTAGACCTCGTCCCGGAGGTCCTCGCCGCCGAGCGCCGTCAGGGACGAGCCCAGCGGCCCGAGCTGCATCAGCTCCGCCCGCTGCCAGCTCGCCATCGTCGCGCGCCAGGCGTCTTGGGCGGCCAGGACGTCGGCGGAGGGGTCGTTCCCGGCGCTCAGCGTGGCCTCGAGCTGGACCAGGGCGGCGTCTAGGGCCAAGGCCTGGGCCTCGGCGTCGGCCAGGGCCGGCACGATCACCTTGGGGCCCGCGTCGGCCAGCAAGGCGCTGAGCGCCTCACCGACGGCGGAGTCGCCCCCGCCGCGCTGCTCACAGCCGAGCGGCTGAGACGCCGCGAGCACGGCGAGCCCCGCCAACACGAGCCAGGAGCGACGATCACCAGCCTCCGTCACCATCTGCATCTCCGAGGTTCTCGGCCGCGAAGCCGTAGGTCTCACCCAAGAGCTGACGCGCCGCGCGCAGGCCGTCGGCGTAGGCCGCGCGGGCCTCAGCGTCGGCGGACTCCAGGGCCGGGGCCTCGCCGAGCAGGCTGTGCAGCGTGGCGAAGTCCGCGTCGCTCATGGGCGAGTGGGGGTTGAACTGAAACGCGAGGGCGAAACCTTTGCCTTCGGACCAGTGCTTGGCGTGGTCGGCGAAGCTGTAGGCGTCGGTGTCCATAGCCGCCATGTCGGCGAGCACGGCGTTGATGTAGTGCACCACGGAGGCGGCGATGGCCTTCTCCCAGGCCAAGATCGCCTGATCGCGGTGGGCCTTGAGCTCGGCGAGCTGCTCGGCGGTGAGGCCCTGACCGGCGGTCTCGGCGAGGAGCGCGCGACCCGCGGCGAAGCCCGCCCAGGCCTCGGCGGTGAAGTCCGTCGGGGCGGCGGCGTTGGCGCCGAGGTCCCGCTTGGCGGCGTTGCCCGAGTGGCCCCAGCTCACCTCGGTCAAGAGGTCGATCTTGCCGTCCTGGTTGCTGTCGTAGTCCCCGGCGGCGATCTGGTCATCCGTCAAGGAGCCATAGGCGACGCTCGCGCCGAAGTAGCCGAAGCCCTCGTCCCAGGCGTGCTCCAGGGTGGTCCAGGGCTTGCCCTCCTCGGCGACGGTGTGGTCGGAGTTGAGGCCCTTGCCCTCAAGGTCGTCGTCGAGGTAGTCGTCGGCGCCTTGGGAGAAGGCGACGGCGCCGCGCAAGAACTTCTCCAAGAGCTGCTGGTAGTCGCGGCCTTGGGCGTCGAGGCTGACGTTTGTGATCGCTGCGCCGCGGGGGTCGAGGGGCAGCTTCCCGTTCGCCCGGGCCACGGCGGCGGCGTCGATGGCGCTGAACCAGGCGCGCACGAGGCGCTCGGGGCTGTCGTCGCCCTCCAGATCCCAGCCGACGAGCCCGTTCGACCAGTCCTTGTGCTGGCCGACGGCGTCGTTCCCGGCGATCTTGCCGATGAGGTCTTTGCCGCTGGAGATCTCCGCGTAGGTGCTCTGCAGGGCCTCGGCGCTCGTAGACTTCTGGTGCGGGACGACGCCCGAGGTGTCGGAGTCGAACTCGAAGTAGAAGTTGAGCTCGGCGGTGACGTCGCCGGGGGCGGGGAAGAGCTCACCGTCGTCGATGCGGGCGGTGAGGCCGCCGAGCTGGGCCTTCATGTCCTCGATGAGCAGGTGGCGGAAGGTCTGGCCGTCATACGCCACGGAGCTGCCGCCGCCGAAGGCGCTGACGAACTCGTACTGATCCGGCACGCCAGCGACGCTCGTGTCCGTCGCGCTGTCGTCGCCGCCGCTCGTGTCGTCGGGCGGCGCGCTGGTGTCGTCCACGACCGCGTCGTCCCCTTTGCAGGCGACGAGGAGGAAGGCGAGGAGCAAGAGGCGGCGGGGGCTGTGCATGAGGTCGATCACTCCGGCGGCGTCATGTTGATATTGATTATCAATATCGTCTGAGCCCGCAGGATAACCCGAAGGAGGCGCTGCTGTCATCACCTTGTTGAAAGTGATAGTCAATATCGGATGAAAGATCGCGGACAAAAAGTGAGGAGGGCGCCGGGCGGCGTCCTCCTCGGTGGGGGGTGAAGGTGCCCTCGTGGACGTGGCCTTAGAGCTCACGCTCCAGATCGCGCCGCGGATCCTGGGCGCTCAGGTAACGAGGCTCCAAGATCGACTCCTCCAAGGGTGGCAGCTCCTCTGGCCGCAGGGCGCCCAGGCGCTCCGTCGCCGTACGCGCCATCGGGGTGTACAGGTCGAGGCGCCAGGCCTCGGCGAGGGCGAGGCGGTAGCTCTCTGCGGCCTTCTGGCGCTGGGTCCAGGCCTTGTCCTCAAGGCCCATGACGTACATGCTGCGCTGCTCATCCGTGAGGTAAGACGGCACATAAGACTTGAGCAGCGCCTGCCCGAAGTTCTCATAGGCCTGTCCGAGGCGGACGAGCGCTGCGAGACCCCACTCACCGGCGCCGGTGTTGATGATGTCGGCGTAGGTGGCCTCGATGGCCTGGAGCGCCTTGGCCTTCTTGAACAGCGAGTCGGTGAGGGCCTTGTCTTCCTGAGCGCGGGAGACCTTGGACTTGGGTCCGGAGATCTCCAGGGCGGAGAACTCGTTGAACTGCTTCTCAGCGAGGACAAACATCATCTCGGCGACGAACTCGACGCCGGAGGTGAAGTTTGTGCCGGAGGCCTTGGCCTTCTTGAACCACTCAACGGACTCTTGGTAGTGCTTCTCGGCCTTGGGGCCCTGGCCCTGGGCGACGAGGCACTTGCCGTAGCGGAGACGGGCGTAGATGAGGAGGTCCGGGGAGATGCCGGAGGTGTCCTTCTGGGAGTAGAAGTCGAGGTAGGTGGCGGCGGCCTGGTCCCACTTCTGGGTGTCCTCGAAGATCTTGGCGATGTCGAGGCGAACCTGCTGGACGTTGTCCTTGGTGGGGTAGGCGGCGATGTACTGGCGGAAGTTGGTGACGGCCTTGTCGGACTCGCCGAGGGCGCGGCGGAAGAGCGCGGCGGAGTAGATGGCGTCGGAGGCGTTGGCGTGGTCCTTGTCGAGGGCGAAGAGCTTCTCGTACCAGTTGGCGGCCTCAGCGAAGTTGCCCATGGACTCGTAGTCGAAGCCGAGCAGCCCGACCTGGTCCTTGTAGTACTTGGACTTGGGGAACTTCTCGATGAGCAGGATGCGCGCGTTCATGGCCTTGGCGCGCTGCTTGAGGTTGTAGTAGTAGGCCGCGGCGTTGTTGAGCGCGAGATCACCGACCTCGGAGGTGGGGAACTCGTTGTAGAAGGCCATGAAGGCGTCAGCGGCCTTGGACTGGTCGTTGTCCTTCTTGTAGGTCTCCTCGATGAGCTTGAAGGAGGAGCGCTCGTAGACGGAGTAGAGCTCCTTCTTGAAGGCGGCGTCGCCGAGGTTGGGCTGGTCGTAGAAGGCCTTGGCGACCTCCTTCAGCGTGGACCAGTCCTCGATGAGGTTCAAGGAGTCCAAGATGAGGTTGGCGGCGGTCATCGCGTCTTTCGACTTGGGGTTCATCGCGATGACGGTACGGAAACGCTCGGAGGCCTCCTTGAACATGTTCTTGTTGTAGAACAGGTAGCCGGCCTGGTAGATGACGCCGATGGTCTTGTCGGACTGGGGGTAGAGCTTGGCGTACTGGTCGAGCGCGACGAGCTGCTTCTGCTCCCAGTCGGTCATGGTGAGGACGGCGGTCTTGTTCTTGGCGTCGGCCTTCTGGACCTTGCCCTCCTTCTCCTCGACCTTGACCATCTCCTTGGCGGCGAAGATGGCGGACTCGGCGCAGAACATGGAGTGCTGCCCCTTGGCGTCGATCTTCACGACCTCCATGTACTGGACATAGGCCTCGTCGAACTTCTTGAGGGTGTAGAGGAGCTCGCCGAAGGCGTAGCGCATCTCATAGGCGTGCTCGCCGGAGGGGAACTCCTCGACGTAGGTGGAGTAGGCCGAGTAGGCGAGGTCGTAGGTCTTGCGGGCGTTGGCGCCCGTGCCGAGCTTCTTGGCCTCGCTGTGGTAGTCCAAGGCCACCGAGCGAAGGTTCTTCTCGATGAACCGCATGGCCTCGTTGATGGCGTCTTGGTTCGTCGCGTTCGCGCGGGCCCACGCCGAGGTCTTGCCGTAGGTGCGGCGGAGCTTGTCGATCTCCGCCAGCGTGTCCTCTTTCTTCCCGATCTTCCGGTACGCCTGGATGATCTCGTTCTGGTAGTCCGGCGCGCCGGGGGCGTTCGGGTCCTC
Organism: Myxococcota bacterium; assembly: GCA_023150845.1. GTDB lineage: Bacteria > Myxococcota_A > UBA796 > UBA796 > CAJQPC01 > JADKFE01. The sequence continues at coordinate 3,405 of JAKLKD010000129.1, read as the reverse complement.
CGCGATCAGGCGGCGGTAGGTGATGACGGCCTCCTCGGCTTTTCCTTGCTCGACGTAGATCACGGCGAGGCGGCTCAAGAGGTCGCGGATGAGGCGCTCTTCGCCGAGGCTCCGGAAGTAGATCATGGCCTCCTCCAGCTCCCCGGCGTCGGCGAAGAACCGCACGAGGTCCACGAGCGCCTCGTCGCGCAGCTCACCTTTGTCGCTGAGCGCGACCACCCGCTTCATGCCCTCGATGGCCGCGCGCTCCTCGCCGACGTTGTAGTCGCACCAGGCGAGCTTGTAGATCGCGAAGGGGTAGAGCGGGTGGTCGGGCCAGGCCAAGACCTTGCTGTAGGCGAGCTTGGCCTTGTGGGGGTTCCCGAGGTCAAAGTAGCGCTCGCCGAGGAGCACATACGCCTCGGGCGCGCGAGGGGAGCTGGGGTAGGTCTTCACCAAGGTCGTGAGGCTCTCAAGGGCGCCTACCTCGTCGCCGAGGGCCTGGCGGGTGACCGCCTGGAGGTAGAGCGCCTCGTCGGCCCGGGCGTAGCCGGGGTGGCGCTGGAGCAGCGCCTCGCAGTACCGCGCGGCCTGGGCTTGCCAGCGCCGGGACTCGCTGAGGTCGGGGCTGAGCGCGCTGGGATCACAGCCGGGGGTGCGCTCGCAGGCGAGCTGGGCCTCCTCAAACCGGGTCATCTCGACGCCGAGCCAATACCGGCCCTCCTCTAAGGTCAGCTCCGCGAGGCGCAGGGTGAGCTCGGCCCAGGTCTCGTTGGGGAGGTCCGCGGTGGCGCGGAGCTGTCGGGCGAGCTCCAGCTCCTTGAGGTGCGCGGCGCGGGCCTGCTCCTCATGCTGGGCCCGGGCGGCGGCCTCGGCGTCGGGGAGCTCCGCCTGCAGGACGCGGCGTTGTTCACGGGCGTCGCGGTCATCTTGGGCGAGGGCGTCTGTGCGCGGTGAGAACAGCAGGACGAGGAGGGCGAGGGTGACGCTTCGGGGGCGGTTCATGGGGGCTCCTGGCGGGCGGGCAGAGCGCGGCCCACACGCGAACGAGCGCCCTGAAGGCGGCGTTTGGCGCGGGGTGCGTGCGCGGTCTCGGGGCCTCGGGGCGAGGCTCCCTTGACGCAGACTTGACACAAACTCCCCGCTCGGGTTCCCCTGCGCGCCACGCCGGACATAAAAAAACGGCCCCCAGGATCCCTGGAGGCCGTCTCTTCGTGGACGCTCAGCGGCGCGTCCCCGGGCGTTCGCTCAGGGCGTCGGCGCCGGAGGAGCCGGGGGCGCCTCGGGGGTCGGAGCCGGGGCCGGGGCCGGGGCGCCGCCCGCGTCACCACACATCGGGATGAGCTCGGCGAGGGTGGGCTCCATGGAGTCGATGAAGGTGATCATGTCACCGGCCATCGAGAACTCCTCAGAGGCGATGACCGTCTCGGCCTGCTCGACGACCATCTTGAAGTCCTCAAGCATGCCCATCTCCGCCACGGCGGGGCAGGACGCGGCGGTGAGCTTCTGGTTGAAGCCCGCGACGCGCTTCTTGAGCTCCTCAAGCTGGGCCATCTGGGCCTTCTTACGATCTTCGGCGGCCTTGGCCTTCGCCGCGGCCTCGGCGATGCGCTTGTCCTCCTCGATCTGGGACTGCTTGACGCGCTCCATGCGGGCGAAGACCTCGTGGTTGGGGCCGATCTTGCCCTCGTTCACGGTCTTGTACTGCTCCAGCATCTTGAGCGCGGCCTTGTAGTCCTTGGTGTACTTCTCGTGCAGCGTCGCCGCGTTGAAGTAGACCAGCTCGTTGGTCGGATCCAGGGCCATGATCCGCTCGTAGACCTTGTTCGACTCCTCAAGCTCCTTCGTGCCGCGCAAGGCGATGGCGAGACCGAGGAGGGCGTCCACGTTCTCGGGGTTCGACTGCGACACGGCGGAGAAGCAGGTCTTAGCCTGGACGTAGTCGCCGGAGTTCAGCGCGACGTAGCCGAGGTTGAGGTTCGCCTCAATGTGGTCGGCGTCGAGCTGGATGGCGGTCTTGAAGGCGTCGATGGCGGCGGGGAGGTTGCCCTGCTGCAGGTAGGTGACGCCGATGTTGTTGTAGATGCCCGGGTCACCCTCGTTCAGCGTCTTCGCCTTCTCGGCGCAGAGCTGGCTCATGGCGAGCTCACCCTTGTCGAAATAGGCCCGCGAGAGGTTGCGGTAGGCCGTGACGTCCTCGGGGTTCTTCTGCAGGACGGACTGGGCCTCGGCGATGGCCTCGTCGAAACGACCCGCGCGGGTGTAGGCCTCCGCGAGGCTGTTCTTGATCTCCAAGTCGTCGGGCTTGGCGTCAAGGTAGGTCTTGTAGAGGGTGATCGCCTCGTCGTAGCGCTTGTCGGCGCCGAGGATCGTGGCGAGGTTCACCAGCGCGCTGGTGTAGTCCGCCTTGGCGGCCAGGGCGGCGCGGTAATGCTTCTCGGCGTTGGCCTTGTTGCCAAGGCGCTCCGCCGTCCAGCCCGCGTTGTACTGGACCTTGGCGTTGTTCGGGTCCAAGGTCGTCGCCCGCTCAAAGTCGGTGTAGGCGCCTTGGTAGTCCGGCGTCGCCGCCTGGAGCTTGGTGACGCCCCGCTTCGCGAAGAAGAGGGGGTCGGTGATGGTGCTCTCGTCCACCGTGACCTCAGGCTCGACCTTCTTGGGGCCGCAGCCGGGGGTGACGGTCACGCCGATGATGAGCGCGAGGACAGTGCTGATAGAACGAAGGGTCATTGGGGGGCTCCTCGACGCTCGGCTCAGAGATCGGTCTCGAAGGTGGTGGTCTTCTGCGCGGCGGAGATGTACGCCGGCTTGAGGAGCTCCTCCTCAAGGCCAGGGTAGTCATCCGGGCGAAGCTCACCGAGCCTACGGGTCGCGAACGCGGTGTTGTCGTTGTAGAGGTTCAGCTCGTAAGACTTCGTCAGCGCCGTGTCGTAGGCGGCGACGGCCTTCTCGGTCTGGGGATAGGCCTTGTCCTCAAGGGTCATCGTGTAGAGCTCACGCTGATCCTCGGTGAGGTAAGACGGCACATAAGACTTGAGCAGCGCCTGCCCGAAGTTCTCGTAGGCCTGTCCGAGGCGGACGAGGGCTGCGAGACCCCACTCACCGGCGCCGGTGTTGATGATGTCGGCGTAGGTGGCCTCGATGGCCTGGAGCGCCTTGGCCTTCTTGAACAGCGAGTCGGTGAGGGCCTTGTCTTCCTGGGCGCGGGAGACCTTGGACTTGGGTCCGGAGATCTCCAGGGCGGAGAACTCGTTGAACTGCTTCTCGGCGAGGACAAACATCATCTCGGCGACGAACTCGACGCCGGAGGTGAAGTTTGTGCCGGAGGCCTTGGCCTTCGTGAACCACTCAACGGACTCCTGGTAGTGCTCCTCGGCCTTGGGGCCTTGGCCCTGGGCGACGAGGCACTTCCCGTAGCGGAGACGGGCG
>JAKLKD010000128.1 GCA_023150845.1 Myxococcota bacterium | reverse complement strand
GCGGCGGATGTCGAGCTGGTCGATGACGTGGCGGAGCGTCTCATACGCCTCGGGCGAGGCGATGATCACGAGCGAGTTTGTGTTCTCATCGGAGGTGACACGGATGCTGTCGTCGAGGAGCGAGGCCGCGCCGCTCTCCGCGCCGGCCGCCGGGCCCGCGTCCGCCGGAGCGCCGCCGCCGGGCTGGTTCCGCCGCTGCGCCGCGGTCTGTGTGGAGTTGCGCTGCTGGGAGGAGGCGGCGCCGCCGCGGTTCGCCTGGCTCAGGTTCGAGAGCACCTGGGCGACGTCCTCGGCCTTGGCGTGCTCCAGGTAGACGACGTGGATCTGGGAGCGGGAGGCGGGGTCCACGTCACGATCCAGCTCCGCGATGAGCGCGAGCACCTTGGCCATCGCCTCCTCGTTCGCGAGGAGGATGAGGGAGTTAGTGCGCTCATCGGCGACGATCTTCTGGATGTAGCTGCCCTCGCTGCCGACGTTGGACGCCGTGGGGGCGGCCGGGGCGGACTCCGTCGTGGCCCGGCGGCGGCGGTTGCCACCAGCCTCCGGCGTCGCGGCGCTGGACCGGGAGCTCGACGAGGTGGACTCGGCCGAGCCGTAGACCTGCTCGATGAGGGTCTTCACCTCAGTGGCCGTGGCGTACTGCAAGGTCACGATCTTGAGCTCGGCCTTGGGCGCGGCCACGTCGAGCTGGCTGATGACCTTCCACATGCGGCGGATGTTCACCGCGGCGTCGGTCACGATGAGCGTGTTCGTCGGCGCGTAGGCCACGATCTTCGCCTTGGGACCGGCGAGGCCCTGGGCGACGGAGGAGATGTCGGAGACGTTGATGTTGTCGAGCTGGAAGATCTGCGTGATGTAGGCGTTGGACGACGAGACGCTTGAGCCCTCGTACACCCGCACTGGGGACTGCGAGGCCTCCCCGTTGGGGATGACCTTGGTGCTCGTGCCCACCTCAACCGTCGTGTAGCCCGCCACTTCCAGCGCCGCGAGGAAGGCCTCATACGCGCTGGCGATGGTGACGTCGGTGTGGGAGATGATCGTGATCTTGCCCTTGAGGTCGTCCTGCAGGATGTAGTTCCGGCAGGTGATCCGGGCCATGTACTCGACCAGGTCGCGGATCTCGACGTCCACGAAGTCCATGCGCACCTTGACCGTGGGGTCGATGCACGGGGGCTTGTTGACCTCGGCGGTCTTGGGGGCGCCGGAGGGGTCCGTGCTCTCCGCCCCGGGCTTCTCGCCCTGCTCGGGCTGGGCCTCCTCGGGGGTCGCGGGCACAGGCAGCGGCGCGGGCCCGCCTGGGCGCGGCGCGCCGACCACAGGGGCGGTCGGCCCGTCGATGCGCGGCGGGATTTGGGGGTCCTCTCCGTCCTGGGCATAGGACGGACGGCCCGCGAGGAGGCCAGCGCACAACAGCACGCCACTCGGGATCAGCGCTCGCAACAGGTTCCGGCTCGCCACATCGGCTCCGCGTCCGCTCAACGGACCTCATACTCGAAGGTCTGCCGCTTGTTTCGCCGGGAGACCTCGAAGGTGAAGTTGGACTCGCTCTGAAGGCTCTGGAAGGCGGACAGCGCCTGGTCAGGGCTGGTGAGACCCATGCCGTTGACCTGGTGGACAATGTCGCCGTTCTTGATTCCCAGCTTGTCGAAGATGCTGCCGCGACGGATCGCGCTTAGGCGATACCCGTCGACCTCACCGTCGGGCCCCCGGTGCGGGACGACCCGGACCTTAGAGGCCAAGGAGTCGATGTTCGCCATCGCCTCCTCCAAGAGCTTGCGCTCGACGATGAACTTGTTGTCACCCTCTTTGGTGATGCCGCCCTCAGCCTCCGCCGAGGGCTCGGGCTCAGACGAGGGACGGGGCTTGGCCTCCCCCTTCGCGCCCATCTCGATGTACTCGAGCTCGCCCGTGCCGCGGTCGATCCAGACCTTCTTGGCCTCGATGCGCACGATCTTGCCCTCGCCGCCCTCCAGGGTGTCCCCGAGGCCGTAGCCTTGGCTGCGGCTCTCGCGGTCGTCCTTGGCGATGAGGGCTGAAGAGAACATCTCCGGCTCGGCGACCATGGTGGCGATGAGCACGTACCGAAGCTCGCTCATGCCGCTCTCGCCGCCGGTGACGCCGTCCGCCGTGGCGCCGACCTTCGTGGAGTCGAACATCGACCGGCGCACGAAGGGATCAACGAGCTCAGCCTTGCTCAGGCGACGACGGCCAGGGTCGGAGTTCTCCTCCGGCGGCGCGGCCTCGTCGGGGCCCGGCTCGGCATTGTCTGGGGCGCCGCCCTCAGCGACGGGCTCCCCTTCACCGGCGATGACGGGGCTCGCGTCGATAGGCTCGGCGCCCTCGGGCAACGAGAAGACCACACGCTTGAGCGCCTGGTTGAGGGTGGCCGCTGACAAGAACGACGTCAGCGCGATCAAGGCCGCGCCCGCTTGGACGCGACGAGTCTGGAGCAGAGCTTTGAGGGCCGCGATCACGAAGACTCTCCTGACCTCTGCCGATGCAAGATCCGGGCCAGCTTGGGAGGGGCTCAGGCTGCCGCCGGGGCGTGGGGTTCGCGACAGCGTGTCATCGGCGCCTGGAGGAAGGCCCGAGGCCGTGACAAGTTGTCATCGCGCGCTCCGACGCGCCGACCAGAGCCCGTTAACCGCTCCCGCGGGCCGCCGCCCGGTCTCCCGTCGCCGCAGACCCAGAGTTTCCTCCCCTCACGCTTCTGGCCCCGGCGTCGATGCGGTTATCTTGCGCGGCATGTCTCGCAGCCCAATCCCTACATGGACCTTCGCCCTCGTCGCCGTGCGGCGAGAAGATCAATTTCTCCTTGTGCAGGAGGACAAAAAAGAGAAGCCTTGGTACCTCCCCGCCGGGCGTATCGAGCCCGGTGAGAGCCTCGTCGACGGCGCCGTGCGCGAGACGATGGAGGAGGCCGGGGTGCCCGTGGCCATCGACGGCGTCGTGCGTATCGAGCACACCCCGGCGTCGAAGGACAACTCCCGTCTGCGGGTCTTCTTCACCGGCCACGCCATCGACGACCGGCCGCCCAAGTCCGTGCCCCGGAAGGACACCCTGCGGGCGGCCTGGTTCACCCTCGACGAGATCCGGCGCCTCAAGCTGCGCAACGCCGAGGCCCTGGAGATCTGCGAGTACCTCGCCGCGGGCGGGCCGGTGTACCCCATCGACCTCCTCGCGCCCAAGGGCTCCGCGCCCTTCGCCGCCGCGACGGGGGCTCAGCCCGGCTGAGCCTCGCTCGGCGGCGCGATGAGCTCGACCGGCGGCGGCTCCGCGGGCGGCGGCGGCGCGATGAGGTTCTCGACGAGGAAGAGCAGGCCGGGATCCGGCAGCTCCTCGTGCAGCGCCTTCAGGCTGAGGATCGCCTCGTCGAGGCGCCCCTCGGCGACGGCGGCCAAGGCCGCGTCTTGTTTGGCTTGGGCGGCGAGCAGGCCCACGGCGAGGCGCTGGCCGTCGGGGCCGTCCACGACGGAGAGGCGGTGGCGGCGCTCGACGAGGGGGAGATCGGCGACCTCCTCGGTGACGAAGCTCGCCGGGTTGACGTCGGGCTCGCTGCGCACGACGACGACGGCGCCGTCCTCGATGGCCTCAACCCGACAGGCGCTCGACGCGCGGATCACGCCGTAGCCCTTGAGCCCCATCGCGACCATGCCCGGCGCCGGGGTGACCTGCTGATCCCAGGCGAGGAGCTCCTCGGCGACGACCTTGTCCCCGAGGATCTGCCGGGCCGGGGCGTCGATGGAGAGCCCCGGCAGGGCCTCACAGACCGAGACGGCGAGGGGCCCGAGGTCGGGGCCGCAGGCCGAGAGCAAGGCCAACAGGAGCATGAACACCTCCACAGGACAGGAGCCACCCCATATCCGGGCAGCGGCGCGACGGGGATGGACTGTTGGCCTGTTCAGTTAGCCCACGACGAGATACAACCGCGGCCCTATGCAGCTCACGCTCCACGCGCCCTTCCCCCCCGCCGGGGACCAGCCCAAGGCCATCACGACGCTCACCGACGGCCTCGCCCGCGGAGAGAAGCACCAGGTGCTCCTGGGCATCACGGGCTCTGGCAAGACGATGACCATCGCCCACGTCATCGCCAACAGCCAGCGCCCCACCCTCGTCTTGGCCCACAACAAGACCCTCGCCGCCCAGCTCTACGGGGAGCTCAAGAACCTCTTCCCCCAGAACTGCGTCGAGTACTTCGTCTCGTACTTCGACTACTACCAGCCTGAGGCCTACGTCCCCTCCTCGGACACCTACATCGAGAAGGACAGCCTCATCAACGAGCGCATCGACAAGCTGCGCCACGCCGCCACCCGGGCTCTCTTGGAGCGCCGCGACGTCATCATCGTCGCCTCGGTGAGCTGCATCTACGGCCTCGGCTCTCCCGAGGCCTACAGCAACATGCTTCTGCGCCTTGAGAAGGGGCAGCGGGTGAGCCGTGAGGCCATCCTGCGGAAGCTGGTCGAGATTCAGTACACCCGCAACGACATGGACTTCCACCGCGGCACCTTCCGCGCCCGCGGCGACGTCATCGAGATCTTCCCCGCCCATGAGCAAGACCACGCCCTGCGCGTCGAGCTCTGGGGCGACGAGGTCGAGGCGATCTCCCTCATCGACCCGCTGCGCGGCGTGCGCCTGGAGTCCTTGGACCTCTGCTGCGTCTACCCCGCCTCGCACTACGTCACCCCCAAGTCGCAGATCGACCAAGCCGTCGCGTCCATCCGCGCCGAGCTCGCCGAGCGCCTCGCCTCCTTGAACGCCGAGAACAAGCTCGTCGAGGCCCAGCGCCTGGAGCAGCGGGTGCAGTACGACCTGGAGATGATCGAGGAGCTCGGCTACTGCTCGGGCATCGAGAACTACTCCCGGCACCTCACCGGCTCCCCCGAGGGCGCCCCGCCGCCGAACCTGCTCTCGTACTTCCCGAAGGACTGGCTGCTCGTCGTGGACGAGTCCCACGTCAGCCTCCCCCAGGTCCAGGGCATGTACGTCGGCGACCGCAACCGCAAAGAGACGCTGGTGCGTTACGGCTTCCGCCTGCCGAGCGCGCTCGACAACCGCCCCCTACGCTTCGACGAGTTTGAGGAGCGGCTGAACCAGGTCATCTATGTGAGCGCCACGCCGGGCCCCTACGAGCTTGAGAAGTCGGGCAAACAGCTCGTCGAGCAGGTGATCCGCCCCACGGGCCTCCTCGACCCCATCGTCGAGGTGCGCCCCGCGGTCACCCAGGTGGACGACCTCCTCGCCGAGCTCCGCCTGGTCATCAGCCAGGGCTGGCGCGCGCTCGTCACCACGCTCACCAAGCGGCTCGCCCAGGAGCTCACGGACTACTTCCGCGAGCTGGGCCTGCGGGTGCGCTACTTACACAGCGACGTGGACACCCTGGAGCGCATGGAGATCCTCCGGGACCTGCGCCTCGGCGAGTTTGACGTGCTCGTGGGCATCAACCTCTTGCGAGAGGGCCTGGACCTCCCCGAGGTCTCCCTCGTCGCGATCCTCGACGCCGACAAAGAGGGCTACCTGCGCAGCGAGCGCAGCCTCATCCAGACCATCGGCCGCGCCGCCCGAAACGCCGAAGGGCGCTGCATCCTCTACGCCGACAAGGTCACCGAGTCGATGCGGAAGGCCATGTCCGAGACCGCCCGCCGCCGGGCGCTGCAAGAGGCGCACAACGCCGCGAACGGCATCACGCCCCGCACCATCGTGCGCGCCATCGAGAGCCACCTCGCCGACATGCTCGGCGGCGGTGAGCCCGGCGCCGAGGCCAAGCTCGCCGCCGACAACCGCGCCCCCGAGGAGGCCAAGAGCCTGCCGCTCACGGCCATCCCCGAGACCCTCAAGCGCCTGCGCGCCGAGATGAAGGCCGCCGCCGAGCGCCTCGACTTTGAGGAGGCCGCGCGCCTGCGCGACCGCCTGCGCGCCCTGGAGAGCTGGGCCATGGAGCTCTCCGGTGAGCTGCCCAGCGAGGAGCGCACCATCAGCGCCCGCGCCAACGCCGCCTCGTCCAAGGCCGATCCTGGCCAGAAGGCCCCCCGCCGCACCTCCAAAGGCCGCCCGCCCCGGCGCGGTTAAGGATCCTTATGCTCCTCCTGATGTTCGTGATCGGCTGCGGCTACTCCGTCGAGACCTGGTGGTCCGACCTCGCTGAGGCCCACTGCCGCTGCGTGGCCCCCGAGGACTGGCGCGACTGCCTCGATGAGCAGATGGCGCTCTACGAGTCGACGGCGGAGTGGGAGGCCTGCCATGACGAGGCCGCCCCGGTGGACCGTGAGGCCGTCCGGGAGTGGACCAAAGACTACACCGACGCCTGCCGCACCCCCTCCGAGCCCGCCCCTGAGCCCGCCGACCCCAACTGGGCCGACGACTGCGAGCTCTGATTGAGCCTGCGCGCCTGGATCTGCCTCGATCAGCCCGACGCTGAGCGCCTCGCCTTGGCCGCCGTGCGGGAGGCTCTGCCCGCCGCGCGCCTGCACCCCGCGGCGCGCCTCTTCCTCCAGCTCGCCGGGCCCTTCACGCCGAACGAGCTCTTCCGCCGCGCCTCCCCGCTGCCGCCGCGCCTGCGCCTCTTCGCCTTACGAAACGACGACCGCCGCGGCCGCCTGCTCGACCCCCTGGGCGAAGAGGCCCTCTCCTTGGCCCCGCAGGGCCCCGTCGCCCGGGGCGGCCTGCCTTGGGTGGAGGAGCTCGCCTGCCCCGCGCTCTCCAAGCGCCTCGGGGCCTGCCTGCTGCTCTGCTGGGAGGAGTCCCCGAGCCTCGCCTACGCCGCGCTCTACCGCCAAGGCCGCTGCTCGTGGTCCTTGGCCCTGCGCCCGTTCAAGGACGTCGTGCGGTTTGACGGCGGCCGCGCCTGGCACGACAAGGGCCGCCTCGCCGCCGACGGTGACCGCGCCGAGATCCTGCGCCTGGGCCTCGAGAAGCTGCTCACCGAGCCCGTGCCCCTCGATCCCGACGAGGCCCTCACCCTGCCCGACGTGCTGGGCGAGGCGCTCCTCGGCGCGCCCCGCCTGCCCCTGGAGCGCAGCGCCTAACGTTTGAGCGCGCGGCGGCCCAGGTACCGGGCGGCGTCGCCGAGCTCATCCTCGATGCGAAGGAGCTGGTTGTACTTCGCGATGCGGTCGGTGCGGCAGGCCGAGCCGGTCTTGATGAGCCCGGTGCCCGCGGCGACGGCGAGATCGGCGATGAAGGTGTCCTCGGACTCGCCGGAGCGGTGGGACGAGATCGAGGTGTAGCCCGCCTTGTGGGCCATCTCGATGGCGTCCAGGGTCTCGGTGACCGTGCCGATCTGGTTGAGCTTGATGAGGATGGAGTTCGCGACGCCGCGCTGGATGCCGTCGGCGAGGCGCTTGAGGTTGGTGACGAAGAGGTCGTCGCCGACGATCTGCACCTTGCCGCCCAGGCGGTCGGTGAGGAGCTTCCAGCCCTCCCAGTCGTCCTCAGCGAGGCCATCCTCGATGGAGAGCAGGGGGTACCGGGAGGACCACTCGACGTAACGCTCGACGACCTCGGCGGAGCTCATCTGCACGCCGCCGAAGGTGTAGACGCCGTCCTTGTAGAGCTCGTTCGCCGCGACGTCCAAGGCCAAGACGACCTGCTCGCCGAGCTTGTAGCCCGCGGCCTCGACGGCCTCACAGACCAGGGCGAGGCCGTCCTCGTTCGACGGCAGGTCCGGGGCGAAGCCGCCCTCGTCGCCGACGCCCGTGGCGAACTTCCGCTTCTTGAGCACGCCCTTGAGGGTGTGGAAGACCTCAACGCCGCAGCGCAGGCCCTCGGAGAAGGTGTCGAAGCCGACGGGGAGGATCATGAACTCCTGCACGTCGACGTTGTTGTCGGCGTGGGCGCCGCCGTTGATGATGTTCATCATCGGCACGGGGAGCGTCTTGGCGTTAGAGCCACCCAGGTAGCGGTAGAGCGGGAGGTCAAGATGCAGCGCGGCGGCCTTCGCCACGGCCATGCTCACGCCGAGGATGGCGTTCGCGCCATAACGTGACTTGTTCGCCGTGCCGTCGAGGTCGATGAGCATCTTGTCGATGGTGGCCTGGTCCCGGGCGTCGAGGCCGATGAGGTGGTGGGACAAGGTGTCGTTGACGTGGCCGACGGCCTTCGTGACGCCTTTGCCCTTCCAGGCCGCGCCGCCGTCGCGCAGCTCGATCGCCTCATGCTCCCCGGTGGACGCGCCTGAGGGGACGATCGCGCGGCCTACGGCGCCGTCGTCCAAGGTGACCTCGACCTCAACCGTTGGATTCCCGCGGGAGTCGAGCACTTGCCGCGCGTAGACCTCATAGATCGCAGACATGATGCCTCCTGACTTGTCGTGAAGGGGGTTAGCATGGACCGCCTGAAGAAGCACCCGGCACAACAAAGCCCGAAGGGACCCCTGATGCGTGCGCTTCACCTGAGCCTCCTGTTCGTCCTCCTCCCCGCCTGCGCCGGAGAGCTGCGCTACGCCAAGCGCGCGCTCAAAGAGGGCACCCACGCCCCGGCGGTGCGGGCCCCGATCTCACCGGAGACCCTCTACGGAGGCAGCGCCGAGGTCAGCCTCACCGCGCCCGTGGTGATGCCCCTGGTGATCGCCTCCCCCGACGACGCCTCGCCCCTCGTCCGGGTGCGCCTCGGCGAAGGCGAGGCGGCGAAGGACTACCTCTTCATCCTCGACCCCTCCGTGGGGCTCAGCGAGGTCAGCGACGGCGTCGTGGACGCCTTGGGCCTCAAGCCCAAGCAGCGCAGCGTCGATGGCTGGATCGGCGATCCCGAGTCCCCCGACGCCTACGTCAAGCTCGGCGGCGTGCAGCTCGCTGAGGGCGCCGTCATCGACGGGCTCTGGGCGAAAGTCGGCTACCAGAAGAAGATCGGCGGGCTCTCGATCGACGGCGTCATCGGCCTCGGCGGCCTGCCGCAGCTCGTCGGCGCGCTCTCCCGCACGAACGGCACCCTCACCTTGGCCCCAGCGTCGAGCGCCCAGGCCGTGCTGGGCTCGATCCAGGGCGGCGAGGTGGCCGTCAGCCGCAGCCTCGGCGGGGCCGTGACTCAGGGCCGAGTCACTATCGGCTACAACACGCCCTCCACCCTGCTCGTGCCGGTGAAGATCGGCGACGCCGAGGCCGTGGCGGCCTTGGCGCTCAGCGGCAGCCTCAAGAGCGGCCCCATGGCCGAGCTCAGCCGCCCGCTGGTGGACGCCGCGACGCCCCTCACCCGCCTGGGCAACCAGCGCCTCGTGCAGTCCAAGGTCAGCGTCGCCGGTCAGAGCCTCAGCGTCGCCGCCGTCGAGACCATGGACCTCCGCGGCTACGCCCAGGAGCCCTACGACCTCGTGCTGCGCGCCCAGGTGACCGGGGCCTGGGATCTCGCCTGGGACCTCGGCGCCGGGGTGCTGCGTGTGGCGCCGTCGAGCCGCCCGAACGCGACCTCACCAGAGGCCCCCCTCGACCCCGCCAAGCCCATCCCCGCCGACCGCGCCCAGGCGCTCAAGGTCGAGAACCTCGTCAAGAAGCTGGAGCCCGACCCCAAGACCGGCGAGCCCCCGAAGCCCGAGGCCCTCGCCGGGACCCACCGCGCCTTGGCGACGGTCTACGCCGGGCTGGAGGGCTTTGAGGCCAAGGCCCTGGAGCACGCGAACCTCGCCCTGACGACCTGGCCCGAGGCCTGCGCCTCGGAGCAGCTCCTCGGGGATCTCCGCTGGTCCGCCGGGGACGCCGCCGCCGCCGCGCGGCACTACGAGCGCGCCGCCTCCCTCTACGGCGCCTGGATCGACATCCCCCGGGACGAGCGAAAGGCGCACCTTGAGGCGAAGGCCGAGGCGGACAAGAAGGGCGAGACCTACGCCGGCCCGGCGACCCAAGACGGCTCCTGCGCCAGCGCGCGGTCGGCCTGGGCGAAGGCGCTGTTCGCCCAGGGCCAGCACGACGCCGTGCTCAAGCTCTACGCTGAGGGCCTCGACGACCCCCGCCCGCGGCTCACCGTCGATCTGGAGCTCGCGCTCTTGGCGGGGAACGTGCACCTCAGCCGGGGCGACGCCCAGGCCGCCGAGGCCGCTTACCTCCAGGCGCTGCGCCGCGACGGCGCGACGGATCCCCGGGTGCTCTTGGGCCTCGGCCTCGCCCAGCGGGGGGATCCCAAGGCGCTCGACTCCGCGCTCAGCAACCTCAGCGAGGCCGTGTGGCGCGGAGGCGGCATCATCGCCGTGCGCGCCTTGGCCCAGGTGAGCGCCGCCGCCGGGGACCCGAGCGCCCGGCTGACCGAGGCCCAGGCCCTCGCCAAGGCGTACGAGACCTCCCCCCTCGCCGAGCTCCTCGTCGCCGAGCTTCTGGCCCAGACCGCCCAAGATCCGGTCCAGGCCGCGACCGCCGCCGCCGCTCGGGCTGAGCTCGGGCTGCAGGCCGGCCGGGGCGGCGACGCGCTCTTGGTGACCTATGCCTACGCCTTGGCCCTCAAGGGGGACCAGAGCGGCGCCCGGGCCATCGCCGAGGCCCAGGCCAAGCGTGACCCCGACTCCGCGGAGTGGCTGATCGTGCTCGCCCAGCTCGCCTCCGCCGCCGGGGACGCCGAGTCCGCCGCCCGCTACGTCCGCCTCGCCGCCCAGCGCGCCCCGGACAACCCCGCCTTGGCCTTGGCCTTGCGTGACTGAGGCCGCCGCGGCCGCCGGGCCTCAAGACCCGACGCGGGCCTTGGAGCTTGAGCTCGCCGAGGCGGATCCCGTCGCGCGCCGCTCCGCGCCTACCGCGCTCTTGGCCCCGGCGAGCCTCCGAAAGAACCTCCTCGACGCCGCCGGGGTGTGGGCGGTGATCTTGGGCTGCTGGCTGGGGATGGCCCTCGGCCCCGCGCCGCTCTACCCGCTCTGGGCCTTGCTCATCGGCGGGCGCCTCAACGCCTTAGGCGTCATCCTCCACGAGCTCTGCCACATGCCGCCCCAGCGGAGCGCCGAGGCGCGGCTCTTGGAGGTCTTGGCGGGCTGGCCGATCATGTCCACCGTCGACGCGATGCGGTACCACCACCTGCGCCACCACCGCGACTCGGGGATGCCGACGGACCCCTACCTCAAGCCGCCGCTCGTCGGGCGCCCCCTGCTGCGCCTCTTTTATTGGCAGCGCACCGGGCTCCTGATCTTCGTCTGGACCCTCCGCGCCCTCGTCGGCAGCCTCGCGGCGACGCTCCCCTCTCTCCGCGGCTTCTACGCCCGGGGGCTCCTGCAGGACCGCTCCGGCGCCCCGCTGACGGACCACCCCGAGGTGATCCGCTGCGCGGTGGCCGAGCGCCGCCTGCTCCTGCCCCTCGCGCTCCTGGCGCTCGTGGGCCTCGCCTCGCCGGGGGCCCTCGTCTATGGGGTCGTGATCCCGGCCTGGGTGGCCGGGCTCTTGTGCGGCTGGCGGCTCCTGGAGGAGCACAGCGACGCCCGCGCCACAGACCGCCGCGTCGAGACCATCCTGCGCACGACCCGAGATCACAACCTCGACCCCTTGGGGCAGCTCCTCTTCGCGCCGCTCAACGTGGGCTACCACGTCGTGCACCACCTGCACCCCCAAGCGGCGAAGGAGGGCCTGCCCGCCTTGGCCGCCTGGTACCGCGCGGCGCACCCGGCGGCCTACCCGCGGCCGCGGCGCTGGTGGGGAGGCGACGAAGCGGCCCGCGACGGGGTATGATGGAGCGTCCCCGCTGGAGCAAGGCCCCATGCCCGTCTCGACTACCCGCCGGAACCTGCTCACCTGGCTCAGCGCTGGCGCCCTCGTCGCCGCGCTGCCGGGCCGCGCCTTCGCCAAGTCCGATGAGATCGAGCCCCTCGCGGCGCTGAAGCTCGCCACGATGAACCAGCGCGACGACGCCTGGGGCAAGGTGCTCAGCGTGTGGGCGCGCCACCTGGAGAAGGCCTCCAACGGCCAGCTCGACACGAGCGTGATCCACGACGGCGGCGATCGGGGCCTTGACGAGGAGGAGGTCACGCGCCGCCTGCTCGCGGGCGTGTGGGACGGCGGCGTGGTAAGCGCGACGGGGCTCTACCAGGCCGCGCCCTCGGCCCAGGTGCTCCAGCTCCCGGGCCTCTTCGGGTCTTGGACGGAGCTGAGCGAGGCCTTGGGCCGCGCCCGGCCGGAGCTCGACCGCCAGCTCGGCGCCGCTGGGCTCACCGTGCTCGGCTGGGGCAACGTCGGCAGCCGCTACCTCTTCACCCGGGGCGTGGCCCTGCGCTCTCCCGCCGACATGGGCGCCCAGCAGGTCTACCTGCCCAAGGGGGATCTCGCGCTCAAGGCGCTCTACGAGGTCGCCGGGGTGACCGCCCCGCTCACCTTTGACGAGGCCGCCGTGCGGCACCGGCTCAACAAGGCCGAGCTCTCCGTCGTGCCCGCCACCCTGATGCAGGCCGAGTCTCGGGGCTGGCTTGGCGCGCCCCGCCTCGATCAGCTCGTCGCCGTGCGCCTCGGCGTGCAGGTCGCCGCCCTCGTCGTGCGCACCGACGCGCTGAATGGCCTGCCGAGCCACCTTCGTGAGCTGGTCTTGGAGACGGGCCCCGTCGCCGCGAGCGCCCTCACCACCCGCACCGAGGAGCTGGAGGCCGAGGCCTTGGCCCGGGTGCAGCAGGTCACCGCCCCCATCGAGCTCGCTGAAGGCTTCGTGACCCAGTGGGAGGACGCCTTCAAGGCCGCCCGGGAGCGCCTCGTCTCCGGCGGCGCGCTCGCCCAGGCCCTCGTGGACCTCATGACGCCGCCCCCGGCGCCTACGGGCTTCTCCGGGGCCCAGGGCGGCTGAGCCAGGCGCTCAGGGGCTCGGCTTCACCCGGGGCTCGCTGCGCAAGAACCAGAGGTCCAAGAGCGGGCCGACCATCGGGAGCAGGGCCCAGCGCCAGTCGCGGCCCAGCTCACGCTGCAAGAGCATCGAGGTCAGCCAGAACGCCAAGAAGTCGAAGCCCATGATGAACATGAAGGCCTCGGTCCTCGTGGCGTGCCACCACACCCCGGGTTCGGTGGCGAAGAGGCCCCAGGCGCCCAAGGAGAGGGTCGCCAGGGTGAGCAGGCTGACGACCCCTCGACCCGCGAGCAGCGAGAGCGGCGCCGAGGAGGGCTGGCGCCGCTGCGAGTAAGAGCGCAAGAACAGGCCCGGCAAGAGCGCGAAGGCCCCGAGCGCGTTGGCCAAGAGAACGAAGGGCCAGAGCGGGAGCGGACGCGCGCTCAACAGCGGCGCCGCCTGGGCGCCGATGAGCCAGGGCCAGATGCCCATGAGCATGAAGTGCGCGATCACCAGGGCGTCCTCCCCGGCCCAGTCCCCGGTGAGCAGGCGCAGCACCCACTCCGTCTGGTCCGGGCGCGTCGGGGGCGCGGCGGTGAACGACACGGCCATCAGCGCCGACCACACGAGCAGGTAGCCGAGGCGCTGAACGCGCGGCTCAGGGCTCTCCACGGGGCGCCTCATCGACGGGCGCGGCCGGGGCCGTCGCCGCGCCACCGCCCTTCAGCCGAGCCCAAGCCCACAAGAAGCGCTGGTGCAGCCAGTCACGAATGTGGTGGCGCCGACGCCACAAGACCACCGTGCCGATGCCCTTGATCGTCCACCAGGCGATCATCCACTTGCCCGCGTTCAGCAGAAAGTCCGCCGAGGGGATCCAGGCGAAGGGCAGCTCCGAGGCCTCCGCCGGGGCGGCGATCGGCTCCTCGGTGGCGACGACGACCCCTTGGTCACCGCAGGCCAACGACACCTGGACCGGCCCCGCGCGCCAGCTCTGCTCCGGGATACCGGGGAGCGTCGCCACGAGCTCGACGCTGTGGGCGCCGGGGCTCAGGGTCAGGGGCGCGTTGTGATCCGGGGTGCAGGCCGCGTAGAGCAGGTCATGGCCGCGGCCGACCCAGCTCCCGCCGAAGGGCGCGGGCTCCGGCAAAGTGGCCGAAGGATGCCAGGGCTGGCCATCGACGAGGGTGACGAAGATGAAGGCGTCACGCCAGGGCTCGGCGCTCTCGTCTAAGGTGAGGGTGACCTTGGCGGAGGCGGCGTCCAGCGCCTCGGCGCAGGCGCCGGACGTGGTGGCGACGACGACGGGGCCACGCTCCTGGGGCTCGACCTCAAGCGCGCCCAAGGCGACGGGGAGCGGCGCTGGGGCGGTGAGGTTCAGGTGCAGGCTGCGGGGGCCGCGCTGATCGCCCGCCCCGCTGAGGATCACCCGGCTGCCCGCCGTGAGGGCGCCGTCTTGGGGGCGGATCAGGAGGGCCCCGGGGTGCTCGGCGCTGGCCTCCTCGACGAGCTTCACGGCGCCGCCGCCCTGCACGCTGAGCCCACGCTCCTCCCCGGCCGGGGCGCAGCCCGAGCGGATCAGCGCCACGGCGGCGAGGTTGGCCGGGACCGAGGCGCCGTCCCCAGGCACCGAGGCCGCGGGGTGACAGGGCCGCGGCGAGCAGGCCAGCGCGTCGTCGCTCACCCAGCCGGAGAGGGCCGTCGCCGCGACGAACAAGATCAGGGCGCGCTGGAACACCGTCACCTCGGCGCATGACTTGAGCACCAGGACGTAGCGCGGCAAGCGGGGGGGCGCATCTTCATCGATTGTTGGTTGGTTGACCTATCAATTTTCAGTACTTGGCCTTTTTGCTTCCTGAACTCCAGAACTCGCAAGTCAAGCGCTTCTCTGGATCCTTATAGCCATCACTCTGATAGCGTCCGTATGAGCTCTTATCAAAAAAGCAGCATGACACTGTGTAATTCACCTCTTCATCCCCTGGGACCAGCCGCTTTCCTTTGGGGAAACAACGCTCTCCCAGGGGTGTACTGTCTCCGATAGGCACATGGCATGTCCATTCTCCATCACCTCGTTTGAGAGTTCCAGCCATCTTGCCGGACTCTCTATTCTCTACGATCAAATAGGGCGTACAAGTCGCCCCCTTGACCGCAGTCTCTGGCAACCCCACCTGGATCTCAAGTGAATAGTTGGGGTTTCCTGGACCACCCAAAGGTGAAGCGCTCACCTTCATATGCTTCTTCCCGAAGTCTTCCTGGCGGCAGTCTATTTCGCCGTTCTTGTCGTCGTCTCTGTCCCCCAAGAATTCTTCGCCGTCACAATCGTTATCCCAACCATCACAGCGCTCTGACGCGCCTGGATAATCTTGCGCGCTGCCATCATTACAGTCAAACTTGTCTCTGTTTTTATCTTCCTGCTTGGCAGTATACTGGGGGCACTCATTCCCCTCAACACGTTCAGGCCTAGCCCCCTTCGCCCAGAATCCATCACGGTCCTGGTCTGGATAACAGTCTACGCTTGGCGCCTTCGCAGGAGGGGCCTCACCAACTTCAGGACCCGCAGCTGCAGGAGGGTCCTCTTGCGGACGCGGCAGGGCCTGCGGTGCGACCGTCGCCGGCCCACTCGCCCCAAGCGCTCGCTCACTACGCTCCGGGAGATGATTAGGCGTTATGGAGCGGTGCCAGATGATCCAGAGGGCCAAGAGCGCCGCGAGGAGCCCCACCGACGCGGCGATGACCATCGACCTCCCTCGTTGGTTGTCTGCTTGGCTTGCTGTGAGCGACGCGTCCACTGGCGGCGTGGGCTCTTGTGACGTGGCGACCGAAGGAAGAGCGGCGAGCTCCGCGGCTGTCGCGCGTGGAATGTGAATGAGCGTTGGCGACGAGCTCAGCGCGCTCGGGAACACCTGGGTAGGCGCGCTGTTCAGCCGCACCCCATTTGGAGATGCCCCTCCAGACCCCTCAACCAACGTCTTCCCGTCGTTCTCCTTGTCAGCATCTTCCACGTTTAGAGCGAAGACTTCATCTTTCGCCGCGGCCGCCTCGCTCGCCTGCCCCTCGGCGCCTCGTTCGAGTGAGTGCACGAGCCCCTGATCTGGCGACCCTTCTGGCCGATAGGACCAATCTGAAGAGCCAAGGGGGATCTCCTCTGTAGGCAGCTCGTACAGCCGATCGGAAGACAGGGCGACCGCTTCAGCGCCGACGCCCCCCGCCGGTGGTTCGTCTTGGGTGGCTGGGGTGCTCTCCTCGGGGTCCCCTGAGCCTAATAAACGAGCGGCCTCATGAGGCTCATCGCCTAACGTTGCGCTGAGTAAGGCGCCTTCGGCCCCCTCGTCCTGCGCAGCAGCTGCGCTCGCGCCGGGATCGCTCAGGTCTGTTGCACGGGGTGCATCGTGAGCCTCGTCTGCCGCTGGCGTGCTGATGGATCGCTCATCGCTCCCCTCGATGGAAGCCTGCGCAGCTGGAGGCTCCCTGTGCACATTGAACGAGCCTAACCCGGCCTCTACGTTGGCCTCCGAGCGTTCATCACCTTGATCGACCGAGCTGATCCGCTCGGATGGAGCGACGAAGACCTCCGATGCCCAACGGGGATCCAGTCGATGCCATTCCCGATAGGCGCCCGGGGGCTCCGAATCGTGCAGTTGGAGCGTGGATTGCTCCTCCGGTGGGCTGGGCTGCACCTCCTCCGTAGGCTCGTCCAGGCATCCTCGCCCACGCTTCTCCAAGAGCGCTCGCTCCAGCGCGTCGATCTTCGCCGATAGATCCTGACCGAGTAATGACTGGGCGCTCCAGAGCTCACGGATGAGCGTCGCCGCCACAGGCTCCGGAGTGGTGGTCGGCTCGCCGAGGAACATCCGGCGCACAAGGGGATCGCCTTGCCAGTGCT
>JAKLKD010000127.1 GCA_023150845.1 Myxococcota bacterium | reverse complement strand
GGGCCGGTGATCCGAGCGCTCCATGCTTGGCATGCCGCGGGAGAGCGCCCGGTACACGAAGGGCACAGAGACCGGCGGATCGCCGAGGGTAACCATGAGCCAGCGCAGGCTGTCATCGCCCCAGCGCGGGCCCAGGCCGTTCGCCGTCAGCTCGCCGTGCCCGACCAGATCCATCGACAAGACGAGCCCCGGGGTGTGGCCCTCAGCGGCGAGGGCGTCCTGGAGCTGCTCGGCGCCGAGGAGCCCCCGCTCCTCCCCTTCGGGGAAGGCGAAGCAGACCGGCTGGGGCGTCGTCTCTCCACGAAGGGCGGCGGCGGCGGCGAGGTTCACGCCCACGGCGGCGGCGTTGTCGATGGCGCCGGGGGCCTCTTTCACGGCGTCGAGGTGGCTGAGGCTCCAGAAGGCGCCGGCCGCGGGCTCACCGACGCAGGCGTAGCAGGCGTCGAGGCCCGGCTCAAGGCCGAGGCAGCGCGGCGTGAACCCGAGGGCTTCGAGGCGCCCGAGCACATGCTCCCGCGCGCGGAGCTGCCCCTCGGGGCTCGCCCGCTCGCCGAGGGCCACCAAAGCGGCCGCCTCTCGGGTGGCCATGTCCGCGTCTTGGGCCCAAGCCGAGCCAGACGACAACAGGAAGGTCAGGAGGACGGTGCTCATCCGCGCATGGTAACCCGCAGAGCGGCTCAGAAGATCGCGGCCACGAAGGTGACCATCGTGGTCTGATCGAGCTTCGCGAAGCGCTCGTCATCGGTGGCGTCGTCGGGGGTGCCGCCGTCGCTGATGAGCACGGGCACGTTGTCGAAGGTGAGGTTGTGGCTGAGCTTGAGGCTCATCTTGTCGCTGAGCTTCACGTTCATCGCCGCGCGGTTGTAGAGGCGCAGGTCGTTCTCGGCGGCGGGCCCGGCCACGGTGAGCAGGTTCTCAAAGACCTCGATCTCTTCGGTGACCTTCACGTTCTCGTTCACCACCCACTCCGCGCCGACCATGACGCGGGCCGAGGGGAACACGTAGTCGAGGCCCTCTTTGCCGAGGTCCGAGCCCGGGGCGTACTCCTCCTGGGCGAAGTCTACGCCGAGCTCGGTGAAGAGCTTGAAGTTGTCGTCGTTCACGAGGCTCTGGCTCACGCCGAGCTGCTCGTGGCTGCGCAGCCGGAACCCGGCGAGCACGTTGGAGTCCGCGCCAGCGAGGGCGTAGAGCGAGGTCTTCTCGCCGACAAAACGGTCGTAGCGGATCTGGGTGGTGAGGAGCTGGGCCGAGAGCGCCCAGTCCGACACCGGCTGCGCGCGCTCGGCGCTGTCGAGCAGACCGTCGGCGTTGAGGTCCAAGGCCGCCCGGGTGATGGACAGGCCCGCGGCGCCAGAGATTCGGTTGTCGGTCCACTTCCGGCCGGCCTTCACGCCGCCGCCGACGTTGTAGAAGCGCGCGTTGCCCGTGGTGAGCACCCCGCCGAGCTCCGCGGAGAGATCAGCGTCGGGCTTCTCGACCTTGAGCTCCTCCTCTTTGGCGAAGTCCTCAAACTGAGGATCTTGAGCGAGCGCGAGGGGGCTGAGCGCGAGGAGGACGAGCAGCATAGACACCTCATCAAGATGAACGGGTCGATGGGGATATCTTAACGGGCTCCGCGACGGAGATGGCTTACGGCGCGCCTTCATCGGCGCTGAGGGTCACCCAGACCGGCGCGTGGTCCGAGGGCTTGTCCTTCTTACGCTCCTCGATGTCCACCCCGGCGCCGGTCACCCGGGCGGCGAGATCCGCGGTGAGCAGGAGGTGGTCGATGCGCATCCCGCGCTTCCGCCGGAAGGACAGCTCGCGGTAGTCCCAGAACGTGTAGGTCCTCGGCGCGAGCCGCGGCTTCACCACGTCGCTGAGCCCCAGGGCCTCAAGGGCCCGAAAGCGCTCATGCTCAAGGGGGTGGTAACTCACCTGATCCTTCATCTCGACGTCGTCCCACACGTCGTCGGGCAAGGGCGCGATGTTGATGTCCCCGGCGAGCACCACGGGCCCCGCCTTCACCCGCGCAGCGACCCAGGGGATGAGCGCATCGAAGAAGCGGAGCTTGTAGGCGAACTTGGGGCTCTCGACCTCGGATCCTTGGGGGCAGTAGGCGCAGATGATGCGCGCGCCGTCGATGACCCCAGAGATCACCCGCGCCTGGCCCTCATCGCCCTCGGGCAGGCCCCGCTCGACGTCGGTGATCGGGCGCAGAGAGGCGATGGCGACGCCGTTGTAGGTCGGCTGGCCCTGGGCGACGAGCTGGTAACCCCGAGAGGTGAACAGCTCGACGGGGAGCTTCTCTTCGACGGACTTGAGCTCCTGCAGGCAGACCACGTCGGGGCGGCGGCGGTCGAGCCAGGCCCCCAGGTGCTCGTGGCGGGCCTTGATGGAGTTCACGTTCCAGGTGGCGATGAGCATGCGGACCTCGGCTGGTTTCTAGCCCGAGGGTCTATCGCGTCGGCGGCTCCTCCAACAGCCTACGCAGCGCCGCGACCAAGGCCACGAGGCGGAATGGCTTCTGCAAGAACGCGATGCCGGGCTCCAAGACGCCGTGGCGGGCGATGAGATCGTCGGTGTAGCCCGACATGAACAGCACCCGCACCTCGGGGCGCGCGGCGGTGAGCGCGTCGGCGAGCTCTTTGCCCGACATCCGCGGCATGATCACGTCGGTGACGAGCACGTCGATGGGCTCGGGGCGCTCGGCCACTCGCTCCAAGGCGACGTCCCCGGCCTCGGCCTCAATCACGGTGTAGCCGTGGCGGGCGAGCATCTGGGCGATGACCTGGCGCACGGAGTGCTCGTCCTCGACGAGCAGGACGGTGATCGGGCGGCTGGGCGTCGTCTCCGCGGCGCTCGGGGCCGGGCTCGGCTCGGTGATCGCCCGGGGGAGCTCCGGGGTGGCCGGGAGCCAGACGTCGAAGCGCGCGCCTCGGCCCGGCGCCGACTGCACGACGATGCGCCCCCCGGCGCCTTTGACCGTGCCATACGCCGTGGCGAGGCCAAGCCCCGTGCCTTGATCGCGGGGTTTGGTCGTGAAGAAGGGCTCAAAGATGTGTACGGCGACCTCGGCGCTCATGCCGACGCCGGTGTCCTGCACGCTCAGCACGACGTACTCCCCCTCGGGGAGGTCGTTCGCCCGGCGGGCCACCCGGCCGTCGATACGCGCGGCGCTCGTCTGAATGGTCAAGGTGCCGCCCGACGGCATGGCGTCTCGGGCGTTGATCGCCATGTTCACGACCATGTTCTCGATCTGCGGCAGCCCGATACGCACCGCGGGCAGGCCCGGGGTGAGCAGAATCTCCAGGCCGATGTGCTCACCGACGCTGCGGCGCAGGAGGCCGGTGAGGTTCTTGAGCACGTCGTTGAGGTCGAGGGGCTGGGCGTCTGGGAGGTCACGCCGGGAGAAGACGAGGAGCTGCCGGGTGAGCGCCGCCGCCCGGGACGCCGCCTCCCAGATCTCCTTCATGTCGGCGCTCTGGGACGAGGCCGGGCCGAGATCCTGGAGGATCATCTCCGCGCGGTTGAGGATCACGGCGAGCATGTTGTTGAAGTCGTGCGCGATGCCCCCGGCGAGGCGCCCGACGCTCTCTAGGGTGCGCGCCTGCTGGAGCTGCCCGGCGATCTTCTGCCGCTCGCGCTCCTCCTCCTTTCTCTGGCGGATGTCGCGCACGATGGCCTGCACCCGGCCGTCCTCCAAGGCGCTCACGCTGATCTCGACGGGCAGCTCGCCGCCACCTTTGGTGATGAGGCGGTGCTCGATGAGGCGCGGGCCGCCCGTGAGCGGGCTCGTGATGAGGTCGTCGGCGGCGGTGAGGTCGCTCACCCGGAGCGTGCGCAGCTCGGCCTCGGAGTAGCCGGTCAAGGCGCAGGCCCGGTTGTTGGCGACGAGCACCTGGCCCTGCTTGTCGTAGAGCAAGATCGCGTCGCTGGCGTTCTCCAAGAGCGCCCGGTAGCTCGTCTCCCGATCCCGCGCGGCCTGCTCGGCGCGGCGGCGCTCGGTGATGTCCACGGAGAGCCCGACGGTGCGGCGCACCCGGCCCGCGGCGTCCCGCACGGGGTAGACCCGGGCGAGCATCCAGCGATCCTCGCCGCTCGGTGAGAGCACCCGGTACTCGCTGCGCAGCTCCTCGCCCCGGGCCAGGGCCCGGCGGAGCTCGTCCCGCACCCGCTCGCGGTCCTCGTCGTGCACCCGGGCCAACCAGCCCCGGGGGTGCAGGTAGACCTCAGCCAAGCTCACGCCGTAGAAGGCCTCGTGGCTCGGCGTGACGTACTGCAGGCGGCGCCCGTCAGGGGTGGACACCCAGAGCAGCTCGGGGATGTTCTCGGCGATGTCTCGGAAGAGCTGCTCGTTGCCGACGAGGTCCCGCTCGGCCTCGACGAGGCCGTCTACGCCGATCCAGAAGCCGGAGAGGTGGCCCTCGCTGTCCCGGGCGCCGATCTCCCACACCCAGCGGCTCTCGCCGTCGGGGTGTTGGAGGCGGTAGGTCACGCGGTAGGGCCGCCCGGAGGCGTAGGCGAGGTGCTCCCGCTCCAGCAGCCGGGCGCGGTCGTCGGGGTGAACCCACGACAGGAGCGACGCGCCGTCCTCGCCGAGGAGCTCCGCCGCGGCGCGGCCGAACAGCTCCCGGCAGGACGCGCTCACACGCACCAAGGTCATCGCCGGGTTGTGCAGCCGGGTGAAACGCACCAGCGGCGCGGAGGCCTGGACGATGGGCAGGCTGTCTTCAGCCGGGGCGCTGAGCGCCTGGGTCGAGACCGCGGTGTCGATCTCCGAGACGTGCAGGAGCAGGCCGCTGCCCGCGGGCACGGCGTCGACGCGCACCCGGCGGGCGAAGCCGCGCTCGACGAGCACCGTGCGCCAGCCGCTCAGGGTCGGGTCCGCGCCGAGCACGACGCGGCGGAGCGCGCGGCGCAGCGCCTCTTCGGGGAGCAGCGACTCCAACGACGGCGCGGGCTCGGCGTCACCCGGAGGGGGCGACACCGCGAGGAGACGGAGCCCAGCGTCGAGGAGCAGCGCCTTCATCGGCGAGATCCGTGGTGAGGCACACCCTCAGCCTCCTCCAACGGGGCGCGTTCGTCAAGGGCTCCCGCCGAGCGGCCTGCCCGCCTCAGGGGACCACGGTGACGGCGACGCCCGCCTCACGCACGACACGCTCCGCGACGGAGCCCAACAAGAAGCGCTTGAGCCCGGTGCGACCGTGGGTGCCCATGACGACATGATCAAAGCCGCCGTCAGCAACAAGCGTGATGATCTCTTGGGGCGGGTAGCCCTCGCGGACGTCGATGCTGTGCCGCAGGGTGTCGGGGATCTCCTCGTGGGCGAGCTTCTCGAGGTTGTGCCGCTGCTCCCGGGCGAGCTGCTCCCCGGCCTGGGTGAACAGGGGCCCGACGGCGCCGCTCATGCCGATCTCGGCGCTGTAGATGTGGGGCAAGATGCCGACGTGCACGAGGCCGAGCTCAGCGCCGGAGTGCCGGGCCAAGGCCACCGCGAGGCGCAGCGCGCGGACGCTGGACTCGGAGAAGTCGATGGGGACCAGGATCTTGCGGAATGGCATCACGAGACTCCGTGTAGTGAGAAGACCACCTGGGCTCAGCGCGCGTCGTTTGGCCCGGCGTGGAGGGGGCAAGGTGGCGCCGAGGCGGCGCTGTCCGGGCTCACCGGCGCCGACGTGGGCCTCGCCCAGATCGACCCGACACCCAACAGTAGCACCACCAGGGCCAGGGCGCGGCGACCCCAGATCGACCCTTGGGTGATGCGCCGGAGCCCGAGGCTCGCCGCGAGCAGGCCCGGCAAGGTGCCGAGGCCAAAGACGAGCATGGTGAGCGCGCCCCAGGCGGCGCTCTGGGTGGCCACGGGCATCGCCAAGGCGGCGTAGACGAGGCCGCAGGGCAAGAGGCCGTTCACGAGGCCGAAGCCGAAGCGGGAGAGCACGCCGCCGCGGCCGAGGAGCTTGCCGCCGACCCGGGAGAGCGGCCCGTGCGGCACGCTCACCGCGGGGAGGAGCCCGGCGAGGCGCCCGGCGAACCACAGGAGCATCGTCAGCGCCAGGGCCTGCCCCGCCCAGTCCGGGCCGGGGATCCCCTGCCCCACCGCGCCCGCCGCGGCGCCTAAGGCGGCGTAGGTCGTGAGCTTCCCGAGGTGCCAGGCCGCGGCCTCCGTCGGGCGCCCGCCACAAGCCACCGCGAACCCACCACACATCCCCAAGCAGTGCGGCGCGCCGCTCACCCCCGCCAGCGCCGCGCCGACGAGCGCGCCGCTCACCATGAGAACTCCAGGCTGAGGAGATCGAGCCCCGCGCGGTCCGGGTGCGTGAGGACCTCGACCTCAACCCCCGCCCGCCCCGCGGACTCCAGCCGCCACGCGAGCTGGTGCGCCAAGGCGCTCACGTCGACATCACAAGGCGCGGTGACCACCACCGTGGCGAGGCGACCATGCCGCGTGTGGCACAGGGCCAAGACACGCCGGAAGATCTCATCGAGCTGCGGTTGACTGGTCTGGGATTGGAGCAAGCTCCCTCCTTCGCCCTGAAGACGCGCGCACCCGACGTGGGCGAGGCAGGACGACTGGGGCAATGCAACTCCCGTGCCACCGTCAATTGAGGCCGCCCACGCGGTTTCAGGGCGAATCTGGGGCAAATCGCACACCGCGTAGTGGCATCCCCCACAGCGGCCCCAATCCCCAGCCGAGCGGGGTACCGCCGCCGCTCCCGCGCCCTCCCGTCGCCAGGGGGGCCCGGTTTCTGGCCTCGGCTCCCCGGTAATTCCCACCCCCTCGGAGGAGGCAAGCCCGCCCGCCGGTCGCGCCGCGCCGCTGGCACGAGTCCTGCATAGGCCCGCCCCCTGAGAGGTGAACCCCTATGACCGCTGATTCTCCCGCTGCCGCAGCTCCGCGGTATGACGACGAGATCGTCAAGAAGTTTCTGCTCGCGACCTTCATCTGGGGCGTCGTCGGGATGCTCGTCGGAGCCATCCTGGCCCTGCAGCTCGCCTGGTGGCCGGCCAACCTCGGCCTGCCCTGGACGACCTTCGGCCGCCTTCGCCCCCTGCACACCAACGCCGTGATCTTCGCCTTCACGGCGAACGGCCTGTTCACGGGCATCTACTACTCCATGCAGCGCCTGCTCAAGACGCGCATGTTCAACGACACCTTGTCGAACATCCACTTCTGGGGCTGGCAGGCCATCATCGTCTCCGCGGCGATCACCCTGCCCTTGGGCATGTCCCAGACCCACGAGTACGCCGAGCTCATCTGGCCCATCGACCTGGCCATCGCCGTGGTCTGGGTCTTGTTCGCCGTCAACTTCTTCGGGACCATCGCCGTGCGGAAGGTCAAGCACCTCTACGTCGCGATCTGGTTCTACATGTCCATGGTGATCACCATCACCGTGCTTCATGTGGTGAACAACTTGGCGATGCCCGCGACGCTCACGCGGTCTTACCCCGTGTTCTCGGGCATGACCGACGCCTTGGTGCAGTGGTGGTACGGTCACAACGCCGTGGGCTTCTTGCTCACGACGCCGATGCTGGGCCTGATGTACTACTTCTTGCCCAAGGCCGCTGAGCGCCCGGTCTACTCCTACCGTCTGTCGATCATCCACTTCTGGGCGCTGGTCTTCCTCTACATCTGGGCGGGCCCCCACCACCTGCTCTACTCCGGCCTGCCGGACTGGGCGCAGACCCTCGGCATGATCTTCTCCGTCGTGCTCATCGCGCCGTCTTGGGGTGGCATGCTCAACGGCCTGTTGACGCTCCGCGGCGCCTGGGACCGCCTGCGCAGCGACGCCGTGCTCAAGTTCTTCGTCGTCGGCATCACCTTCTACGGCATGAGCACGTTTGAGGGCCCGATGATGTCGATTCGGGCCGTGAACGCCTTGTCTCACTACACGGACTGGACCATCGGCCACGTTCACAGCGGCGCTCTGGGCTGGGTGGGCATGAGCCTCTTCGCCGTCGGCTACTACCTCGTGCCCCGGCTGTGGAAGCGCCCCCTGCACAATGAGGGCTGGGCCACGGCGCACTTCTGGCTCGCGACCATCGGCATCGTGCTCTATGTCGTGGCCATGTGGGTGTCGGGCATCACCCAGGGCCTCATGTGGCGGGCCATCGACGACGTCGGCCAGCTCCAGTACCCGAACTTCGTGGACACGGTCATCAAGCTCGTGCCCTTCTATTGGATTCGCCTCGGCGGCGGCCTGATGTACCTCTCCGGCCTCGTGCTGATGCTGGTGAACATCGGCCTGACCATCGCCGGGAGCCGCCCCGACCAAGCCATCAACCCCTCTCCCGCCCCGGCGAAGTGAAGGGAGCCGCTCATGTCTCACCCTGACAACAACTCCCCACAGTCCCCGGCGCCGGATAGCTGGCACCGCCGCACCCTGGAGCACAAGAGCGCGCTCTTCGCGGTGCTCACCACGGTGGCCATCAGCGTCGGCGGCCTCGTCGAGATCGTCCCGCTCTTCACCGTCAGCGCCGGGCCCCAGGCCATCGCTGAGGTGACGCCGTACACGCCGCTGGAGCAGGCGGGCCGCGACATCTACTCCCGGGAGGGCTGCGTGCAGTGCCACTCCCAGATGGTGCGCCCCTTCCGCGCGGAGACCCTGCGGTACGGCGAGTGGAGCCGCGCTGGCGAGTACACCTTTGACCGCCCGTTCTTGCTCGGCTCCCGGCGCATCGGCCCCGACCTGCACCGCCTGGGCGGCAAATACCCCGACGTGTGGCACTACGAGCACATGAAGGACCCCCGGTCCACCTCGCCCGGCTCGATCATGCCCGCCTACCCCTGGCTCTTGGAGGACAGGATTGACACCGCCGACGTGCAGGCGAGCATGACGGCGCTCTCGACCTTCGGGCATTACACCCAGGCCGAGATCGACGCCGCCCCGGCGGCTTTGGCCAAACAAGGTGAAGAGATCGTCGGCCGCCTGCGGCAGTCCAAGGTGGAGAACATCGAGGCGGACCACGAGATCGTGGCGCTCATCGCGTACCTGCAGCGCCTCGGCACCGACGGAAAGAAGGCGATTAAGGACCAGGTCGCCCAGACCGAGCGCGCCCAGGGCGAGGCCGTCGCGGCCGGGAGCGCCCAATGAACCCCGTGTTTCGTGCCGCGTCCGAGTCCGCCACCGACATGTGGGTGATGGGCGCGATGACCGCGGTCTTTCTGGCGTTCTTCATCGGCTGGACGCTCTGGGCCTGGTGGCCCTCCAACCGGCAGCAGATGGTCGACGCCGCGAGAATCCCCCTCGACGATGACGGAGAGTGAGCCATGAGCCGCGAAAAACAAGATGTCCCGATGGGGCACTCCGATGAGGCGGACGGCATCGAGGAGTACGACAACGCCCTGCCCGCGTGGTGGCTGGGTCTGTTCTACTTCACCATCGCCTGGGCCGTCGTCTACGGCGTGCATTACCACTTCGTCGCCGGTCGCTCCCAGGCCGGGGACTACGTCGCCGAGGTGCAGGCCGCCGAGGCCCGCTGGCCCGCGCCTGACCCGGCTACCGTCGCCGCCGCGGACCCCAAGGTCCTCGCCGAGGCGGGCAAGGCCATCTACATGACCAACTGTATCGGCTGCCACGGCCCCGAGCTCAAGGGCGGCATCGGCCCGAACCTCACCGACGCCGAGTGGATTCACGGCGGCAGCCTCGCGGAGATCACCACGGTGATCACGAACGGTGTGCCGGAGAAGGGCATGTTGACCTGGGGCCCCATCCTCGGGCCGGAGAAGGTCGCCCAGGTCGCCGCGTTCATTCACGCCGCCGGAGGTGGCCAGTGAACCGCCCAGAGATCGCCGGGGTGCGGCAATGGATTTATGCCGCGCGAATCAAGGGAAAGTACCAGAGCATCCACCGCGCATCAGGCCTCCTGCTGCACGCGATCCTGTTCATCACCCCTTGGCTCTCCCTCGGCGGTCACCCGATGCTGCGCCTCGATCTGCCGGGCCGTCGTCTGTACGCCTTCGGTCAGATCTTCACGCCGTCCGACACGATCTTCCTGGTGCTCATCGGGCTGTTCTTGGCGTTCTCGCTGTTCTTCTTCACGGCGCTCTACGGCCGTCTGTGGTGCGGTTACCTCTGCCCACAGACGGTCTTTCTTGAGGAGTGGATCCGCCGCATCGAGGAGCGCATCGAGGGCGATCGCGCGAGCCGCATGGCCCGGGACCGCCTGCCCTACACCCTCGACGCCAAGGGCCTCGACAAGGTGTGGCGCAAGGGGCTCAAGTGGACGGGCTTCGCCGCCGTGGCGGGCCTGCTCTCGATGACCGTGATGAGCTACTTCTCCGGCGCGACGGCCTTGTGGACCGGCCAGGCCGACGAGGTCTCCTACGCGCTGACCGGGGCGCTCGGCGCGCTCCTGTTCGCCGACTTCGCCTGGTTCCGCGAGCAGTTCTGCAACTACCTCTGCCCCTACGCCCGCTTCCAGGGCGCGCTCACCGACGAGGAGAGCCTGGTGATCGCCTACGACGCCCGGCGCGGCGAGCCGCGGCGCTCGCTGTTCCGCGCGGCGAAGGCCAAGGGTGAGCCATTGCCCCAGGAGGGCGCCTGCGTCTCGTGCGACAAGTGCGTGGCGGTCTGCCCCCAAGGCATCGACATCCGCAACGGTTTCCAGCTTGAGTGCATCACCTGCGGCCGCTGCATCGACGCCTGCTCAAGCGTGATGAGCAAGTTCAACCTGGAGCCCCTGGTTCACTACACGACCATCGCCGAGACTGAAGGGCGATCCCCGAAGGTCTTTCGCCCGCGCACCGTGGCGTACAGCGCCTTGTTGTTGGGCATCGCCACGGCCTTCGTGGCGCTTCTGGCGAACCGACACGAGTTTGAGGTCGCCGTCAACCGGGCGCCGGGCTCACTCTACACGATCGACAACGACGGCGGGGTTCGGAACACCTACCTCCTGCGGGTGACCAACAACAGCCCCGAGGGCCTCACCGGGCCGTTTGAGCTGCACGTCACGGGCATGCCCGCTGATGCCGAGATCATCAGCGCGCCGCTCACCATCGAGCCCTCGCAGCAGGCCACGGTGCCCCTCATCGTGCGGGTGCCCGGCGGCGAGGCCATCCCCCGGGCCTTGCCCATCACCGTGCACGTCGAGGCGCCGTTTGACCGCGTGTCTGTGCACACCACCTTCATGAGCGGCGGCTCCGTCACGCCGGAGAGCTGAGATGCGTTACATCATCGGCGTCTGTGTCACCCTCGCCGTCGTCGTGGCCGTCAACCTCTACATGGTGAGCCTTGCCGTGGACGGCGACCTCCAGATCTCCCCTTCGTATGAGCAGGAGCGGCGCTGACATGGCCAGCTCGGCGGAGGACGCGCTCCAGGCGCCCGTGACGGCCTCGACGGCCTGCGCCTGGTGCGGCGCCCAGGTCGAGGGCGTCGGCGTCGTCTACTGCTGCCACGGCTGTGAGGCCGCGGCGGACATGGTGCGAGAGGCGGGCCTCGGGCGGCACTTTGAGCGCCGTGAGGCGCCCTCCCCTCGCCCGTCGGGGCGCAGCGCGGGCTGGGAGCACCTCCCCGTCGAGCAGGCCGCCGACGGGGACCACGTCGCCCAGCTCCGCATCGACGGCCTGCGCTGCGGCTCCTGCGTCTGGCTCGTCGAGCGGGTGCTCCAGGGCGCTCCCGGCGTGCGTGAGGTCCAGGTGAGCTACGCCTCGGGGAGCTGCGCCTTACGGTTTGACCCCACACAGACCGACCTCGCCCAGCTCGCCCACCGCGTCGAGGACCTCGGCTACTCCCCGCGCCCGGCGGACAGCGGCGTCACGCCCGACCGCGCCCTGCTCCTCCGCCTCGGCCTCGCCGCTTTCGTGGCGATGAACGTCATGATGAGCTCGGTGAGCGTCTACCTCGGCTGGTGGAGCGGCATGGACCCCCGCTTCACCGCGCTCTTGCAGTGGACGAATCTCATCTTGGCGACCCCGGTGGCGCTCTGGGCCGCCGAGCCCTTCTTCGTCGCCGCCTGGGCGGGCCTGCGGCACCGTGTGCTGCACATGGACCTGCCCGTGAGCGTCGGCGTGGCGATCCTCTACGGGCACGGCGTCTTCGCGACCTTCCGTGGCGAAGACAGCTACCTCGACAGCCTCACCATGCTCGTCGCGCTCCTGCTCGGGGGCCGGCTCCTGGAGCAGAGAGGTCGCACCCGCGCCGCGGAGGCCGCCTCGTCGCTGGCCGCCCGGGCGCCGCGCTCGGCCCGCCGCGTCGGCGTCGAGGGCCCTGAAGATGTGGCGCCGTCAGCCCTCGTCCCCGGCGACGTGCTGGAGGTCGCGCTCGGCGAGGAGATCGCCGCCGACGGCCTCGTGACCGCGGGTGAGGCGAGCGTCGGCATGGCCCTCCTCACCGGGGAGTCCGAACCCCGGGCCGTGCGCCCCGGCGACCGGGTCGTCGCCGGGGGCGTGCTCATCGACGGCAGCCTGCGGGTGATGGTCGAGGCCGCCGGGGAGTCCACCCTGCTGAGCCGCATGGCCACCGGGCTGCGCGGCGCCCAGGCCAAGCCCACCCCACCCTCGCTCCCTGACCGCATCGCCCCGGCCTTCACCGCGGCGACCCTTGGCGTCGCCTCCGCCACCTTCGCCATCGGCGCCGCCACCCTCGGCGTGCACGACACCCTCCCCCGGGTGATCGCCGTGCTCGTCGTCGCCTGCCCCTGCGCCTTGGCCCTCGCCGCGCCCCTCGCCCACGCCGCGGGTCTCGGCGCCGCGGCTCGTCGGGGCCTGCTCTTCCAGGGCGGCGCCGGGCTACGTCGCCTCGCCGAGGTGGACCTCGTCGCCTTTGACAAGACGGGCACCCTCACCCAAGGTGAGCCCGTCGTCGTCGAGGCCGATGACGCCACCCTGCGCCTCGCCGCCGCCGTGGAGCGCCAGAGCCTCCACCCCGTCGCCCGGGGGATCGTCGCCGAGGCCGCCCGCCGCGGCCTGCCCATCCCCCTCGCCCAAGGAGTGCGGGAGCTGCCTGGGGTCGGCGTCGAGGGTGTGCTCGACGGCCAGGTGATCCGTGTGCGCCGCGGCGGCCCCGGCGAGGTGATCGTCGAGGGGCACGGCCGCATCACGCTGCGCGACGTGATCCGCCCCGACGCCGCCCGCACCGTCGCCCGGCTCAAGGCCCTCGGCCTGCCCGTCGTGCTGCTCACCGGGGACAGCGCCGAGGTCGCAGCCCGCATCGGCGCCGAGGCGGGCGTAGACGAGGTGCTCGCCGAGCAGGACCCCGAGGCCAAGCTCGCCGCCTTACGCCGTTGGCAGGCCGAGGGTCGCCGGGTGCTGTTTGTCGGCGACGGCGTGAACGACGGCCCCGCCCTGAGTGAGGCCCACGCCGGGGTGGCGATGGGCGGAGGCGCCGCGTCGAGCGTGCTCATCGCCGACGCTGTCGTCGCCCGAGAGGGCCTCGGCCCCGTGCTCGCCGGGATCTTCGCCGCCCGCGCCGCCGAGCGCGCCATCCGCGGGAACCTCATGCGCTCCTTGGCCTACAACGTCGGCGCCGTGGCCTTGGCCGCCGCGGGCCTCGTCAACCCCCTCGTCGCCGCGGTGCTCATGCCGCTGTCCAGCGGCCTCGTCATCTTCGGCGCGCTGCGCGTCGAGCGCGCCGTCGCCAAGGAGCTGTGATGGACGTCATCTTCTTCTTGTTGCCCCTCGCCTTGGCCTTGGGCGGCGTCTTCGTGGCGCTGTTCTTACGCGCCGCCGGGCAAGGCCAGTTCGACGACCTCGATGACCCGCCGCAGCGCATCTTGGAGGAGGACTGATAGACTGGTCCTGCTCAGCCTGAGCCTGAGGAGGATCGATGTCCGAGACGAACGCGCCCCATCGCGCCGCGCACAGCGACGCGCTCACCAAGCTCATCGTCGAGGAGTGGGGCGAGGACGGCCGCGCCGCGATCGAGGCCGCCGCCGGGGACCACGAGGCGCTCATCGTTGGCCTCTCCGAGCGCACCGGGCGCACCAAGGCCTTGCTCCGCCGCCAGATCGCGGAGCTGGACGAGCTCGCCCGGGAGACCGGCGGCCCCACGACCCGCCAAGCCCGCCCGACCGCCGCGGACGGCGTCGCCCAGGCCGCGGCGAGCCTCTCCGAGCTCGGCCGCCGGGTGGAGGCCGCCGTGCGTGAGGTGGAGGGCCGGGCCCAGGCCGCCTTGGGTGAGGTCACCGACACCAAGCTGCCCCAAGCTGAGGCGAAGATCCGCGAGAACCTGCTCACGAGCCTCTTGATGTCCTTGGGCTTCGGGCTCCTGGTCGGCATCATCGTCGGAGGGAGCCTTGGGCGTGGTCGCTGAAGCGCTGTTTGGCGCGCTCTCCGGGTTCACCGAGCGCTGGCTGCGCCTCTTGCGCGCGCTCGCCCAGGCCCACCTCGACCTGCTTCAGCGCGAGGGCGCCGCCGACGCCAAGCGCCTCTTGACCGCGGCGATCCTCGCGGTCTTCGCGCTGATGTTCTTGTTCTTCGCCCTGCTCATCGGCCACCTCGCCGCCGTGGCCCTGCTCAAGCCGCTCCTGGGCGCCTGGAGCCTCAGCTTCGGCGCCGTCGCCGCCGCGGACCTTGTGCTCAGCGTCGGCCTCTTCGCCGCGGCCTCCCAGAAGGCCCAGGAGAAGGCGCTCCTCGTCGAGACCCGGGCGATGCTCACCCGCACCTCGGACATCCTGCTCAAGCCCTGAGCACGAGCGCCTCAGCCCAGCCAGCGGAGGGACGGCACCAGCCAGGCCGCCTCCGCGGCGATGCGTGGGCTCATCTTGGAGGCCCCGGCCCGGCGCTCGGTGAAGACGATGGGCAGCTCGACCACGCTGAGCCCGAGCCGCACGGCGCGCCAGGTCATCTCCACCTGGAAGGCGTAGCCATCGGCCCGGGGCGGCGCGCGTAACGCGGCCTGGAGCGCGGCGCGGCGCCAGACCTTAAACCCCCCGGTGAGGTCGCGCTGGGGCAGGCCGAGGCAGCCCCGGGCGTAGGCCGCGCCGAAGCGGGAGAGCGCCCGGCGGTGCGGCGCCCAGCCCACGACCCCGCCCCCCGCGACGTAGCGGCTGCCCAAGGCGAGGTCGGCCCCGGCGGCGGCGAGGCGCGGCAGATCGGCGGGGTCATGGCTGAGGTCGGCGTCGAGCTGGGCGATGAGCTCACAATCTTGGTTGGTCGCCCAATCAAAGCCCGCCCGGTAAGCCCCGGCGAGGCCGCCTTTTTTCGGCCTGGAGAGCACGGTGATCGGCGCGCCCTCCGCGGCGAGGCGCCGGGCGGCGTCGGCGGTGCCGTCTGGGGAGCTGTCATCGACGATGACGAGGCGCGCCGTCGGCGCCGCGGCGAGCGTGCGCGCCACCAGCTCCGGGAGGTTCTGGCGCTCGTTGTAGGTGGGCACGACGACGATCAGACGCATCCAGCGGCTCCCGCGCGCCCCAGTGTAGCCGAGTCCGTTACCCTAAAGGCCATGCGCGCCCGGCCCCTCACCTTCGCCCTGCTCCTGCCGCCGCTCCTCGCGCTGCTCTCGGCGCGGCGGGTCGTCGATGACAGCATGAGCCCGTCGATCCGCGCTGGGGACCTCGTGCTTCTGGGCCCTGGGCGCGCGGCGCCGGGCGACGTGGTCTGCCTCAGCGACCCCGGCGATCCCTCCCGGGCCGTCCTGCGCCGGGTCATCGCCGTCGAGGGTCAGGCGGTGCAGGTCGGCCGAGGTGTGGCGCGGGTGGACGGCGAGGCCATGCGGGTCCGCGAGATGGGCCCCTTCGGCGAGGGCGCCGCCCGCTCCGAGCAGAACCGCTACCTCATCCAGGAGTCCGCGCGCTCCCCAGCCTTAGAGGACCAGGTCTGGGACGTGCCCGAGGGCCACCACTTCTTGCTCGCAGACGACCGGGACGGCGCCCTGGACAGCCGCGCCTGGGGCCCCGTGCCCGCCGAGCTCGGCTGCGGACGGGTCTGGCTGCGTGTAGGCCCCGCCGACCTCTGGCGCGGACCCTGGGCGCTCTGGGCCCAGGACGGCCCCTGGATCCCGCCGAGCCAAGATCCCGCGCGCGCCGACGGAAGCAGATAAGCTCGCCCCTCGGAGGACTGCAGGATGTCTCTGCGTGACGCGATGCTCAAGGCTGGCGTGGTGGACAAGAAGAAGGTCCAAGACGTCAACCGCCAGCTCAAGCAAGAGCGCAAGGCCGACCAAGGCGCCCGGGAGCGGAAGGCGATCCTGGAGGCGAAGGAGGCCGAGGAGCGCCAGCGCGCCCGGGAGGAGCACCAGCGCCAGGTCATCGAGGCCAAACGTGCCCGGGAGGCCGAGCGTGGGGCGCAGGCCAACGCGCTCCGGGTGCGCCAGCTCCTCCGGCGCCACCGCCTGCACGTCCGCGAGGGCGGCACGGTGTTCCACGCGCCGAGCCTCGACGGCCAGCGCCTCCTGCGCCTCAACCTGCCGGTGAACATCGCCCGGGATCTCCGCGCCGGTCGCCTCGCCTTGGCCGCCCTAGAGCCGAGCTACGGTGGCCCTCCCGACTACTTCCTCATCACCCGCGACGTGGCGCTCCGGGTGCTCGAGTCCCAAGGCAAGCTCCCCTTCTTCAACCTGCACCCGGCCCCGGACGCCCCGGACGAGCAGCTCTTGCCCGACGAGGCGACGCGCCCTGAGCTGAGCGTCGAGGCCCTCCTGACCTGGGTGGGCCGCCGCGAGCGCACCCCGAGCGGCCCCAACGGGCGCTGAGCGACCTTGCGCGGCGGTGCGCGGGGGTTATTGAAAATCGCTATCAACAACGAGGCTCCTCATGCTCGCTCTGCTCCTGCTGACCTTCACCGCCTGCGG
>JAKLKD010000126.1 GCA_023150845.1 Myxococcota bacterium | reverse complement strand
CGGAGAGCTCCATCATGAGCGCCTCGTCCTGCTCTGGCGCGCCGAGGACGTAGCCGCCGCCGTGCATCCACACGAGGGCGGGCAGAGGCCCCGTCGCCTCGGCGGGGCGGCAGCAGCGCACCCGCACGTCCCCCTCGGGGACACGCCGCTCCTCGACGAGCACCCCAGGCCGGGGCTTCGGCGCCGGGGTGCGGGTGGTGAGCCAGCGGACGGCGGGGCGTGTCCAGGCGGTCACGGCGCTGCGTGGGAGCCAGCGCGCCCAAGGGAGCAGGTCGGGGTGGAAGCTCATCGTGGACTCCGGGCCCGGCGGTCGGACTGAATCGACCATACCGCGGCGCGGCCCCCGGCGTCAGGGGCTCGTGGGGAAGCGCTCGACGTGCTCCTCGCCGCGGCGGCCGAGGTAGGTGACCTGGCGACCGGCGAGCCAGACGATGTAGCCGACGCAGCCCGCGGCCTGGGACCGGGCCACAAACTCGGGGTAACGGACCTCCCCGCGCTGGGCGCCGCGGATAGCCGCCTGGAGCGCCTCGGCGTCGAAGGCCTCGGCGATGGGCGGGGCGTCATGCCCGAGCGCCACGGCCGTCACCTCGCCGCTTGGCAGGTAGTAGCGCGTCTGCCCGTCGCGGTAGTCGGCGTGGTAGGACTCGACCCCGGCCCCGCTGAGGCGCGCGACCACCTCCCCAAAATGAAGCTCACCGCGGGCGCTGCGGGCGGCGCAGTCGTGAATGATCGAGACCAGCTCAGGGCGCATGAGACCTCCGCTCAGTGGATAGGCACGGCGACGAGGCCGTGGGTGGCGCAGAGCCCACGCAGGGCGCTCATCAGCGCGGCGTGGGCGTCCGGGGGCAGGTGGCCGAAGAAGACGGCGTCGTTCTCATCGGCGAGGCGGGCCAAGGTGACGACGAGGGCGCGGCCCTCAGCGGTGAGCGAGACCTGCTGCTGGCGGCGGTCATCCCCTCGGCGCCCCCGGACGGCGAGGCCCCGGGCCTCCAGGCGGTCGATCACCTTGGAGACTGCGCCTTTGGTCATGCCGAGGGACTCGACGAGGGCCGAGGGGCTGACCTCGGCGTCGGGGTAGAGGCGGCGGAGCGCCACCCAGTCCGAGACGCTGACCCCATGCGCCTCGACCTCACGGGTGAACCGCGCCGAGACCTGGTTCGACACCCGGCGCAGCCAGAAGCCGAGGTGGTCCTCCAGCGCGCTCACGGAGAGGGTCGTGGGGTCGTCGAGGGGGGCGGACTGGGTGAGGTCGGGCGGGCGCTGGGTGTTGGGCATGTCGGGGATTTAGTTTCTTTGGAAACTATTGTCAAGAGGGCCTCCCCACGACGCCCAGCCCGTCGGCGCGCGCCAACCGCGATATGCTCCCGCCGTGCCCGTGCGCCCGCCCAAACCGAGCCCTCTGGAGGTCCGCCTGCGGCGGCGGCTCGCCGTGGTGCGCTTCTACATGAGCGGGCTGCGGGTGCTCGTCGGGCCGACGATGAGCCTCGCCGTGGTGTTCTTTATCGGGGCGGCCCTGCACCGGGTCTATGGCGCCCCGGTCAACGGCAGCGCGCCGAGCTGGTCCGACTCCTTCTTCAACTCCTACGCGCTCCTGTTCATGGAGCACATCGGCGCCTTGCCCGCCCACCCCATCGGGCAGGCCGTGCAGTACATTCAGCCGATCCTCGGCGTGTTTTTGCTCGCTGAAGGCGTCGTGAAGCTCGCTCTGCGCAACGTGCGCCGGGGCAACAACAACCCTCGTTGGGTAGAGACCATGGCGCAGTCCAGTCGCGGCCACATCATCGTCTGCGGCGCCGGGACCGTCGGCTTCCGCATCATCGAGGAGCTGAGCGCCCACGGCGAGCAGGTCTTCGTCATCGAGCGCAACGGGGCGAACCCTTTCATCGACCGCGCCCGGGAGCTCGGCGCCGAGGTGCTCATCGGCGACGCCTTGGCCGACCACACCCTGCGCGCCCTGAACGTCGCCGGGGCCCGGGCCGTGATCATCGCCACCGACGACGATCTCGCGAACCTGGAGATCGCCATGGACGTCCGCGAGATGGCCGCCGACGTGCCCATCGTCATGCGCCTCTTCGACCAGCGCCTCGCCAAGAAGGTGCGCACGTCTCTCGGCGTCGAGGTGAGCCTCTCGACCTCCCAGATCGCCGCGCCGCTCTTCGCCTCCGCCGCCTTGGACCCGCGGGTGGTGAACACCCACCGCGTCGGCGACACCCTCCTGCTGACCCTCGACGTGGTCGTGAAGCCCGGTGGACACCTCGACGGCGCGACGGTCGCGGGCCTCGCCCAAGACCACGGGCTCAGCGTGCTCGCCGTCAGCCTGCCCGGCGAGGGCTGGGAGACGCAGCCCGCGCCCCTCACCCGCCTCTGCGCCGGGGCGAAGACCCAGCTCGTCGTCCGCAGCGAGCGACTTGAGCTCATCGACCAGCTCAACAACCCCTCCCCGACGAGGTGACGCATGGCGCCGATCTTGTGGTTTGTTCTGGCCTGCGCGACCCGCGAGGGCGCGGTGAAGGACGAGGCCCCCGCCGACCCCACCCAGCTCGCGAGCTTTGAGCTGGCCTGGAGCGCCATCGGCGAGACCTACCCCGACCCGGCGATGAAGGGCCTCGACTGGGTGGCGCTCCACGATGAGCTGCTCCCCGAGGCCCGGGCGGCGCGCACCAACGCCGAGACCCGGGCGGTGATTCAGAAGCTCCTTAACGCCTTGGGCGATAGCCACTTTCAGGTGTTCCCCGCCGCCGTGACGGCGCCGACGGAGGTCGCGCCGCCACCGCCTCCGCCGCCCGCCGCGCCGCCGACCACGGAGTCTCTGCCGCCGCCGCCCGCTGCGCCCGCGCCAATCGCGGACGCGCCTCCCCCGCCGACGATCGCCCTGGGCGGCCCCGGCGACGCGGGCTTTGAGCTGCGCCTCGTCGAAGATCAGCTCGTGCTCACCCGGGTTCGCCCCGGCGGCCCGGCGGATCGTGCCGGGCTCAAGGTGGGCCAGCGGGTGATCGAGGCCGACGGCTGGCTCACGACGGACTGGCTCAAAGGCGCCGATTATGGCGTTGAGGAGCGGCTTCTGCCCACCATGCGGGGCCTCGCCGTCTCCTCTGTGGGCGACGGCTTCGCTGGGCAGCTCACCACGCTGAGCGTGCAGACCGCCGAGGGCCCTCGCCTCGTGCAGCTCACCCACGAGCCCTCCCCCGGCGAGATCGCCGAGATCGGCCTCATGCCCCCGATGGCGGCCTGGCTGGAGTCACGCATCGTCCCCGGCGACGTCGGCGTCATCCACTTCAACGTGTT
Source organism: Myxococcota bacterium (assembly GCA_023150845.1). GTDB lineage: Bacteria > Myxococcota_A > UBA796 > UBA796 > CAJQPC01 > JADKFE01. The sequence goes on along the minus strand of JAKLKD010000126.1, from coordinate 13,674 downwards.
TATGCCCTCCATCGGCCCGGCCTTCACCGCCGCCGTGGAGTCGCTGAAGGCCCAAGGCGCCCGGGCCGTGGTGGTGGACGTGCGGGGCAACCCCGGCGGCGTCGCGGTGATGGCGGGCAACCTCGCCGGGCACTTCGTCGGCAAGTCCAAGCTGAGCCTGGGGCGCATGGTGGGCCGCGACCTCGACCTGCAGCTCCTCATCCGGCCCCGCCCCGCCGCCCAGCGCATCGACGGGCCCTTGGCGGTGATCATCGACGAGCTCTCGATGTCCACCTCGGAGATCTTCGCCGCCGGGCTGCAGGGGCTCGGGCTCGCCCGGGTGTTCGGCGCGCCGACGCCGGGCTGGGCCTTGCCGTCCATGGTGCGTGAGCTGCCCAACGGCGACCGCCTGCAGCTCGTGTTCTCGTTTCTGTATGGACCCGACGGCCAGCCCGTCGAGGCCCGGGGCGTGACCCCGGACGAGCTGACCCCCCACACCCTCGCGGCGCTGGGCCAAGGCGTTGACCAGGCCGAGCAGGCCGCGATCACCTGGGCGCGCGGCGCTCTGGAGAAGACCCCATGACCCGCACGTCTCCCCTGCTCTTCGCGCTCAGCCTTGTCGTCGTCGGCTGTGGGCCCAAACGGGCCCCGGAGAGCGGCGGCGGCGCGGCGAAGGATCTCCCCGCCCCCGCCGAGGTCTTTGAGCGTTACCTCAAGGCCACGGGCGTCAACCCGGCCAGCCCGCCGCCGACCCCCGCCGCGATGCACATGGTCGCCGACATGGCGATGCCCGCCCAGGGCATGGGCGGCACGGTGGAGACCTGGACGGTGGGCTCAAACATGCTCACCAAGATGAACATCTCGGGCATCGGTGAGCTGCAGATGGGGCTCTACGAGGGCGTGGGCTGGGCCTCAGACAACCTAGAGGGCCCGCGCCTGCTAGAGGGCGAAGAGCGGGACCAGCTCTTGTTCGACGCGAACCCTCGGGGTGACCTCGACTGGGCGACCCGCTACACCGCCGTCGAGGTGACCGACATGGCGCCTTACGCCGAGGAGGACTGCTTCGTCGTGAAGGCCACGAAGCCCTGGGGCGACGTGCGCACGCTCTACTTCTCCCAGGAGTCCGGGCTCTTGGTGGGCTACGAGGAGCGGGTGAAGATGAACCTGGGCTCGCTGAACGTGAGCACCCGACTCAGCAATTACCGCGAGATCGAGGGGATGCTCACCGCGACGGTGTTCACCTCCAAGACCATGGGCATCGAGCAGGTGATCACCTTGGTGAGCCTGACCACGAGCCCCACGGAGCTGCCGTCGTTGGCGCCGCCGCCGGAGATTCAGGCGCTCATCGACGAGGCGGCGGCGCAGAAGTAGCGCCCTTCACTACGGCGCCGGCGGCGCCTCTTCGGGGACGTCGTCGTCTACGCGCACGATGGCCCCGCCGGATCAATCGAGTCGTCGCATCCACTCGATCGCCTCGTTATAGCTGACCCCACCGAGCCCTTGGGGCCAAACAACCGCAGGGTCCAACGTGCGGATCGGCCGCAACACAGACGCGACCTTTCGATAGCTGTGCAGCTCATGCTCACGCCCCGCACCCCCGATCACAGGCGCGCCCCCTGCGCGAAGAAGAAGCCCACCGCCACCGCCCTCTACATCCCCCCATTCGTACACCCCAGCTTCTTGGCCAAGCGCCTCGATCAGCGCCGATCGCCCGCCGAGCTTCTTCACCCACGGGTGGGCCAAAAAAGTCAGCCAGTTTACCCCTTTGATTCGCTGCTGTGTGGAGAGGTACTCCGCGTGGTGGTGAGGCTGATCAAACTCAAGGCCAGGATACAGACGCACGAGCCGAAACATCGCCTCGACCGAAGCGTCATCAACACCCGCGGGATGCGCGATCGGCGCTAGCCCAACGAGCCCGTGACTAGGTTGAAGGTGCTCACACAGCGCCAACACCCACCGGACGGCGGCGTCAGGAGAGTTCTTGGCGATCCACTCCAACGGCAGCCCCAAAGAGACGTAACTAAGCTGCCCATCTTCCTCCTCACGAGAGACGGCAAGAAAAAAGCAAGCGCTCGCGTCCTCAGCCTCTTTTCCGGCATGGAAGACCATCTGAAAGTCGAAAAAGTCGAAGATACGAGCCGGCCAGCGCGACGGATCCGCGAGCGGCTCACCCTTCGTCGGAGTAGGAGCGCCGGTCTCGGGATCGGCGAACCAGGTCATCGGGCGGCCGCACTCACGCTCAAGGTCATGGAAGGCCCTCAAGATCTGCGCCCGAACCTCGGGGCGATCTCCACGTTCGATGTAGAAGGTCGCGACGAGCCCAAGCTCACACAGCACGAGGCCCTCGGAGTCCGCCGCGCGAAGGTCCGAGGCGGACAGGCCGAAACGTTCAGACGGTGACCAGACGCTCATGCTCATGCTGTGATCCTTCGGCGGGAAAGGTTTAGGGGGGCTATTTGTCGAATCGCGCAAGCCATGCTGCGGTCTCGTCATCATCCAGACCGTGGTAGGGTGCCAAACAGTCCATCTCCTTCAAGCGGATTGGCCTCAGCGCTCGCGAAACCGCCTCATATGCGGACATATCTTCATTAGTATTTGCGTCCCCCAAACGGGGCCCGGGCCCTGCGCGCAGTATAAAACATGGGCCAGCAGCATGGATCGTCGCTTTGCCTTGGAGAGCAACTTCGAGTTTCTCCCCCCCCCCCACGCTCTCCACCCAACGCGGGGCGAGGATTGTCAGCCAGTTAATTCCCTTAATTTTCTGATACTTAGTCACCTCACTTACATGATAATAAAAATATTCAAACTCTACACCACGGAAACGCTTAGCGATAGGCACAGCCACCTGCATAACTCCATCAGAAGTGCCCTCGAGCGCGGACGTCGTGAGACCCAGGCCAGCGTAGCCATGGTCGGGTTGTAGAGCATGACAAAGATCCATCACTAGTTGCACATATCTACGCAAGCCATACGTATCTATCCAACTGAGAGGAACTGAGCATGTCACACCTGCATACTCCGACGGATCATAACCGATGGAGAGCGCACGAAACTGATAATGGCTTGCATCAGCCTTGTCTACACCTCCCAAAAAACAAGGCTGAAAGTCGTCGGTGGCCCTCAAACGACCGCTCCAACTACGGATGTTGAGCAGTTCCGTACCTCGCACCTTGCGGGCCCGACCGCCAGCCTTTGGATCTCCTCCCCACACAAGCACATCGCCGACCGCTCGAGTATATACGTCCATCGCAGAAGCGATGCGCTCTAAGGTCTCGAAAGTACGCCCTTCCTTAAGATAAAAGGTTGCAATCAACGCCAAACACACCTTCACACGACCGTTTACGACGATGTCATTTTGAGAACTCAGCCCGACACGCGAAACGTTCAACGCATCAGACCAGCGCTCATCCAGCCCATCCGTAACAGGCGACCGTGCTGTACTCACCGACATAATATGCTCCTACTTGCAGTCACAGTTATCGCTATTCAGCTCGATGAGCCTATTTTTAGATCCCGCAATCTTCTTGTAAGCCGCCTCTTGACCGGCACGATACTGGTCATCCCCCCACTTGCACTCGATCACGGCTTTAATGTTCTCGCCCGACCAGGGCTTCGTATAATCATTCAAAACAATTGCATCTGGCCGACGGCTCCCTAGATGAAACCAGTTTGTCGTCTGACGTGTGAGTCCCTCCTTTGCTGCGTTCTTACTCATGATGGCGCTGGGGGGGGTCTTACTCATGTCAAACGGAACCTCGGTCCTCAACTGGCGAGTGAACCCGCTATCAGCATCCTTTTTCCACATCTTACTGTGGATGTACTGCTGGCTCTCGTCGCCTTCCGTCTTACCCTCACAGTGGGCATCACACAATTCTTGGACTTCCGCCAGAACGTCAGCCTTCGTTGCTTTAGAGATCAACGCTGGGTGTAGGACACCCGCCAGCGTTGCTGAGTTGGAGGGACTCCCGCTTGGTCCGCAGTTGTTGATCACGGGATCGCCCAAATAATGTACACTCTTCCCCTCAATCTTGACGTCTGGGGAACCCGGCCCGATGAACTTGATGGGCCCGTGCGTATTGACCGAGACTAAACCACCTCCTGTGCCTTTGCTGGCGGCATCGCCGATGCTCCCAAAGCTCGCCCCTCGGATTGCGACGGTGTGCCCCTCTACCTTCACCTTCTTGGAATAACGCTGGGGCGAGTCGCCGCTCTTGCCGACGTTGGGCAGCGGCGTAGGGACGAAGGGGGCTGGCGGACCAGGCATCTTGCAGACGTTGGGTAACGTGGCCACAGCGACGCTGTTGCTTCCTTTAGTTACTGGAGTTCGAGGAGGATTGACCGCGACGCTGGGCATCGATGAACCCACGAGTCTAAGAGATAGGTTTGAGAGCGCTTTGCCGAGGAAGCAGGATTGTGGTTTCGGGCCACGAGGGAGAGATGGAACCGACCTTTACTCCACATTCGTTTGGTCATACCGCATCATCCGGGCATCTGCAAGCCCACGACGTGCGCACGCTCTACTTCTCCCAGGAGTCCGGGCTGTTGGTGGGCTACGAGGAGCGGGTGAAGATGAACCTGGGCTCGCTGAACGTGAGCACCCAGCTCAGCAATTACCGCGAGATCGAGGGGATGCTCACCGCGACGGTGTTCACCTCCAAGACCATGGGCATCGAGCAGGTGATCACGATCGTGAGCTACACCTCAAGCCCGACGGAGATCCCGTCTCTGGCGCCGCCGCCGGAGATTCAGGCGCTCATCGACGAGGCCGCCGCCGAGCGCTGAGGCCCCCGCTCAGGGCGTCGGGGTCTCTTCGGGGGCGTCGTCGTCCACACGCACGATGGCGCCGCCGCGCACCGAGAAGACCATCAGCGAGCGCTGCAGCTCACGCTCCGCGTCAAAGGCCCCAGCGCCGGAGACCGGGGCGCCGAGCTGGGCCCCGTTGAGCGCGACCCGCAGCGCCTCACGATCAGCGGCGCCGGCGCGGGCGGCCGTCGCCATCAGCCGCCCGGCGTCGTAAGCCGTGGCCTCAAGCACCGTCGGCGTGCGGTTGTAGGCCGACTGGAATCGATCGGAGAAGGCCGCGGCCTCGGCCCCACCGTCGCGGGGGTCAAAGGCGTCCACGAAGTAGCAGCCCGAGACGTAGGCGCCGCCACGTTTGGGCAGCTCCGCGTTGTGGTAGCCGTTGAGGCCGAGCAGCGGGATCGGCGCCGAGCCGCGGGAGGGCCGGAAGCTGCCGACGGCGAACTCCTCATAGGCCAACGACGCGCCGACCAGGGCCACGCGGCTGTAGTTGTCGGGGATGAAGATCGCCTCGAAGTCCTGGTTGGGCGGCAGCACGACCTTGTCGGGGTTCATGCCTTTGGCCTCGGCCTCACGCTTGAGCCGGGCGAGCTCGGCGCGCCGGGCGTCGTAGTTCTTCTGCCCGAGCTCCGCGGCCTGCTTGCGGAAGTCGTTCGCCTCGGGCGGGTACATCACGGTGACCTTCACCTCGCCGCCGCGGGCGGTCACCTGGGCGGTGAAGGCGTCCCGGGCGTTCTGGCCGTAGGCGTTGTCCGGGGCGAGCACGGCGAAGCGCTGCATGCCCTTCTCGACCATGACGTAGTCGAGGAGCCCAGCGACCTGCTGCTCCGTGGTGAGGTAGCCGCGGAAGACGTAGTCCCCGGCGTCGGTCACGTCCGGCGCCTGGGTGAGGGTGAGGAGCGGCACCCCCGCCGCCTGGGCCTGGGCCGCGACGGGGAAGACCTCCTCCTTGAGCAGAGGCCCGATCACGGCGGCGACGCCATCCTTGAGCACGAGGCTCTCAAACGCCGCCGTGGCCTTGGCGGGGTCCCCGGCGCTGTCCTTAAAGACAAGGGTGACGCCGCCGCCCGCGTCCTGCACCGCCAAGGTGAGCGCGTCCTTGAGCTGTTTGCCCGGCGGGGCGTACTCGCCGCTGAGCGGCAAGATCACGCCGATGGTGAGGGCCTTGTAGGGGTCGCCCGCCTCGGCGCGTTTGATGACCCAGCGCGCCGACTCGGCCAAGGGGCTCGTCGGGTAGTCGGTCAAGAGCGCGTTGGCCTCGGCGATGGCGGCCTTCATGTCGCGGCGCTTGAGGTTCTCCTGGGCCCGGGCCAAGGCGGCGACGTCGCCCGCGGCGGGGGGCGCGGACTCGGCGCCAGCGGCGGGGGTCACGCCGAGGCCGACGAGCTCGGTGTTCGCCGCGGCGAGGGTGGTGGGGTCGGCGGCGGCGAAGGAGCGCGCCTGGTCGGCGAGCTCGGCGATGGCGGCGGGATCTTTGCCCTCACGCTGGGCCTTGAGCGCGAGCAGGCGGAAGCGGTCGGCGTTCATCGTGTCGGGGACGTGGTCCACGGCGATGAGCTCCAGGGTGGCCCAGGTGTTGCCGGAGTCTTTGCGCGTCTGGATGGCGCTCAGGGCCATGCCGAGCTTCGCCGCGTCCGCGGTGGCGTGGTCGGGCCAGGTGCGCACCAGGGCCTCAAAGTGATCCCGGGCGGCGTCGTAGTCGCCGTTGAGGCGGCGCTGCTCCCCGGCCGCCATGGTCACCCAAGGCATGAGCGACTTGTCCTCGCCGCTCTTGAGGTAACCCTCGAGCACGACGATGGCCTCGTCGCGGTCGGTGCGCCCCAGGGCCTCGGCCTGCTGCACGATGCTGGGCGCCTCGGGGAAGGAGTCCTTCTTGCCGACCTTACCCGCGCAGGCCGGGCCAGCGGGGAGGAGCGGCAGCAAGGTCAGGGCGAAGAGCACGAGGCGAGAGGTCATCAGAGGGGGCTCATCCGCGGGTGACGGCCTTACGGAAGGCGTCGCGTTGAGGGTGTGTGCCCGGCTCAGCCAGGCGCGAGAACTTGTCGAGGAGCGCGCGCTGCTCGTCGCTGAGCCGAGACGGCACCTCGACGACCACCTTGAGGTGCAGATCGCCCGGGGACTTGCCGTCCGGCGTCGGCAGGCCGCGGCCCGTGAGGCGCAGGAGCTTGCCCGACTGCGTGCCCGGCGGCACCCGGATGATGGTCCCGCCGCTCAGGGTCGGCACGGGCACATCAGCGCCCATGGCGGCCTCGGCGAAGGTCACGGGCACGTCGCAGAGCAGGTCGGCGCCGCGGCGGCGGAAGAGGCTGTGCTCGGCGACGTTGATGAGCACGTAGAGGTCACCCGTGGCGCCGCCGCGCAGGCCCTCGTTGCCCCGGCCGCGGAGCTTGAGCTTCTGGCCCGTGGCGACCCCTTTGGGCACCTTCACCCGCAAGACGTCCTCGCTGCCGTGGCGCCCGGCGCCATCGCAGCGGTCGCAGCGCTTGACGACGACGAAGCCGCGCCCATCGCAGCGGGGGCAGCGCGGCTTAAACAGCCGCCCGCCGCCGGGGTTCTTGCCCGAGCCCGCGCAGTGCTCGCAGTCGCGGCGGCCGCCGTCGGGGTGCGCGCCGGTGCTCTCGCAGCGGCGGCAGTTCACCTGGCGGGGGACCTTGAGGTCGTGCTCGCCGCCTTCAGCGACCTGCTCCAGGGTGAGGGAGAGGGTGTAGCGCAGGTCCTCCCCGGCCTGGGCGTCGGCGCGGCGGCCGAAGATCCCGCCGAAGACCTCCCCCAAGGCCCGGGCGAGGTCTTCAGGGGTCGGCGGGGCGCCGTCGGGGCGGTAGAAGCTGCCGAGCTGGTCGTAGCGGGCGCGCTCCTCGGGGTTGGAGAGCACGGCGTAGGCCTCGGCGATCTCCTTAAAACGCCGCTCCGCGTCGAGATCGTCGGGGTTTCGGTCGGGGTGGTACTGCAGCGCGAGCTTACGGAACGCGCGCTTGATGTCGTCCGCGCTCGCGCCGCGATCTACGCCGAGGAGTGTGTAGTAGTCGACGCGGGCCACGCGGACTCCCGCTCCGATGGGGTGGCAGGCGCGCTCCACCAGAGCGCACGACGTGCCGTTGTAACCCGCGGCGGCGGCGGCGCCCTCCTCAAAGCGACGCGAGAGTCAGCCTGTGCGCGGCGGCCAAGGCAAAAAAGCGCTGGTGCGGGCGGTGTAGTCCTCGTAGCCCGGCTTCACCCGCTCGAGGCTGCGCTCCAAGAGCGCCACGCCGGACACCTTCACGATGAGCCAGGTCATCAGCGCCGCGCCGACGACGGCGAGGGGCCGCCCCGCCGCCACAGACAAGAGCCCGAGGCCCCACCACTGGCAGGCGTCGCCGAAGTAGTTGGGGTGCCGGGTGTAGCGCCAGAGCCCCTCGGTCAGGAGCTTGCCCTTGTTCGCCGGGTCGGCCTTAAACCGCGCTAGCTGCCAGTCCCCGCCCGCCTCAAAGACGAAGCCGAAGCCCCAGACCAAGACGCCGAGCGCGTCGAGCCACCCCAGGGGCGCGTCGCCGCTCATCCCGCCGAGGAGCGTGAGCCCGACCAGGGCCGAGAGCCCGCCCTGGAGCCAGAAGACCTGGAACAAGCTCAGCCACCAGTAACGCTCGGGGCCGAAGCGGCGGCGGAACTCCTGGTACCTGAAGTCTTCGCCGTGGCCGCGCCGACGCCAGCCCAGGTAGAGCCCGAGCCGCAGGGCCCAGATCCACACCAAGGCCAAGGCGAGGGCCGCCCGGGGCCCATCGGCGCCCAGGCTGAACCAGACCGTCCCCTGCAGGGCGAAGGTGAGGCCCCAGGCGGGATCGACGATGCTCACGTCGCGCAGGGGGATCGACACCAGCCAGAGCCCGGTGAGGGCGGCGATCACCGCGCCGAGGCCCCAGAGCCAGAGGGAGAAGAACGACGGGTCCATAGAGCTCCTCGCACCCCTTATGCCACCCCGCGGGCCACATCGCGCCAAGAACCCAGGTGATCCTTGGCGCTCCGCCCGATAGGACGAGCCTATGCCCACCCAGACGCCCCTCGACGCTCTCCTCGGCCCCCCCAGCCGTGTGCTCCCCGACGCCTGGCGCACGATGCCTTGGCGCAACGGCGGCGGGGTCACCCATGAGCTGCTCAAGCGTGGCGACGGCGCGCCGGGCTTCACCTTGCGGGTGTCCATCGCCGAGATCCGGGCCGACGGCCCCTTCTCCCGCTTCGACGGCGTCGATCGTGCCCTGCTCCTGCTCAGCGGCGCGGGCGTGATCCTCACCTGGTCCGACGGCGGCCGCACGACGCTCACCCCAGAGGCGCCCCTCGTGGTCTTCCCTGGCGAGGAGCACCCGGAGAGCCGCCTGATCGACAGCCCGACGACGGACCTCAACGTCATGACCGATCGCGCCGCGCTGGAGGCGACGGTGATCCTCACCCCGCCCGGGCCGATCACGGCGCCGCTCACCTTGATGCTCCGCGCAGGCGCCGTAGACGGCGAGGCGCTGCCCGCGCTCACCTTGTTGGTGCGCGCCGCCCCAGCCATCTGTGACGCGCCGTCGGCGGCGATCCTCCTCCGCGAGCGGCGCTGAGGCCCTCGATCGGCGAAGATCGCGGAGATCCTAAGCGTTGTCGCAGATCTGCGACCTGCGGCCAATTCTTGTCACGGGCGGGCCCAACCCTGACCGCGCTATACTGGCCGACCGGCGGGCCAGCCGGGCACGGAGGCACCATGCGGCGCGCGTCATTCCTTCTTACGGGAGGAGGGATCCTCGGACTCTGCACGCTGAGCCTCGCGCCGTCACCCGCGCGCACGGCCTCGGGCGCCTGCCCTGAGGTGGCCGGTGCGGTGCTCATCAACGAGCTCCTGGTGAACCCCTCGGGCACCGACGGCGGCCAGGAGTGGGTCGAGCTCTACAACCCCGGCTCCACCGACGTGACGCTCACGGGCTGGACCTTCCAGCGCGGCAAGAGCTCCTCGACGCCGATGAAGACGCGCCACACCTTCGGCGCCAGCGCCGTGATCCCCGCGGGCGGCTACTACATCCTCGGCGACACCGCCCTCACCTCGCCCACCCCGGACGAGGTCACCACGACGGCCTCCACCCTCGACCTGGGCAACGGAAACACGAACGCCGACGCCGTGCAGCTCCTGGACTGTGACGGCGAGCTGATCGACGTCATCGTTTATGGCAAGAGCCCCAACTCCGACGGCTGGACCGACGAGCTCGGCGCCTTGGTCGCCGACGCCGACCTCGCCCCGGAGCCCGCTGAGGGGGAGGTGCTCGCCCGCACGAGCGACGGCGCCGACACCAACCTCGGCGCCACGGACCTCTGCGTCGACACCGTCTCGACCCCCGACGCCGCGAACCGCCTCAACTGCGCGGAGACGCCCCCGGACGACACCGGCATCGTCGACACCGGCATCGTCGACACCGCCGACACGAGCCCCCCCGACAGCGGCGGCGACTCCGGCACCACCACCCTCTGCAACCCGGGCACGCCCGGCGGCCTCGTCATCAACGAGGTGCTCTACGACCCGACAGACGAGGCCGCCGGGGAGTACGTCGAGCTCTACAACAAGGGCGGCAGCCCCGTCGGCCTCGGCGGCTGGACGCTGAACGCCGCGAAGAGCTCCTGGAGCCAGCAGCTCACCTTCTCCGACGTCGATGAGATCCCCGCCGGGGGCTACCTCGTCGTGCACGACGGCGGCGTGGCCGTCTCCTCCGGAAGCGCCTCGGTCGTCGTGAGCCTCGATCTGGGCAACGCGGGCTCAAGCGGCGACGCCGTGCGCCTCGACGACTGTGAGGGCCGGATCATCGACACCGTGGTCTACGGGGCCAACAACAGCGACAGCTTCGTGGACGACAGCGGCGCCGTGGCCACGAGCTTCGCGCCCAAAGCGAGCGAAGGCAAAGCCATCCGCCGCGACGCCTTGGGCACGGACACCGACCTCAGCGCCGTCGACTTCACCGTCGGCGACCCGACCCCCGGCGAGGCCACCCCCGGCGGCGGCGGTGATCCCGATGAGTGCACCGTGCTCGGCGGCGTCATCATCAACGAGCTGCTCCCCAACTCCGCGGGCAGCGACAACGCCGACTGGCTGGAGCTCTACAACCCCGGCGCGACGGACCTCACGCTCACCGGCTGGACCTTGGAGTACGGCACGAGCACCTACTCCAGCGCCAAGTCCCTGAGCGCCGTGGTCGTCCCCGCGGGCGGCCTCGTGCTGCTCCACGACGATGGCTACACCCCGGCGGACGGCGTGCGCGGCTACAACCTCAGCATCGACCTCGGCACGGGCTCCAACGCCGACGCCGCGCGCCTCGTGAACTGCCTCGGCGAGCCCGTAGACACCGTCATCTACTCAAGCCCCAACGAGAACGCCTGGACCGACGACACCGGCGCCGTGGCCACGAGCCTCGCCCCCAAGCCCTCCTCCGAGGAGTCCATCGGCCGCCGAATCGACGGCCTGGACACGAACCTCAGCGGCGACGACTTCACGCTCTACCTCGCCAGCGAGATCACGCCCGGCGAGCCGAACCCCGTGCCCTTCGACTGCGCCGCCGAGGGTGAGCTGGACGGCCTCGTCATCAACGAGATCATGACGACCCCTGACTCGTCGGTGGCCCCCGGCGAGTGGATCGAGCTCCTCAACACGAGCGGCCGCGAGCTGACGCTCACCGGCTGGACCTTACTCACCGGCAAGTCGAGCTACGACAAGACCTACGCCCTGGACGCCTTGACCGTGCCCGCCGGGGCCTACGTGCTCGTGCACGACCCCGACTTCACCACCGACCTGAGCGCGCTCGCCCCCGACGCCCTCACCATGGTCGTCGAGCTCGACCTCGGCAACGCCACCTCCAACGCCGACGCCGTGCAGCTCCAGAACTGCGAGGGCACCCCCGTAGACACCCTCGTCTACGGCAAGGCCAACACCGACAGCTTCTTGGACGACAGCGGGAACATCGCCGAGTCCATCGCGACGGTCTCCGGCAGCGGGGAGTCCATCGGCCGCCGCGTGAACGGCGTCGACACCGATCTCTCTGCTGAAGACTTCACCGTCTTTGACGTGAGCGAGGTGAGCCCCGGCTTCGAGAACCCCGAGCCGCCGCCCTGCGACGTGAGCGGCAACGGCCTCGTGTTGATCAACGAGGTGCTCACCGACGCCGCGGGCGCCGACGCCGGGCAGCACTGGCTTGAGCTCGTGAACCTCGGCGCCACGGACCTCGACCTCGGCGGCTGGGAGTTGCAGGTCGCGCCGACCACCTGGCCTGAGCTGGGCGACGGCATCTCTCTGCCCGGCGGCACCATCCTCCCCGCGGGTGGCTTCCTCGTGATTCATGAGGTGGACGCCGTGCTCACGAACCTCCCCGAGGGCGCGCCGACCCTCGTCGTCGAGGCCGGTGAGCTGGACCTCGGCAACGGCTCCAGCGAGGACGGCCTGCGCCTCATGGACTGCGGCGGCGATGAGGCCGACGCCTTGGCCTATGGCCCCGTGGGCACCGCCGGCGTCGAGCTCGACTGCGGCAACGCGGCCTTCCCCACCCTCGCCCCGGCCCCTGGCGAGTCCCAGACCCTCGGCCGCACCCCTGGCGCTGGGGACACCGACCAGTGCAGCGACTTCACGCTCATGCCGACGGTGAGCCCCGGCGCCGCGAACACCAGCGAGGAGTGTGTGCCGTCCGATGAGCTGCCCAAGAGCGGCTGCCGCGGCCGCGGCTCGTCCACGGCCGACCCCTGCGGCGGCACCACGGCCTATGAGCCCCCGGGCCGTTGCGCCACGGCGCCCTTCGGTGGCCTCGAGGCCGTCATGCTCGCCTTGGCGCTCCTGCGGCGCCGTCGCCCCTGACCGCCTCGGCCTAGGTTAGGCTCGAGCGTAGAGGTTCTTCCGATGCTCTTCATCCTCTGCCTCAGCCTGGCCGCCTTCGCCGAGGAGCCCGTCGCTGACACCCGATCGCGCGGGATGCGGCTCTACCTCTCCGGCGGGGACGCCGGCGGCGGCGGCAGCCACAGCGGCTTCGCCTCCATGGGCGTACAGAGCGTGCAGCAAGGCACCATCGTCGGCGGCGCCTTCGGGGCTGAGCTGAGCGTGTTTCAGCCCGCCGGCTATCAGGTTGCGCTGCCCGTGGTCAACCTCGACGGCTCGCTGCGCATCACGCCGTGGCCCGACGCCAAGATGATGCCGTACCTTACCGGCGGCCTGGGCATCTCCTTCTTGCTTATCGTCCCCTTCGCCGATGTGACGCTCTCGGTGGGGGCCGAGTTGCCCATCGGTGAGCTGCGCCTCTACGCCGAGCTTCACCAGCGGGCGATCTTGCCGCACATCTCAGGTCAGGATCCGCTCAACGTGAGCTCCCTGCGGCTCGGCGTCGGCTTCTAAACGACGACGGCCCCGGGGGGACACCCCGAGGCCGCCGGACGCGCCGCGGCGCCGCTCAGCGCAGGACGAAGGGGTAGCTGTAGTCCTGGGCGCTGCCCTCGAAGCCGGGGAAGGTGATGCCCTTGATCGCCGTGCCCAAGCAGCCGTCGAGAGACGTGCCCTTGTACTGCTCCGTCTTCACCGACGCCGCCGTGGTCTTGCCCGAGGGCTGGACGGTGAGCTTCACGTCTACACGAGAGGGCAGCTCGCCCGTCTCTTGTTTGTAGAGCACGAAGCACTTCTTCACGTTGGCGTTGGTCTTGAGCATGGTGTCCAAGACCGAGAGCGGCACGCCGGAGGAGGCGGGCGCCGGGGGCGGCTTGGTCGCCGTGCCGCCGCTGGAGCCCGAGGAGCTGCTCGGAGACTTGCTGGAGGAGCCCGAGGACGACGAGCCGGAGCTAGAGGAGCCCGAGCTAGACGAGCCGCTGCCCGACGAGCCCGAGGAGCTAGGCGTCGCGGCCACAGGCGGGGGCGTCGCCGTCGCCGCGCCC
>JAKLKD010000125.1 GCA_023150845.1 Myxococcota bacterium | reverse complement strand
GCCGCCTTCGCCGGAGAAGCGCGAAGGTTCAAGATTCACGGCCTGGACTGCGCGGAGGAGGTCGCCACGCTGAAGGGCGCCCTCCGCGAGATTGTGCCCGAGGATCAGCTTGGATTTGACGTGCTCAACGGGCGGATGTCCGTGCCAGCGACGGTGTCGGAGGAGCGGGTGGTCGCCGCGGTGGCGGCCACCGGAATGCGCGCTGAGCCCTGGGTCGAGACACGAGAGCCCGACCTGGGCCACGGATGGTCGCTTCGGGACTCGCTCGTGGTCGCGAGCGGGCTCGGCACCGCCGTCGGGTTCGGCGTACACGTCGCGATGGGCGGCCTGACCGCGGCCATAGGCTCCGAGGGCGCGGGCCTCGCAGATGCGGTGCCGTGGCCCGCGCGGCTGGCCTACAGCGTCGCGATCGCGGCGGGTCTGTGGGTCGTGGCCCCGAAGGCTTGGTACGCGCTGCGGAACCTCCGCCCAGACATGAACCTGCTGATGACCATCGCGGTCGCGGGCGCGGTGGCGCTCGGGGAGTGGTTTGAGGCGGCGACCGTCGCGTGGCTGTTCTCCTTGTCCCTCGCCTTAGAGGCTTGGAGCGTCGGGCGCGCGCGTCGCGCCGTGGCCGCGCTGATGAAGCTCGCGCCAGATCGTGTGCGTTTGGTGCTTGAAGACGGCGAGGTGAACGTAGATCCCGCCGAGGTCGCCCCGGGTGGTGTGTTTCGTGTTCGGCCAGGCGAGCGTATCGGCCTCGACGGGCGCGTCTCACGCGGCGCCACCGAGGTAGACCAGGCGCCGATCACGGGCGAGTCGATGCCGGTGTCAAAGCAGGTCGGTGACGAGGTCTTTGCGGGCACCATCAACGGCTCAGGCGTGATTGAGGTCACCTCCACCCGGGCCGCAGGAGAGACGACCCTCGCGCGAATCGTTCGGCAGGTCGGTGACGCGCAGGCGAAGCGGTCTGTGTCGGAACAATGGGTGGAGAAGTTCGCGCGATTCTACACGCCTGCGATCCTCGCCCTCGCGCTGGGGGTCGCCGTGGTGCCGCCGCTCTTCGGTGGCGAGCCCTCGGAGTGGGTGTATCGCGCGCTGGTGCTGCTCGTCATCGGCTGCCCCTGCGCCCTGGTGATCGCGACGCCTGTGGCGATCGTCGCGTCCCTCGCGGCCTCAGCGCGACACGGCGTGCTGCTCAAGGGTGGCCGAGTGGCCGAGATCCCCGCCCATATTCGTGTGGTGGCCCTCGACAAGACCGGGACGCTCACCGAGGGCCGACCCCGCATCGTCGCCGTCGTGCCCCTCGCTGAGCATGACGAGGCCGCGCTGCTCGCCCGGGCCGCCGCCTTGGAGGCCGACTCTCAGCATCCGATCGCGCTCGCTGTCTTGACGCGCGCCCGCGAGCTTGGTGTGCCCATTCGTGCGGCCACCGATGTGATCGCGATCCACGGGAGAGGCGTCGAGGGACGCATCGACGGGCGCCAATTTTGGCTCGGCTCTCACAGGCTCCTCGAAGAGCGTGGCCAGGAGACGCCCGCCGTCCATGATCGGCTCGCAGCGATGGCCCAGAGCGGGCAGACCGTGGTGGTCGTGGGCAATGAGACGCACGTCTGCGGGCTCATCGCGGTGTCTGATCGTGTTCGTCCTGAGTCTGTCGCTGCAGTCGCCGCGCTAAGGCGCGCGGGGGTCACCCGCGTCGTCATGCTCACAGGCGACAACCGGGGCACCGCCGAGCTTGTCGGTCGTGAGGTCGGCGTTGACGAGGTGCGCGCCGAGCTGCTCCCTGAAGACAAGGTCCGCGCGATCGAGGCGCTGGAGCGGGATCACGGCCCTACCGCGATGATCGGGGACGGTGTGAACGACGCCCCTGCGCTCGCCCGAAGCACGCTCGGCGTCGCGATGGGGGCGGCGGGCACCGACGCGGCCATTGAGACCGCCGATGTGGCGCTGATGGGCGACGACCTGGGCAAGCTCGCGTGGTTGATTGAGCACTCCCACGCGACGCTCCGGGTGATCCGCACAAACACCGCGTTCGCCCTTGGCGTGAAGGCCGTGTTCGCGGCCCTCACCTTCGCTGGCGCGGCGTCACTTTGGGGGGCCATCGCCGCTGACATCGGCGCGTCGCTGCTGGTCGTAGCGAACGCCCTGCGCCTTCTACGTCGCTAAGGAGCGGCGTAGCACGCCGACGCCAGGATGTGACCTGTCGAGTCACGTCCCCGGTCGGTTTGATCACACCTGTGGGCTCAACGGCGGCGGACATCGGGGTCAGCCAATGGCATCATTCTTGCTTCAGCTTTACGGTCAAGACCCATGAGTGAGCACAAGCCCTAGTTGACAAGCCCCGACTACTGGACATAAGCTCCGATCATGTCAAGCCTCGTCACCGCGCCGACCTCGCGCCGCAAGCTCCAAGTCCCCCGCGGGATCTTGGGTCGTGCGCTGCGCGGTCTGCGGGTGCTCCTCCTCATCGCCTCGGTCCTCGGGCTCACCCCCATCGCTGAGGTGATCGAGCTGAGCGTGAGTGAGCGCTCTTGGGTGGAGGTGGAAGAGCACGCGGGCGACGAGGTGTGCGAAGAGTCCTGCGCTGAGGCGGGGTGTCATGGTGACGCCCACCATTGCGGTTGCTGCGCGCCCTCTCCACGCCTCGCCCTGACGCCGCCGTGGTCACCCTCGGCGATGCGCGGCGCAGGCCAGCTCGTGCTGATGAGCGCTGAGCAAGCGCCGCAAGAGCGCGCGCTGGCGCCTCCTTGGCACCCACCCAGGGCTTGAGAAGGTCTCTCGTCGTCGTTGGCATGGCCAGCGTTCGCCCCACCTTCTCTCTCTGAGTTCATCATGCTCTTGACCCTGCTTTGGGTCGGGCTGGTCTCGCTCGTTGGCGCTGCTCCTGCACAGGGGCTCAGCGTAGACGATGTGGTCCTGTCCGCGCTCAACAATGACCCCGCCTATCTGGCCGCTGAGGCCGCCGTGCGGGAGGCCGAAGGTCAGCTTCGAGCCTCCACCGCTCTGTTGAACAACCCCACGGTCTACGTCGAGATGTCTGTCGCCGACCCCCGCGTCGGGCTCCAGGTGCAACAGCCGATCTCTGTCACGGGCGAAGGGTTCGCCCGCCGCGCGGCGGCGGAGGCGCAGCTTCGAGCCGCCGAGGCTGAACGAGCGCGGGCGGCGCTTCAATGCGCGGCAGACGCTCGCTCGGCCTGGGCCGTGGCCGCCGCCGCAGAGGCACGGTTGAGCCTGACCTCTCAAGGGCTCAGCCAAGCGCGGGCGCGTCGTGAGGTCATCGAGGCGCGGGTTCAGGCGGGCGATGTCTCCGAGCTAAGCGGGCGTTTGGTCAGGCTCGCCGAGGTGGAGGCGGCCTCCGCGCACATCCAGGCCCAGAACGACGCGACGGCGGCGAGAGTCGGCCTCGCGCGATTTGTCGCGGAGGCGGCGACGGCGAGTCTTGAGGGGGACGTGCTCAGCGCCGCGCCCACCTCGGTAGGGCGCGGCGAGCGAGCGGACCTGCGCGCGGCGGAGGACCGGGTGGCCGCCGCGGAGGCCACGCTCTCAGCGGAGCGCGCCGCGATGGTGCCGATGCTCTCGGTCGGCGCCTTCGTCGAGCGTGAGGCCGGGACCACCTTCGCTGGCCCCTCATTGCAGATGAACGTGCCCTTCTGGAAGCTCAACCCAGACGGACGGGCGAGCGCCAAGCGCGCCTTGGTGGTCGCCGAGGCCGAGGCGCGCGCGGTCGGTCGAGTCGCTGAGGCTGAACAATCCGCGACGGAGCGGGCGTTGTCGGCGGCCACGACCACACGCGAGGGTCTGGTGCTTGATCCCGGCGCTGAGGCGAAGGCCGCCATCGCCGCGGTGGACGACGCCGAGGCGCGCGGAGAGCTTGACGCAGCGACCGCGACGTTGCTGCGCCAGCAGGTGCTTGACGCTTGGGGGGCCTCGATCACCCTTGAGCTGGCGTATACCCAGGCCGAGATCGCGGCTCTGCTCGCGGCGTCCGATGTGGCGCTGCTTCCCGCTGAACTCCGTGAGGTGTCTCCATGACTCCATTCATCAGGGCCGCCCTCATGGGATCCGGCCTGCTCCTCCTTCTCAGTGGATGTGCGGGCGGGCCGACGGCTGAGACCCACAAAGACGAGCATGAAGAGGGGCACGAAGAGGGCGATGACCATGACGGGCACGCTGATGAGGGGGAGAAGCGCGGAGGCGAACCTCTCGACGAGCACCCAGACGAGGCGGCGACGGCCCAAAACGTGCTTCAGGTCTCCGACGACCTCAAGCGTGACCTGCGCGTGAGCACGGTCGTGGTCAGCGCGACGGTGGGCGCGGAGCGGGTGGTGATCCTGGGCGAGCTGCGCGCTCACGAAGACGCCCTCGCCTCGGTCTCAGCGCCAATTCCGTCGCGGGTGGCGCGCGTTTTGGTGTCCACCGGGGCGCAAGTCCGCGCGGGAGAGGCGCTCGTGGAGCTAGAGAGCGTTGACGTGGGACGCGCGAGGGCGACCCTCATCTCCGCGCAGGCCCAGGCCAACCGCGCCCAGGCCGCGTTGGAGCGAAAGCGTGGGCTCGGCGAGATCATCTCCAAGGCGGATCTGGAGATCGCTGAGGCCGAGGCCGCGGTCACGAACGCGGAGGTGCGCGCCGCGGAGGCCGCGCTCGCGGCGTTGGGGGTGGGTCGCACGGTGCCCGACCCGGCAGATGGCCGGTTCGTCCTGCGCGCGCCGATCGCCGGGACGGTTCTGGATCGCTCGGTCACCGCTGGAGCGGTGATTGATGGAGAAGAGGTGCTCTTTCGACTCGCGGATCTCAGCCGCGTGCAAGCGGAGGCGCACGCCTATGAGCGTGACGCCGTGCGCCTACAGGTTGGCGCGCACGCAGACGTCACCCTCTCGGCGCTGCCTGGGGTGACGCTCTCCGGGACCGTGACACGATTGGGCGGGGAGATTGATGTCGCATCAAGAACAGTCGGCGTTCGGATTGACCTTCCTGCCGACCCTCGGCTGCGCCCCGGGATGGCGGTGACAGCCACCGTAGACGCGATGACGAGCGGCGCAGAGGTCGTGAGCGCCCCCTCCGCCGCGCTGCAACGCCTGAATGGCGGGTGGGTCGTGTTCATCCCGATGGGCGCGGACGCCTTCGAGATCCGTCCCGTGAGCCGGGGACGCGATCTGGGGGCCAACGTCGAGGTCATCTCGGGGCTCACCCCTGGAGAGGTCGTCGTGCTCGACGGCGCCTTCTTGCTCAAAGCAGAGACGGAGAAGCGCCAGAGCGGCGGGGAGGCGAGCCATGAGCACTGACAATCCCCAGCAGGGCATCGTCGCCCAGATTGTGCGCCTCTCCTTCGCGCGGCCTTTGCTCGTGCTGATCGCGGTCGTCGTCGGGACTTGGTTCGGCGCCGACGCGCTTCGTTCGCTCAACCGTGACGTCTTCCCCGACCTCTCAACGCCCGTCTTCAACGTCATCGTCCAGAACCCGGCAATGGGCGCTGAGGAGCTTGAGGCCGCCATCACGGTCCCGATGGAGGTCGCCTTGGGCGGATTGCCGGACGTGCGGCGTGTCCGCAGCACGAGCACCCTGGGCGTCGCCTCGGTGGTGATTGAGTTTGAGGCGGACGCGGACTACCAACGGGCGCGGCAGCTCGTCGCCGAGCGCATCGGCAGCGTGGCCCTGCCCCCGAACACCGAACCGCCCCTGCTCTCTAGCCTCTCTGGACGATTGAACGAGGTGTTTGAGTTTACCTTAGAGGCCGCTCCTGGGACGGTGGACCTCATGACCCTTCGTGACCTCGCCGAGTTTGAGGTCAAGAATCGCCTGCTCGCGGTGCCGGGCGTGGCGGCGGTGGAGCGCCTCGGAGGCTATCTGCGCGAGTTCCAGGTTCAGCTCGACCCTGAACGAATGACCGCGCGCGGGGTGACCTTGGAGGAGGTGCTCCACGCCACCGCCGGGGCGAACCAGAACACCGCTGGAGGAATCATCACGGATGGCTCCGTCGAGTGGACGGTTCGTGCGGTGGGCCAGGTACAGACCATCGAGGAGCTCCGCGGAACGACGGTCGTGCTGCGTGGCGGCACCCCTGTGCTGCTCGGTGACATCGCGGACGTCGTCGAGGCCCCCGCCGTTCGGAGGGGAATTGCGCATCGGCTTGATGGCGAGGTCGTCTCTTGCCGTGTCTCCAAGCAGTTTGGCGCAGACACCGTCGCGGTGACCGCCGGGCTACGCGACGCCTTAGACGACATCGTGGCGACCCTCCCGGCTGGGGTCACCGCGCGGGTCGTCTACGATCAGTCTGAGCTGGTAGACGAGGCGTTGGGCGGCGTCACCCGCGCGGTCCTGTTGGGCGCGTTCATGGTGGTGCTCGTGCTGTTCGCGCTGCTCGGTGACGCGCGGGCCGCGGCGTTGGTGACGCTCTCCATCCCGTTGTCGGTGGCCATCTCCGGCGTGCTGCTCGAACAGGCGGGGATCGGGCTCAACACCATGACCTTGGGCGGTCTGGCCATCGCGGTCGGCCTCCTCGTGGACGCCTCGATCATCGTCACCGAGAACGTGCTCCATCGCCTCAAAGGCACCGCGCCGTCCGAGAGGGCGGGAGCGGCGGTGCAGGCCGCGATCGAGGTGGGGCGCCCCATCGCCTTCGCTACGCTCATCGTGGTCGTCGTGTTTTTGCCGCTGTTCACGATGCACGGACTGGAGGGCAAGACCTACCGCCCGCTCGCCGCCGCCGTGATCGCCGCGATGACCGCCGCGCTAGCGCTGGCGCTCACGCTCACCCCCCTGGTCGCGGCGCGTGTGCTCAGACCCAGCACAGACGGCGCCGACCACGACACGGCGCTTATCCGCTGGTTCAAGCGGGTCTACGCCCCGGCGCTCGACGCGGGGCTCCGTCGCCCAGGCGCGGTGCTGCTGCTCTCCGTCGCGCTCGCCGCGCCGGGCCTGCTTCTGGGGGCGCAGCTTGGACGCGACTTTATGCCCGAGCTAGACGAGGGCGCGTTTCTGGTTCAGACCTTTCTCCCGGGTGAGGCCAGCTTAGACGAGGTCGATCGACTCAATCACCGCGTCGAGGATCAGCTCCGGCAGGTGCCCGAGGTGCTGGAGGTGTCTCGTCGCACGGGGCGGGCCGAGCGCACCGAGGATCCAATGCCCCACACCATCTCGGACGTGCTGGTGCTCCTCCGGCCCGAGCGCACCCGCCCGCTGAGCGAGATCGAGGACGACGTTCGTGACCGCCTGGCGAGCGTCCCGGGTGTAAACGCGGCGGTCACGACGCCATTGGGGATGCGAATTGATGAGGGGCTCGGCGGCACACCCGCGGACGTCTCGATCAAGGTCTTTGGGGACGACCTCACCCAGCTCGCCGCCCTCGGCGCGATCGTCCGCGAGAAGGTGGAGGGCATCGAGGGTCTGACCGACCTGCGCGTGGAGGAGATCACCGGGCTGCCCCAGGTGAAGGTGGTGGTCGACCGCGCGGCGGCGGGGCGTGTTGGCCTCACCCCAGGCGACGTGATCGAGGCGCTTCGTGTGGGTCTCGTCGGCGAGGTGGTGTCGGAGGTGCGTGTGGGGCAGCGCCGATACGATCTGGTCGTCCGCCTGCCCGATCACCGTCGCGGAGACATTAACGCGCTTCGTGCGCTGCTCGTGGACGGACACGACGGCTCTCGAATCCCCCTCGGCAAGCTCGCCGAGATCTCTCAGACCGTGGGGCCAAGCGCCATTAAGCGTGAGGCCGGGAGCCGCCGAATCGCGATCGAAGGATCTGTGGTGGGTCGAGACCTGGGCGCGGTGGCGGATGAGGTGAACGCGCGCTTAAAGGGGCTCACGTTGCCGACGGGCAGCTTCATCAGCGTAGGAGGGCGAATTGAGAGCCAAGAGCGGGCGTCGGCGGCGCTCGTCTCCGCCGTGGCGGTCGCGATCGCGGGCGTGTTTGTGCTGCTCTTGCTCGCGCTCGGGACGGCCTGGGAGGCGGCGACCATCCTGCTCACGCTCCCGGTCGCGCTGGTGGGGGGCGTGCTCGCGCTCTGGATCACCGGAGAGACATGGAACGTGTCGAGTATGGTGGGGATCATCGGCCTCTTCGGCATCGCGGTGCAGAACGGGCTCGTGCTCGTCTCCCAAGTGCGAGGGCTACGCGAAGAGGGGCTCGACGATCTTAGCTCGCTTCGTGAGGCGAGCCTTGGCCGTGTGCGCCCGAAGCTGATGACCGCTGGCACGGCGGTGCTCGGGCTGTTGCCCATCCTGCTCCTCAATCTGCGCGGAACGGAGATTGAGCGCCCGCTCGCCATCGTGATGACCGGCGGATTGGTCACCTCCACCCTCTTTACTCTGATCGCGCTGCCCGCCGTCTATCGTCTCGTCGAGGGCTGGCTCTCGCGACGTGGCGCTGCCCCATGAAGGTCGAGCTGAGCACCACCCTAAAAGCGCCCGCCGAGCAGGTCTGGCGATGGGTGCAGCGGCCTGTGCTGCTGCATTGGGTCGCGGCGCCCCTCGTGAGGTTCAGGCCGATTCAGCCCACGACCCTGCCTGAGTGCTGGGAGGACGGCGAGGTTCGTGTGTCCATGCTGATCTTCGGCGTTCTCCCGATGGGCACCCAGGTCATTCGTATTCACCGTGAGGAGGGATTGGAGGGGGACCAACCCGCCCGCTCTCTGGTTGACATGGGAGAGGGTGACCTCGTCAAAGCGTGGCACCATCGTATTCGTGTTGTGCCCGAGAGCGCAGGCACCACCCACTACACAGACTCCGTGGTCGTGGAGGCGGGACCGCTCACGCTGTTCGTGTGGATGTTCGCTCAAGTGTTCTACCGCCATCGGCAGCGGAGGCTGCGAGATCTCGCGAGAGGAGGATTCAAGAATGTCGAAGGACGCTGAGAGGGGCTTCTGGGAGCAGAACGCCAGCCGCTACGACGCCTCGATGCTGCTGCTCGGGGGGCCAATTCCAAAGGCGGTCCAGCTCACCGCAAAGGCCGTCCGTGGCGCGGGCCGCGTCTTAGAGGTCGCCTGCGGGACGGGGCTGTTCACCGAGGCCCTCGCGCCCGTCGTCGGCGAGCTGGTCGCGACGGACTACGCGGAGGCGATGGTTCAGCGCACGCAGCAGCGTCTCGGCGACGTCACGAACGTCCAGTTTATGAGACGCGACGTGATGGCGTTTGACGACTCAGATGGCCTCTTTGACGCGGTCGTCGCGTCGAACGTCCTCCACCTCCTGCCCGATCTCGTGGGCGGCCTGGCCGCGATCCGCCGCGTGCTCAGACCGGGCGGGCTGCTGATCACCCCGACCTACTGCCATGATCAGACCCCGCTCTCCAGGCTCGCCTCCTCCGTGCTCGGGGTGCTCTCCTTCCCTGCGCATCGCCGGTTTCGCCTAGACTCCTTGGGCGCGGCGGTCGAGGCGGCGAAGTTCACGGTGACCCATTCTGAGCTGGTTAAAGGGCTCCTCCCGATTGGGTTCGTGCTGGCGGCGCGGCCCCTGGGCGGCGACTCGACCAAGGATGCGGTCGATGCTCTGATCTCGTAGACCCCATTGACACCCCCTTGACCCAACGATCCCCCCGCCGTGTGCTATGACCGCGACCCCGCCAGCTCTCCCTGGCGGGCCCGGAGTACACGCCCCCGATGCGAGTGAAGAAGCAGCAGCTCTATGCCTCCCTCTGGAAGAGCTGTGATGAGCTGCGCGGCGGCATGGACGCCTCGCAGTACAAGGACTACATCCTCGTCCTCCTGTTCCTCAAGTACATCTCCGACAGGTCCACCGCGAGCGGCCTGGGCCTGGAGGTTCCCGAGGGGGCGAGCTTCAACGACCTCATGAAGCTCCGCGGGAAGACCAACATCGGCGAGGCCATCAACAAGGCGCTCGACGACATCGCCAAAGCGAACGAGCTGGGCACGAGCATCACCCAGGCCGACTTCGACGACGACGACAAGCTGGGCAAGGGGCAGGCGAAGATAGACCGGCTGAGCCGCCTGCTGGGCCTCTTCGCCCAGCCTGGCCTCGACTTCACCCGGCATCACGCGGACGGCGCCGACATCTTGGGCGACGCCTACGAGTACCTGATGCGCAACTTCGCCACGGAGTCGGGCAAGTCCAAGGGGCAGTTCTACACGCCGCCGGAGGTCGCCCGCGTCATGGCCCGCATCATCGGGATTCACCGCGCCCGCTCCGCCCGCGACGTGCTCTACGACCCCACCTGCGGCTCGGGCTCGCTGCTCCTCAAGGCGTTTGAGGAGGCGCGCCACCGCACGGGGTTCGCGCTGACGGTCTACGGGCAAGAGATGGACAACGCCACCTGCGCCTTGGCGAGCATGAACATGGTCCTGCACGGCAACACGACGGCGATGATCCTCTCGGGCAACACCCTCGCCGAGCCCCAGACGCGCAACGGCACGCGCGGCCTCTTGTTGGCCGACTTCGTGGTCGCGAACCCTCCGTTCTCGATGAAGTCCTGGTCCACGGGCCTCACCCCCGAGAACGACGACCTCCGCCGCTTCTCCTTGGGGGTGCCGCCCGAGAAGAACGGCGACTTTGCCTTCTTGCTGCATTGCCTCGCCAGCATGAAGCCCACAGGCTCGGGCTGTATCGTCCTGCCGCATGGTGTGCTGTTCCGGGGCAACGCCGAGGCCCGGATTCGGCAGGCGCTTATCGAGCGCGGCTACATCAAGGGCATCATCGGCCTGCCGCCGAACCTGTTCTATGGCACGGGCATCCCCGCCTGCCTGATTGTGCTGGATAAGCAGGAGGCGAAGGAGCTGGGCCGCGACCTCTTCATGGTGGACGCCTCGCGCGGCTTCGTGAAGGACGGCGCCAAGAACCGCCTGCGGGAGATGGACCTCCACAAGATCGTGGACGTGTTCAACCGCGGCGAGGACGTCCCCGGCTACGCCCGCCGCGTGCCTTACGCCGAGCTCGTCGCGAACGACTTCAACCTGAACCTGCCGCGCTACATCAACAGCGCCGACGCCGCCGACGAGCACGACCTGCAAGCCCACATGAGCGGCGGTCTGCCCACCGCCGACATCAAGCGCCTGGACCCGATCTGGTCCACGCTCCCTGGGCTGCGTGAGGCCCTCTTGGCCCCCGCCGGGCGCCCCGACGCCGTGCAGCTTCGGGTGGCCCCCGAGGCCTTGGCGGAGACCATCACGAAGCACCCCGCGACGCGCGCCCTGCACGGCCAGCTCCACGCCGCCCTGACGGCCTGGCTCACCACCTGGACCCCACGCCTGCGCGACCTCAGCGCCAAGGACAAGCCCAAGGTGCTGATCGAGGAGCTGTCCGACTCGCTCCTGGCGGCCATTCGCCCCGTGCCTTGCATCGACGCCTACGAGGTCTATGAGGGCCTGCGGGTGTTCTGGGCCGCCGCCATGAGCGACGACGTGGACTGGATTCGGGACGCGGGCTGGCAGGTGTTCTTTGAGGGGGAGCGCAACGCCGACCTCATCCCCGACCCCTTGCTCATCCGCCTGGAGTTCCCCCAGGAGCAGGCCGCCCTCGACGCCCTGCTCGCCGAGCTGGAGCAGCTCGACGCCGAGCTTGAGGCGCTGGACGAGGAGCACGGCGGCGAGGACGGGCTCTTGGCCTCGGCGAAGGTCGGGGGTGGACGCGTCACCGCCAAGGGGGCGCGGGCGCGCCTCGCCGCCATCGCCGCGCTGAAGAACGCCGAGGAGGGCGAGATCGCCGTGTTGGGGCGTGCGCTGACCCTGCTCAACGCCCAGAAGAAGGCCCAGGACGCCGCCAAGCAGTCCCGCAAAGACCTCGATCAGAAGCTCGCCCGCCGCCTCAAGGCGCTCACTGCGGACGAGGTGCGCGACATCGTGGTGAACCACCGATGGATCCCCGCCATCACCGATGGTTCATCCCAGGCCGCGCGCCGCGTCACCCAATACATCACGGACCTGCTCACCACCCTGCACGGTCGCTATGCCCGCCCGCTGCCCACCATCGAGGCCGAGGTCGCCGCGCTGAGCGAGCGTGTGGGCGCCCACCTGCGGCGTTTGGGGGTCGTGTGGAGCTGAGCCCAGGGATTAAGGAGACGGAACTCGGGCCGCTGCCAGAGGATTGGACGGTGGTGGAGCTGGGCGATATCAGCACATTCATCACTTCAGGGCCTCGGGGATGGTCAGACCGTTTTCGCGAAGTTGGCGCACCGTTTGTTCGGATTACGAACATGCGGCGTGAGATGATTGCGCTCAATCTCGCGAAGATGATTTATGTTCACTATGACCCTGATGATGCAGAGGCGATTCGGACATCGCTGAGGTATGGCGATCTACTCATCTCGATCACCGCCGACATCGGCATCATCAGCGTAGTTGACGAGCGACTTAGGCTGCCAGCCTTCATCAATCAACACATTGCGCTGGTTCGTGTCGATGAGTCAAAGGGTAGTCCCCCTTACATTGCCCGTTATCTCGCAGGCCCATCGGGGGAGAAGTATTTTCGGAGCATTACTGACACCGGGGCGAAACCTGGACTGAGCTTGATCGCAGTCCGAAGGGTCATCTTTGCTGCCCCACCTCGCGAGGAGCAAAACGCCATCGCCGAGGCCCTCGGCGACGTAGACACGCTGCTGCTCGGCCTGGACCAGCTCATCGAGAAGAAGCGCGCCGTGAAGCAGGCCGTGATGGAGCAGCTCCTCACGGGGCGTCGGCGGCTGCCGGGGTTCTCGGAAGCGTGGCGCGCGGTAGCTCTTGGTGATGCCCTAACTCTTCATCACGGAGAATCGCTCCTCGCGCGATACTCGGAATCAGGCGCGCATCCGGTGGTTGGTTCGGGAGGAATTATCGGGTACTCGAATCACTTCAATCATCGTGGGCCGTCTATCCTGATTGGTCGAAAGGGTACCATTGACCGTCCCAAACTGATGACCACCCCGTTCTGGGCAATCGACACCGTTTTCGTTTCTGATATCGTTGAGTCGGTGGCGAATCTCTATTTTCTTCATCAGTCGTTGTGTCTGATTCCGTGGCACCTGTATTCTGAGGCTACAGGTCTACCCAGCCTAAACTCCCGAACGATCTCTCAGATAACGCTGCACCTCCCCCCCCTCCCCGAACAACAGGCCATCGCCGAGGTGCTGACCGCCCTCGACGACGAGCTGCGCGCCTTAGACGAGCGCCGCGGAAAGACCCAGCACCTCAAGCGCGGTATGATGGCCTCGCTTCTCTCTGGCAAGGTCAGGCTTCGATGAGTCAGGTCGGTGATGTTGAGGTGAAGACGCAGCGCAGGGTCATCCGGCTGCTCCAGCGCAGCTTGGGCTACGAGTACCTGGGCGACTGGCACAACAGCGACCACACCCCCATCGAGCGCCCCGTGTTTGTCGAGGCGCTCAAGGCCCGCGGGGTGGCCGACGCCCTCCTCCCCGACACGATGCGGCAGCTCTCCGAGGCCGCGCAGCGGGCGGTCGGGCCCCAAGGCGACGGCGGCGCGGCCTTCTTGCAGGCGCTCCTGCACGGCGTCCGCGTCCGGGCCAGCGCGCTCGACGAGCCCGTGCGGGTGATGCCGATCGACTGGAACCACCCCGAGGCCAACCGCTTCAGCGTCGCTGAAGAGGTGACGGTGCCCCTGCACGACCGCAAACACGAGCATCGGCGCCTCGACCTGGTGATCTACGTCAACGGCCTGGCCTTGGTGGTCATCGAGCTGAAGCGAGGGGCGGTGTCCGCCCAGAACGGCATCCGCCAGCTTATCGGCTACCAGCACCGCGAGGCCATCCCGCAGTTCTTCGCCACGGTGGGGCTCACCTTGGCGGGCAACGACTCCCAGGGCCTCTACTACGCCGCCCCCGGCGCCAGCGAGCGGTACTTTGTGCGCTGGAAGCCCCCCGAGGGCGCCCTTGAGGCCGAGCCCCTCGACGCCGCGCTGGCCTCGCTCCTGCGACCGGCGCGGCTCTTGGAGCTGCTGCGGGACTTCACGGTGTTCGACAAAGGCGCCCGGAAGGTCTGCCGCCCCCACCAGTATGTCGGCGTCAAGCGCGCCCAAGACCACGTTTTGCGGCGTGAGGGCGGCATCCTCTGGCACACCCAAGGCAGCGGCAAGAGCCTGACGATGGTGTACCTCGCGGCCTGGATCCGCCGCGCCGTGGACAACGCGCGGGTGGTGGTGATCACCGACCGCACCGAGCTAGACGAGCAGATCGTCGGCGTGTTCCAGGGCACCGGAAACACCGCGCGCCACGTCGGCAGCGCCGCCGAGCTGATCCAGCGCCTCAACCTGGCCGACGACTGGCTCATCTGCTCGCTCATCCACAAGTTCGGCGTGGTGAACGACGGGGCGACCGGCGAGTTTACCGCCGAGCTAGAGCGCAGCTTGCCCCCCGGCTTCCGGGCCAAGGGCTCGATCTTCGTGTTCGTGGACGAGTGCCACCGCACGCAGTCGGGAGAGCTGCACCGGGCGATGAAGCGCCTGTTGCCCGAGGCCACCTTCATCGGCTTCACCGGCACGCCGCTCCTGCGAGTGGACCGGAAGACCACGATGGAGGTCTTCGGCGACTTCATCCACGTCTACAACTTCCGCGAGGCCGTGACCGACGGGGTGGTGCTCGATCTCCGCTACGAGGCGCGCGACATCGACCAGACGCTCGGCTCGCAGAACAAGGTAGACGCCTGGTTTGAGGCCAAGACGAGGGGCCTGACCGAGAACGCGCGGGCGCAGCTCAAGCAACGGTGGGGCACCTTACGCAAGGTCTTGTCCAGCGCCGAGCGCCTCAAGCGCATCGTCGCCGACATCGAGCTCGACTTCACCCGCCTGCACCGCCTCGCGCTGGGCCAAGGCAACGCCATCCTCGTCACCGACAGCATCACGGCGGCGTGTAAGGTCTACGCCCACTTCCAAGAGACGTCCCTGGCGGGAAAGGTGGCCGTGGTCACGTCCTACCGGCCCGCCGACGCCAAGATCCGCAACGAGGACGGCGGCGAAGGCGACACCGAGGCCATGCTGCGCCTGAAGATCTACAGGGACATGGTGTGCGGCTACTTCGGCCTCAAAGACCCCAAAGACGCCGACGCGCGGGTGGTGGACTACGAGCGTGAGGTCACGCGCCGCTTCATCCACGAGCCCGCGGCGATGCGGCTGCTCATCGTCGTAGACAAGCTGCTCACCGGCTTCGACGCGCCCTCAGCGAACGTGCTCTACATCGACAAGCCTATGCAAGACCACGGGCTCTTTCAGGCGCTCTGCCGGGTGAACCGCCTAGACGGCGCCGAGAAACAATACGGCCTCATCGTGGACTACCGCGACCTGTTCCACAGCGTCGAGGGCGCGGTGCAGAACTACGCCTCGGGGGCGCTAGAGGGCTATGACCCCGAGGACGTCAAGGGCCTCATCCACGACCGCATCGACGAGGGGCGCACCACCTTAGACGCCGCTCTGGAGGCCGTCCGTGTGCTGTGTGAGCCCGTGCCGATGCCGCGTGACCGAGAGGCGTTCTTGCGCTTCTTCTGCGGGCTCTCCGACGACCCCGATGACGTACAGAGGATGCTCTCGGATCGGCGGCTCACGCTGTACAAGGCCGTCGCGGCGCTCATCCGCTGCTTCGGTGACCTCACGAACGACCTCGACGCGGCAGGCTACAGCACCGCCGAGCAGGCCGAGCTTCGTGACGAGGTGCGGCGCTTCTCGCTCCTGCGGGACGAGGTGAAGCTGCGCAGCGGCGACTACATCGACCTCAAGGCGTATGAGCCCGCGATGCGCCAGCTCATCGACCTCTACGTCCGCGCCGATGACAGCGAGGTGGTGAGTGACTTCGGCGACCTCACCCTCATCGAGCTGATCGTGGAGCGTGGGGGCGAGGTGCTCAAGTCTCTGCCGCCGAGCCTTCGTGACGAGGAGTCGGCGTCCGAGACCATCGAGAACAACATCCGGCGGCGCATCAAGGAGGAGCAGGCCCTCAACCCGCGCTACTTCGACCGGATGTCGGCCTTGCTTGTCGCGCTCATCGAGGAGCGCCGCAACGGGGCCCTGGACTACCAGACCTACCTCGCGCGTGTCCGCGAGCTCGCCCAAGCCGTCGTGCGCCCAGAGACCTCCTCGGCCTACCCTGCGGACTTCAACGCCCCACGCCTCCGGGCGCTGTTCGACACGCTCAACGGGGACGCGGAGCTGGCCAAACGTGTGGACGAGGCCGTCGATCAACACGCCAAGCATGGCTGGCCCGAGCACCGCATCAAGCGTCGCGAGGTGCGAGAGCTGATCAAGGCCCAGCTCCCCGGCGCCACGGACGAGCTGCTCGACGAGCTGCTCAAGCTCTGCGCGCAGCACGACCATGAACAGTAAAGCTGAGCCCTCGGCCATCGCTCCGCCGCGTGTGGAGCGCAGCCGCGTCGAGGTGGGCGATCTGGTCGTCGAGGTGGTGCGGAAGGACATCCGCAACCTGCACCTCTCGGTGTACCCGCCGCTGGGGGACGTGCGCGTCGCCGCGCCGCTCCACCTCCCCGACGAGGCCGTGCGCCTCGCCGTGCTGCGCCGCCTGATCTGGATCCGCCAGCAGCGCCAGCGGTTTCAGGCGCAGGCGCGTCAGACCGAGCGCGAGCACGCAGGCGGCGAGAGCCACTACGCCTGGGGTCGTCGTTACCTGCTCCGGGTGGTGGAGCGACCGGGCGCCCACCGGGTGACCCTGCGGGGCAAAGTCATGGAGCTGGGTGTGTCGCCCGGCACGACCCCCGAGGCCCGCGGCCAGCTCCTCGCCCGCTGGTATCGGCAGCAGCTCCGCGCCGCGCTGGCCGAGCTGGTCCCGCGCTGGGAGCAGCGCCTCGGCGTGCAGATCCAGGCCGTCGGCATCAAGCGCATGAAGACCCTCTGGGGCTCGTGTAAGCCCGAGGCCCGCCGCGTGTGGTTCAACCTAGAGCTGGCCAAGAAGCCGCGCCCGTGCCTAGAGTACGTCGTGGTGCATGAGCTGGCCCACCTCATCGACCGAAGCCACGGCGAGCGGTTCACCGAGCTGATGAACGAGCACCTGCCCCGCTGGCCCGCGCTCCGCGCCGAGCTGAACGCGGCCCCGCTGGCGGCGGAGGAGTGGAGCGGGGCGGGGCAGG
>JAKLKD010000124.1 GCA_023150845.1 Myxococcota bacterium | reverse complement strand
GCTGCCGTCGACGTGGGTGATGGCGGGCAAGGCGGGCTTGTCCTTCTTCACCTGGGCGACGAGGAGCATGTAGGGCGAGGGGCGGTCGAGCTCGAACCACTCCTCACACTTCTCCTCCAAGACCGACGGCGCGAAGGGCCGGAAGCCCTCGCGGAACTTGATCTTCATGTTGATGATGCGGCGCATCTCGGGGTGCCGGGCGTCGCCGATGATGCTGCGGTGGCCGAGCGCCCGGGGGCCCCACTCCAGGCGGCCTTGGTAGAAGCCGATGACGTGCGCGGTGTCGATGAGCTCGGCGACACGCTCCAGGAGCTCCTCGCGGTCGAGGCGGCGGTAGACCGCGCCTTGGCGGTCCAGCGTGTCGCGGATCTCCTCCTCGGTGTAGCCCGGGCCGAGGTAGACCGAGGGCAGCCGCGGCGCCCGGGGCTTCTTGAGGAGCTGGTTCCACAACAAGTACGCAGCGCCGAGCGCCCCGCCCGCGTCTCCGGCGGCGGGCTGCACGAAGAGGTCCTCCACGCCAGCTTCCCGCAGGATGACCCCGTTGGCCACGCAGTTCAGGGCCACGCCCCCGGCCATACACAGCTTCTTCACGCCGGTCTTCTCGATGGCCGAGCGCGCGAGCTTCACCATCACCTCGTTGGTGAGCTCCTGGATGGACCGGGCGACGTCTTTGTAGTGCTGGGTGAGCTCGCCGCCCTCCAGAGGTCGCTTGGGCTGGCCCATCAGCGCCTCAAACTCCTCGTTGAACATGCGCTGGCCGCGGTCATAGTCGAAGTAGCGCATGTCGAGGCGGAAGCTGCCGTCTTCAGCCACGTCGATCATCTTGCGGATGGGCTCGACCATGGTGGGCTCGCCATACGGCGCGAGGCCCATGAGCTTGTACTCCGCGGAGTTGACCTTAAAGCCGCAGTAGTAGGTGAAGGCCGAGTACAACATCCCCAAGGAGTGCGGGAAGCGCACCTCGCCCAGCAGCTCCAGCTCCGTGCCCCGGCCTACACCCCAAGACGCCGTGGCCCACTCGCCGACGCCGTCTACGGTGAGCACCGTCGCCTCGTCCCAGCCCGAGCAGTAGAACGCCGAGGCCGCGTGGGAGAGGTGGTGCTCGGAGTAGAGCACCGGGCCGTGGTAGTCGAAGTGCTCAGCGAGGAGCTTCGGCAGGCGCAGCCGCGTCGCGATGTAGCGCGGCATGGAGTCCACAAACTGCCGGTACGAGCGCGGGAAGTTCTCGACCTGGTACCGCAGCAGGCGGTCGAACTTCATCAGCGGCTTGTCGTAGAAGATGACGCCGTCGAGCTGCTGGGCGGTGATCCCGCCCTCGCGCAGCACGTAGCGGATCGTGTTCACCGGGAAGTCGGAGTCGTGCTTCTTCCGAGAGAACAGCTCCTCTGATGACGCGGCCACGGGCAGCCCGTCGCGGAGGAGCGCCACGCCAGCGTCATGGTAGAAGCAGGACAGTCCTAGAATGTTCATGACGGGAATCCTATCCCGGCGAAGGGGGCCGCAGGGCAATCGTCGCTCGGCGCGATGATACCAAGTTCTGCGCCGCCCGGGCGCCTCAGGCCGTGGTAGAACCAATGTGCGGTCGGTGCTCGGCGCGCCACCATGAGGGTGTCGTTGATGGTCGATCCGATGAGCGCGATGCCGAGGCGGGTGGTCCTCGACCACGAGACGCTCTCGTCCTGCGCCGCGACCGACCCCGTCGAGGACTGGCGGAGGAAGCTCCGCAACGCCGGGGTGCTCCGAGAGCCGCTGGCGCACCACGGCCTCAGCGCGGCCCCGAGCGGCGGGGACGGCGCGAAGGTCTCCGTCGAGGCGATGGCCGAGGTACAGCGACGCTTCTACGAGCTTGAGCGCGCGGATGAGGCCCTGGAGGCCATCCTCGGCTGGAGCCAGCTCGCCTGGGTCTACCGAAAGCCGCTGGGGATCCTCGCCGCGGCCACCTTGGTCGGCGTCGAGCTCATGGGGCAGGTGGCCATCCTCTTCGGGATCCTGGGCGTGCTCCTCGGGATGCTGCTCTTCAACCCCGCCCGCCGGGGGAGGGCCAAGCGCCGCCGCGACAAGGCCGCCGAGGCGCTGAGCGCCGCGGTCCAGCACCTCATGAGCCAGTCCTTCATCGAGAGCAGCGACGGCGTAATCTTTGAGGCCGCCCCCCACCGCGCCTTCTTGGTGCGCCGCGTCGAGGATCTGCGCCTGGAGCGCGCCGGCCTGGAGCGTCGTCAGGCCGAGCTCGTCCACCTGCGCGCCCAGCTCGTCCGGGCGAACGAGGCGCTGGGCCTGCCCCCGGAGGACGGCGAGGTCCGCGCCGTAGATGAGGAGCGCGCCCGGCTCGAAGCCCGAGACGCCGGGCTCATCTCTTTGGAGCAGCGCCTGGAGCGCCAGCTCGACGAGTTCAATCAGGCCTTGGAGCGCCTGCGCCTGCTCGCCACCCGGGAGGCGCTCTCCCGAAAGGTCGGCGAGCTCCTGGAGGAGCGCCGCGGGGACGCCGCCTTACGCGCCGCCGCCGAGATCGAGGTGGACGTCGTGGCGATTCACGCCGAGATGACGCGCCTCGGCGTGCGCCTCTCCGACGCCGACCTCAGCCTACGCGCGGCCCTGGAGGCGGAGGCCGCCGCCCGCGGTCAGTCCACGCGGCTGATCGTTGAAACAAAGCCAGCGCGGACGACGTAGGGTAGGCGATCAGGAAGGAGCCCAGCCCCATGTCGAGCAACTCGAAAGACCCCCGCGCCGCCGCGATCCTCAGCTTCATCGTGCCCGGCTTCGGCCAGTTCTACGCCGGTCGTTGGGGCTGGGGCCTCTTCTGGCTGCTGATCACGCCGGGGTTCTGGATCGGCACGGGCGGCTTTTTCGGCTGGATCTGCCACATCATCGCGGCGGTCCAGGCCCACGGTCACGCCGAGGATCGCTGAGCGACCAAGGCGTCGAAGAAGTTTAGCCAGGCCTCGGCCTCCTCACGCTCCGGCGGGTGCGCTCGCGCGGCGCGGATGGCCCAGCGCGCCCGCTCATGGGCGACGTGGTCGAGCACGAGGGGATCGTCAACGAGCTTGGGGCCGAAGGCGAGGGTGAGGCCAGTGGCCGTCTCTTCGCCGAGGCGCGCCCGGATGACCTCGGCGAAGCCCCGGGCCTCCGGCGCCAGCCCCTCGGCCTCTACGCGGTAACCCCGGGCGGCGAGGCCGAGGCGCAGGGCCCAGGCGCGCTCCGGGGTGTGCACGACGGCGACGGTGGGGCGGGGCCCGGCGTCGAGCACGCCGAGGATGGTCTCCGCGCCCATGCCGGTGATCACCGCGAGGTCCACCCGCCGAAAGGGCCGCAGGCCGTCGGCGACCACAAGCGGCAGGTCTCCCCGCGGGGGGAGGCGCTGGCGGCGGCGCTCGACGCCGATGGCGCCGATGGCCGCGGCGACGTGGCCATGATCACAGCCCACATCGACGACCACCGGGTCTGGGCCGAGCTCCTGCACGGCCTCACGGACGAGGCGAACGATGAGCTCGCGGCGGGGGCGCCCGGCGGAGGCGCCGCTCACGCCTTGTCGCCGCGCTTGGCGCGGGCGGCCTGCAGGCGACGCTCAACCTCCTCCTCAGCGGCGGAGCGCCGGGGCTGGAGGTCGACGCTGCCCTTGAGCGCTGACGAGGCCGAGCGCAGGCGATCCGTCGCCGAGCCCTTCGCCGAGGCCCCGCCCGAGGTCGCCCCGCCCAGCTCACGGAGCGCCGACTCGACCTCGGCGAGCTTCGCCTCGGCGGCCGCGGTGTCCCCGCCCGCGAGGAGCAGCTCGTCGAGCTCGTCGAGCACCCCCGCCAAGGCGGCCTGGAGGTCGGAGCGCGCGAGGTCGGGCAGCTCAGGATCGGCGCTGATTCGGGTGAGGTTGGCGCGAACCCGCTCGGCGAGGGCCTTGGTGCGGGGATCACGGTCGGCGGGGCGGCCTTGGCCCCGGGCGGCGAGGCCCGCGCGCAGGCGGCGCTCCTCTTG
The DNA here is from genome assembly GCA_023150845.1 of Myxococcota bacterium. GTDB lineage: Bacteria > Myxococcota_A > UBA796 > UBA796 > CAJQPC01 > JADKFE01. The sequence goes on along the minus strand of JAKLKD010000124.1, from coordinate 13,098 downwards.
GCCACCCTGGGCCGACGCGGTGATGAGCGCGCCGACGCCCCCGAGCATCATCAGCATCCCCAGGCCCATGATCACCAGGGCGATGAGCCCCAAGAAGATGAACGAGACGAGGCCGAGGCCGCCGAGCACGAAGCCGCCGCCGAAGAGGCCCACCAGGGCGGGCACGGTCCAGGGCGGGCGGAGCGCCTGGGTGTCCCGCACGACGACGCCGCTCACGCGCCCAGACCACTCGGCCTTAAGCGCCTCGGCGGCCTCGACGCTCGGGGCCGTGGCGAGCACGAGGGGCGCCCCGGTGGCGACGAGGCGGTCCAGGGCGCTGTCCGAGAGGCCGAGCGCCCGCGCCGCGACGGCGCGCTCTCCGACGCTGAGGGTCGCTGAGGGGGCGATCACCATCGCGCGGGGCAAGGGCGTGTCATCGACGGACACCGCGGCGTCGGACTCGGCGCGGCGGGTGTAGGTGACCTTGGCCTCGCGGTGGGTCTGCTCGCCGATGGGCAGCTTCGGGGGGCTGGGATCAGACACGGCGGACCTCACCTTCCCCCGCGCGTCATCGCCGGGGACGGCTTATTCTAACCACCTCCACACCGAGCGCAGAGGGCGAGACGTGAGCCGATGGGCACACCTCTTGGGCGTCACGCTGGGGCGCCTCGCCCTGGTCTGGGCGCGCACCTGGCGGCTGCGGCTCCAGGTCGCCGCCTTGGACGAGGCCATGGCCGAGGGCCCGGTGGTGGTGGCGCTCATGCACGGTGAGCTGCTCCCGGCGGGCCTGCTCGCCCGCGGGCGGTCGATGCTGCCCATGGTCAGCCAGTCCCGCGACGGCGAGATCATCGCCGGGGCGCTCACGGTCTTCGGTTTTCCCCTCGTGCGCGGCGGCAGCTCCCGGGGCGGCGCCGAGGCGCTCCTGCGCGCTGAGGAGGGCCTCCGGGATGGCCTCTCCCCGGTCCTCGCCGTCGATGGCCCCCGGGGCCCGGCGGGGGTGCCCAAGCCGGGCGCCGTTCGCCTCGCCGTCGCCTCCAGGCGGCCCATCGTCGTCGTGCGGGTCGCCGCGAGCCGGGCCTGGCGCGCCCGGAGCTGGGATCGGCTCATGGTGCCCTGGCCGTTCACGACGCTGCGGGTGTGGGCGATCCGCCTGGATCCCCCACAAACCGGCCCTTGGGACGATGGCCTCGCCGCGTTGACCCAAGCGCTCAACCAAGGCCCCCCGGAGGACGTGCTACCTTAATTAGACCAGGAGGACGCCTTGAGCCGAGACATCTTGGTCGAGGAGCTGCGGCGTGAGCGCGACGCCGCCATTGAGGAGGCCGACTACGAGCGGCAGCGCGCGGAGATCGCCGCCCAGCGCGCCGAGACGCTCCGCGCCGAGGTCCAGCGGCTCCGCGCCCGGGTGCAGGAGCTCCTCGACCGCCCCGCCGCCGCGCCGAGCCCTGAATTGGACGATCGCCTGCGCCTCGCGCTCGACTCCAACCGCCGCCTGGAGCGCCTGCGCACGAAGTTAGAGGCCGAGCTCGCCGAGGTGAAGACCGCCTTGGCCACTGAGCACGAGGCGAACGAGCGCCTGCGGCGCCGGGTGCGCGCCCTAGAGGTGCAGGTGCGCCTCGCCCAAGACGGCACCGCGCCCGACCCCGAGATCCTCTGAGCGCGCTCAGCTCTCGCCGCGGTTCTTCGGCCGGTTGAGGTTGGCGCGCAGCACCTTCACCTCGGCGTCATCGACGGGCTTCCCCGGGCGCTCGTACGGCTCGATCGTCTCCGGCGCCACCGCCGAGTACTCGCCGGAGAGCCGGTTGATCACGGTCTTGAGCTTGTCCTTGAGCTTCTTGCGCAGGTCGGGCATCGTGAGCGCTCCGGTGGGGCGAGCTACAGGCTACCGAAGCCGGGGCGAGGGCGCAAGGGCGCAGGCGACGCCGATCCGCTCAGCGCGGCGGCGTGCGGGCGCTGAGCAAGGTGTCCGTCTCCTCCAGGCGGATAAGCGGCATGATCGCCGCGAGCAGGCCCTCGGCGTCGTCCACCCAGTACCGGCCCCCGGCCTTCCGCGTGAGCACGAGGGTGTCGAGCTCGCCCCCGGCCGTCGTGATGAGGAAGGAGCCGTCCCGGCGGCGCCGGAGCACCTGGGCGTCCCGCAGCGGCACGTCAACGGCCCCGGTGACCCCCTCGATCCGCAGGGCCTCCCCCCGCAGGGTCATGCTCGACTCCCAGATGGGCAGCTCCCGGAAGGACTTGCCGTTGCGCAGGCAGAGCAGACCGAGGGCGCCGATCCCCACGCTCATGAGCCCCAGGCCCTCCTCGCTCGCCCGCCAGGCGCCATACGCGACGAGCGCCACCCCCATCGCCCCGGAGAGCACCCCAAACGCCGGGAACCGTGGGATGACGCGGTATCGCCCCGGGGCGGCGGCGGCGATGGGCACAAAAAACAGCACCGTGAGCGCCCGGGTGACCAGCCAGGCCAGGGCCGTGGCGCTCACGAGGTGCAGGCTCCAGCCGCGCGCGCTGACCGGCGCGACCGCGGTCAGCGCCAAGAGGATCGGCCCCCACAAGATCACGAGGGACAGGAGCCAGGAGAGGGGGTTCATTAAGCGGTCCAGGGCGACACGAGGGCGTGTTCTCTCCCACATATGGTAAAACAAACACTTCGGAAACTCGGCTCGGATTCGCAGGAGGTCCCGTGGGAAGCGCGCTGACGCTTGAGAGCATCATCACCTTCTTGCTAGAGACCCCACTCTTCCGCGATCTCGATCCCGCCGAGCTCTCGGAGATCGTCCGTGTGATGCAGATCCAGCGGGTGCGGCACGCCCAGCCGATCTTCCGTGAGGGTGAGGCTGGCGACGCTTGGTACGTCATCCACCGCGGCGAGGTCACCGTCACCAAGGCGCGCCTCATGGGCCCGAGCGAAGAGCTCGCCCGGCTGGGGCGCCACGCCTGCTTCGGCGAGATGGCGCTCATCGACGGCTCCCCGCGCAGCGCCACGGTCTCGGCGGTGGGGGAGGGCACCTTGTTCCGTTTCCCCAAGAGCGAGTTTGACGCCTTGCTCAACGAGGGCAACCTCGCCGCGTTTAAGCTCGTGCACGAGATGGCGAAGACCCTCTGCCGCCGCCAGCGCCGCCTCACCGCCCAGCTCACCGAGATCATGGCCGAGCCCCGGGGCGAGCGCCCCCTGCGCGACGACCTCTTGCCCGTCATCGAGGAGCACTCGGTCTCGGAGTGAGCGGCGCGCCGGGGCCCGGCGTCAGCGAACGGGAGTCAGCGTCAGAGTTCGTGGGAAGGTGTCAGCGAGCGGGAACCCCCGTCGGCGGCCACGTGTCGTTGTGGAGGCGCCGCGGGGCAGAACGGCCTGAGGCTTGGAGGTGAGGCATGGTGGGGATCTGGCTCGGTGTCGGACTTGGGCTCGCGGCGCTCCCGCCGGGCGACTTTTTGCCTCAGCCCACGAGCGTCGATGAGCGCATCGCCCAGGCCGAGCGCCTCCGCGCCCAAGGCAAGACCGGCACCGCCGCTGAGCTCGCCTGCGAAGATCTCGTGCAGAACGAGCTCTACCTATGTTACCGCCGCGTCGAGGGCGACCGCGCGCCCTACGTCACCCAGGCCGAGCTGGCCGCTTGGGGCGCGAGCACCGCGGAGGTCCGGGCCCGGGCGGCGTCGCTCTTGACGGCGAACCCGCTCCAGCTCCGCAAGATCGAGGGCGGCGGCCAATACTTTGAGGTCGTCTGCCCGCCCGGGCGTGAGGCCGTGGTGCTCCTCCACCCCGAGTGGCTCAGCGTCGTCGGCCCCGTGCCCCTCGTCACGAGCCCGGTGCAGGGCGTCGTGCTCGTCTGGGACGCCATGGACCCCGAGGTCAACAAGATCGTCGCCGTCGGCGCCCGCAAGATGTTTGAGGGGTACCCCGGCGCGATCTCGCCGCTCGTCTATCGTTGGAACGGCGCGGGATTTGTGGCCTGGGGCGACGCGAGACCCCGAGATCCCGCCGCGCCGACCCGCTGAGAGAGGATAGACTGTGGGCCCGCGGCGCGCCCCTCGCCGCGTCGGAGGAGCCCATGGGCCTCATCAAAGACCTCGCTCGCCGCGCCGCCGCGCGGGTCGCGCGCCGTGTGGCGCAGAAGGAGCTCTTCGAGCGCCCCGGGGAGCGGGATCGCGCCGCGCCGCTGCCGACCTCGCCGGACCCCAACCCCACCCCGCGCCGCGCCGCCCCCGTCGAGACGCCCACGTTCCCCGACGATCCCAGCCTCGCCGAGCTCGTCACCCCCGTGGGCCGCTGCCGCGTCGTGAGCCTGGAGGGCCTGCTCACCGCCGTGCGCCCCCAGGGCCGCCCCCTCATCCTCCACCACTGGGCGACCTGGTGTGAGCCCTGTGAGGAGGAGCTCCCCCGCATCGAGGGGCTGGGCCGCGCCCTCTCCGAGCGCGCCGATCTCTTGGGGATCTCTTGGGATCTCTTCGAGGACAGCGATGATGAGGAGGCGGTCGCCAAGAAGGTCGAGGCCTTCGCCGCCCAGCTCGGCCTGAGCTGGGACAACGTGCTGGTGAGCGCGCCGCCGGAGCAGCTCTTTGAGGCGCTCGGCCTCGATCACCAGAAGATCCCCCAGACCGTCGTGTTGGGCGCCGATGGGCAGGTGCTCCACCACGCGCGAGGGCCCATGGACGAGGCCCAGATCTCCCGCGTCTACGCCCTCCTCACGGGATCCTGATGCTCGGTTCGTGGCTCGTCCTGTCCTTCGTCTCCTCGTTCTTGGCCTGCGCGCCGCCCACCCCGCCCGAGGCCCCCGTCGGCCCCGCGCCGGGGGAGCTGCTGCTCCTGCACACGAACGATCTCCACTGTCATTACCTGCCTGAGCGCGCCGACTGGCTCGAAGGGGAGCCCGCCATCGGCGGCTTCGTCGAGATCGACGCCTGGGTGCGGGCGCTCTCCGCCAACATGCCGACGCTCTTGCTCGACGGCGGCGACATCCTCACCGGCACCCCGCTCACCGACCTCAAGGTCCGCGACGCGAACGGCGGCGCCATGCTCGAGCTCATGGAGGCCACGGGCTACGACGCCTGGGCGCTGGGCAACCACGAGTTTGACCGCGGGGACCAGAACCTCGCCGCGCTCATCGCTGCCTCGCGTATCCCCGTCGTCTCCTCCAACGTCGTCGCCAAGACCGGCGGCCCCGCCTATCCGGGCCTGCGGCCCTCGGTGGTCCTGGAGGCCGGCGGGCTCAAGATCGCCGTCATCGGCGCTACGACTGAAGGGCTCACCCACCTCGCGCCGCTCTCGGTGATGCAGCGGGTTGAGGTGAAGAAGGCCGTCGACACCGTGCGCGCGGAGCTAGAGCGCCTCGCCCCCGAGGTCGATCTGGTCATCGCGCTCACCCACCTCGGCGTCGACGCCGACCGGGCGCTCGCTGAGGCCATCCCCGAGCTCGACCTCATCATCGGCGGCCACTCCCACACCCCGCTGCGGGTCGAGGAGCGCGTCAACGGCGTGCCCATCGTGCAGGCCGGGAGCTATGGCCGCAGCCTCGGCGTCATCCGCCTGCGTGTCGAGGGCGGCGCCATCGTGAGCTTCGATTACCGCCTCCAGGATCTCCTCCCCGGCGAGGCCCCCGGCCCGGCGAGCCCGGAGATCACGGCGATGGTCGAGGGCTACGCCGCGGAGATCGACGCGGTCTACGGCGTGGTCATCGGCGAGGCCAAGGCCACCTTGGGCCGGGCCTGGGCCACGGAGAGCGACCTCGGCAACTGGGTCACCGACGCCTTACGCGCCTTCGCGGGCACCGACATCGGCGTCTACAACTCCGGCGGCCTGCGCGCCGATCTGGTCGCCGGGCCGATCACCCGCCGGTCGATCTACGAGATCTTGCCCTTCGGCAACCAGGTCACGACCTTCACGATCACCGGAGGTGAGCTCCAGGCGATCCTCTTGGCGAACGCCTTGGCGGCCCAGTCCGGCGACAAGGGCGCGATTCAGCTCTCCGGGGCGACGGTGCGCTGGCGGGAGAAGCTGGGCTCGCCGGAGATCGTCGAGGCCCTGGTGAACGGCAAACCGCTCGATCCGGCGGCGACCTACACCGCGGTGAGCAACTCCTTCGTCGTCGAGCGCGCCGATCGTTACCTCGCGGGCGCCAAGCCCCAGGACGTCGTCACCTTGCCGCTCTCCGACTTCGACGTGCTGCTCGAAGAGGTCGCGAAGGGGCCCGTGGTGACCCCGCCGCGGGATCGAACGGTGAAGGTGAAGTGAGCGTGGGGCGCCCACGTCGGCGCGCCGGTTGACCAGAGGGCTGTTGAGCGGCTATCGTTCGCGGCCCAGCACACCCGAGGGCTCGTCATGACCGCTGCAACCGCCTCCTGGCTACGGCGCGCGCTCCTCGCCGCGGCCGCGCTGCTCACCCCGGGGGTCGCCTTGGCGGCCGAAGGGGGCGGCGGCTCCTATGTGCTCACGCAGCTCATGCCCATCGTGATCCTGCTGGGCACCTTGGCGGTGATCATCACCCGCCTGCCCAAGGTCGAGATTCAGCACAGCGCCGACTACAAGCGGCGCCGGGCGCTGAACTGGCTGCCGATGGGCTTCGCCTACGCCTTCCTGTACATGGGCCGGTACAACCTGACGGTCTCGAAGAACGAGTTCAGCGACATCGGCCTGATGAACAACGCCGACTTCGGCGTGATCTTCGGCATCGGCACCGTGGTCTACGGCATCGCCTTCGTGCTCAACGGGCCGCTCACCGACCGCTTCGGCGGCAAGAAGGCCATGCTCGTCGGCGCGACCGGGGCGATGGTGATGAACGCGCTCATGGGCGCGGTCACCTACGAGGTGCTCACGACGGGCGGGCCCGGCGCGCTCACGGAGCTGATGAACACCATCGCCGCGCCCTTCTTCTTGGTGTTCAACGGGATCTTCGCCGCCTTGGGCCAAGAGACCGGCGACGTGGAGCGCTCGATCCTGCTCCCGGCGCTCTCTCTGCTCTACGCGGGCAACATGTACTTCCAGAGCTTCGGCGCCGTGGCCATCGTGAAGGTGAACGCGCCCTGGTTCCATGTGCGTGAGCGCGGCGTGTTCGGCGCGGTCTTCGGCGTCTTGATCTCCCTCGGCGTGTTCTTCGCGTATGACGGCGGCCGGGCCATCGTGAGCCGGGCGGAGACCTACTGGGTGTTCTTCACCCCGGCGATCTTGCTCGGCATCATGGCCGCGGTCTGCCTCGCCTTCGTGCGCGACACCCCCGGCGAGGCGGGCTACGGCGACTTTGACGTCGGCGACGCCTCCTCCGGCGACGACGGCCCGCCCTTGGGCGTCGCGGCGGTGTTCAAGAAGATGTTGACCAACCCGGTGATCCTCACGATCTCGGCGATCGAGTTCTGCTCGGGCTTCCTGCGGCAGGCGATCATGCAGTGGTACATCATCTTCGCCAAGCAGACCGGCATCATGGAGACCTTTGTGCCCTCCACCTGGGGCCTGCTCCTCTGCTGCGCGGGCATCATGGGCGGGGCCTTCGCGGGCGTCATCTCCGACCACCTCTTCCAGTCCCGGCGTGGCCCCGTGGCGGCGGTGCTCTACGGCGGGCTCCTCGGCGGCGCCTTGGTGATGACCCAGGTGCTCGACAGCGTGGCCTTGGGCTACCTCGTCATCTTCATGTCCCTCTGCGTCATCGGCGTGCACGGGATGTTGTCGGGCACGGCGTCGATGGACTTCGGCGGCCGCAAGAACACCGGCGTCGCCGTGGGCATCATCGACGGCTTCGTCTACCTCGGCACCGGCGTGATGAGCTTCCTCTACGGCTGGCGCCTGCCCAACGGCGAGGCCGCGAAGGATCCCAACAACTGGATCGAGTGGCCGATGTGGATGATCCCCGTCGCCGTCGTCGGCCTGCTCTTGTCCCTGCGCCTGTGGAACGCCAAGCCCAAAGGCTCCGGCGGCGGGCACTAGGGTGGTGGGCGAGGGGAGCTGGGCATGATCCCCGCGAGCCTGCTCGGCTTGACCGGCGCCGGGGATCGTGCCGCGCGCCTTGAGCCCTTGGACCCCGCCGAGCTCTCGACCCCCCTGCCGACGCGGCGGGTGGAGGTCAGGGGCGTCGGCATCAACACCATGGACTCCGGCGAGGAGGGCTGGCCCGCCGTCGTGCTCCTGCACGGCATGGGCTCCAACCTGGGCTTCTGGCACAAGCAGGTGCCTTGGCTGCGGGGCCTCGGCCTGCGGGTGCTCGGCCTCGACCTCCCGGGCTACGGCGGCTCGGACAAGCCCGACGCCCCCTGCACCCCGCCCTGGTACGCCGAGCTGCTCGTCGCCTGGCTCCAGACCTTAGGCGTCGAGCGCGCCGCGGTGATGGGGCACTCCATGGGCGGGCAGACCGCGATGGAGCTGGCCCTGCGCGCCCCGGAGCGGGTGGTCGCCCTCGTGCTCTCCGCCCCCGCGGGCATCGAGACCTTTAGTGAGGCCGGGGCGGCGTTTATGCGCGGCTACTGGCACGAGCGGCGGGCGCTGGAGGCCACGCCGGTTGAGGTCGAGGCGAACTTCAAGAAGCTCGCCTTCAACGTGCATGACGAGCACGTCGAGCGGCTGCTCATGGAGCGCCTGCGTGTCCAGCGCCACCCGAGCTTCGCCTTGATCAGCCGCACGGCGAGCCGAAACATCGCCGGGATGCTCGATCACCCCGTCGCCGACCGCCTCGCCACCTTGAGCACGCCGACCCTCATCGTCTGGGGTGAGGAGGATCGCATGATCCCCAACCCCATGTTCACCGGGGGGACCACGGCGGCCATCGCCGCCCGGGGGCGCCGGATCTTCCCGACGGCGCGGGCGGTGCTCATCCCCGGCGCGGGCCACTTCGTGCACCATGACGCGCCGGAGCAATTTCATGACGCCGCGGGCGGATTCCTGACGCGGCACCTCAAGAGGCGCTGATGCCGAAGGTCGAGCTGACCCACCACCTCAAGCGGTTCTTCCCCACCCTCGGGCCCCAGACCCTCCCCGCGACGACCGTCGCTGAGCTGGTCCGGGCCTTAGACGGTCAGTTCCCCGGCATCGCGGGCTACCTGGTGGACGAGCGCGGCGCGCTCCGTAAACACGTCAACATCTTCATCGACGGCGAGATGGTCGTCGACCGCGCGCGCCTGGGTGACGCTCTGGATGAGCGCAGCGAGGTCTTCATCGCCCAGGCCCTCTCTGGAGGCTGAGATGTCGTCGAGATTGCTCTTGGGCACCCGAAAGGGGCTCGTCGTGTACACCCGCGGCCCGTCGGGCTGGCGCCTGTCCAGCGTTCACCACGGCGGGAACCCCGTCTCTTACGCCGTCGAGGACCCCCGCGACGGCAGCTGGTGGGCGGCGCTTGACCACGGCCACTGGGGCCAGAAGCTCCAGCGCAGCCGGGATCAGGGGCGGAGCTGGGAGGAGGTCAAGGCCCCGGCTTACCCCGAGGACGCCCTGCGCGGCGACGGCAAACCGGCGACCCTGGAGTACATCTGGCTCATCGCGCCGGGGCCCGCGTCCCAGCCGGGGCGGATCTACCTCGGCACCAACCCCGGCGGCCTCTTCGTGAGCGACGACGGCGGCGACACCTTCACCCTCTGCCGTGGCCTCTGGGACCACCCGAGCCGCGTCCAGTGGTCCGGCGGCGGCAAAGACACGCCGGGCATCCACAGCCTCGTCATCCACCCGAACGACCCCGATCACCTCATGGTCGGCGTCTCTTGCGGCGGGGTGTTTGAGAGCCGGGACGGCGGCCAGCGCTGGGCGCCCCGGACCAAGGGCCTCGTGGCGTCCTTCTTGCCCGATCCCGAGGCCGAGATCGGCCACGACCCCCACCTCATCGTCGCCTGCCCCAGCCGCCCCGAGGTGCTCTGGCAGCAGAACCACTGCGGCGTGTTCCGCAGCGTCGACGGTGGGGCGCGCTGGGCCGAGGTGAGCGGGCCCGGCGCCGCGCCGCGCTTCGGCTTCGCCGTGGCCGTGGATGAGGTGAACCCCGACCGCGCCTGGCTGGTCCCGGCGGTCAGCGACGAGCGCCGCATGGCCGCCGAGGGCGGGCTCTCGGTGAGCACCACGGCGGACGGCGGCCAGACCTGGCGTGAGCTGCGGGTCGGCCTGCCTCAGGAGGGCTGCTTTGACCTCGTGTATCGCCACGGCCTCGACAAACGTGGCCCCACCTTGGTCTTCGGGAGCACCACGGGCAACCTCTACGTCTCCGAGGACGAGGGGGAGTCCTGGGCGCTCGTGAGCCACACCTTGGCGCCGATCTACTCCGTGCGCCTGAGCGCCTGAGCGGATTCCTGACGGCGCGCTCAAGACACTGACGCGGCGCGCCAAAGGCTGACGCCGCGTGCAGAAGACAGATGAGGCCCGGGCCGCGACGACCCGGGCCTCAGCGTCTCCGCGTCTCAGGCCGCGCGCTTACGCCGGGCCAAGAGGGCGCCGAGCGCCGCGACCACACCGGCCCACCAGGGCTGCACGGGGCTCGCCGCGCAGCTCAGGCCGCCGCCGCCCTTGGGCACGCCGGGGATCATGTCGTCGCCCGTGTCGTCGAGGCCGCTGTCACCGGGGACCGGCAGATCGTCGGCGGGATCGAGGGGATCGGTCCCGGCGCTGATCTCTTCGCCGTCGGTCACGCCGCCGTCGTCGCTGTCGGCGTCGAGGGGGTCGGTGTTGTGGGTGTTGAGCTCGTCGCCGTCGGTGAGGCCGTCGTCGTCGCTGTCGGCGTCGAGGGGGTCCGTGCCGTGGGTGTTGAGCTCGTCACCGTCGCTCAGCGCGTCGTCATCGCTGTCGGCGTCGAGGGGGTCGGTGCCGGTGGTGTAGGCCTCGTCCCCATCGGTGAGGCCGTCGTCGTCGGTGTCAGGATCGTTGGGATCCGTGCCCAGCTCGGCCTCGGCGGGGTCGGCGACGCCGTCACCGTCGGTGTCCTTGAGATCGTCCTCACCGTTGAACGGGTCCGTGCCGTCGAGGCTGATCTCTTGGCCGTCGGTGCGCCCGCCGTCGTCGGTGTCCGCGTCGTTGGGGTCGGTGCCGTGGACGTCCACCTCGTCGAGATCGCTGAGCGTGTCGTCGTCGGAGTCGGAGTCGTTGGGATCCGTCTGCGTCTCGTCCACCTCACGGGCGTCGGAGAGGCCGTCGTCGTCGGAGTCGGAGTCGTTCGGGTTCGTCAGCGTCTCGTCCACCTCACGGCCGTCGGTGAGCCCGTCGTCGTCAGAGTCGGAGTCGAGGGGGTCCGTCAAGACGTCATAGACCTCGCGGCCGTCGATGAGGCCGTCGTCGTCGGTGTCGTCGTCGAAGGGATCCGTGCCGTAGGTGGTCGTCTCGGCGTAGTCGCTGATGCCGTCGTCGTCGCTGTCGAGGAGGTCGTCGTTGGGGTCAAGCGGGTTCGTCCCGTCGAGCTCCACCTCTTCGCCGTCGCTGCGGCCGCCGTCGTCGGTGTCCTCGTCGAGGGGGTCCGTGCTGTGCACGTTCAGCTCGTCGCCGTCGGAGAGGCGGTCGCCGTCCGTGTCCTCGTTGAGCGGGTCGGTGCCGGTGTCGTTGACCTCCTCAGCGTCGGTGAGGCCGTCCGCGTCGGTGTCCTCGACGAGCGGATCGGTGCCCGTCTCGTTGACCTCCTCGGCGTCGGTGAGGCCGTCGTCGTCGCTGTCCTCGTCGAGGGGATCGGTGCCAACACCGACCTCTTCGCCGTCGGTGAGGCCGTCGTCGTCGGTGTCGTCGTCAAGGGGGTCCGTGCCGCCGTCGAGCTCGTCGCCGTCGATGAGGCCGTCATCGTCGGTGTCGTCGTCCAGGGGGTCCGTGCCGCCGCCGCTCTCTTCGCCGTCGGTGAGGCCGTCGTCGTCGGTGTCCTCGTCCAGCGGGTCCGTGCCGTCGATGGCCTCGTCGCCGTCATCGACGCCGTCGTCGTCGGTGTCGGGGTCGTTGGGGTCCGTGCCGTCGGTGATCTCCTCGCCGTCATCGACGCCGTCGCTGTCGCTGTCGGAGTCGTCGGGGTCCGTGCCCGCGCCGATCTCGTCGCAGTCGTCTACGCCGTCGCCGTCGCTGTCGGCGTCGCGGGGGTCGGTGCCGTAGGTGTTGACCTCGGCGCCGTCGTCGCAGCCGTCGCCGTCGGTGTCGGCGTCGTTGGGGTCGGTGCTGTGGGTGTTGACTTCTGCGCCGTCCGTCAGCGTGTCATCGTCGCTGTCAGCGTCGTTGGGGTCGGTGCCGTGGGTGTTGACCTCGGCGCCGTCGGTGAGGGTATCGCCGTCGGTGTCGCTGTCCAGGGGGTCGGTGCCGTAGGTGTTGACCTCGGCGCCGTCCGTCAGCGTGTCGTTGTCGGTGTCATTGTCCAGGGGGTCGGTGCCGTAGGTGTTGACCTCGGCGCCGTCGGAGAGCGTGTCGTTGTCGGAGTCGCTGTCCAGGGGGTCGGTGCCGTAGGTGTTGACCTCGGCGCCGTCAGAGAGCGTGTCGTTGTCGGAGTCGTTGTCGAGCGGGTCCGTGCCCTCGACGAGCACCTCCTCGCCGTCATCGAGGCCGTCGCCGTCGGTGTCGGAGTCCGCGGGGTCCGTGCCCTCGACGATCACCTCCTCACCGTCATCGAGGCCGTCGCCGTCGGTGTCAACGTCGGTCGGGTCCGCGCCCGCGGCGACATCGTCCCCGTCGTCGAGGCCGTCGCCGTCGGTGTCGGGATCGAGGGGGTCGCTGTTGTAGACCTGCTCATCGCCGTCGTCGAGGCCGTCAGCGTCGGTGTCGGGATCGTCGGGATCCGTGCCGTCCACGTCGACCTCAACGTCGTCATCGACGCCATCGCCGTCGGTGTCTACGCCGCTGTCGACGCCGTTGCAGTCCTGGTCGATGCCGTCAGCGTCCGTCTCCGTCGCGCCGGGGTAGACCGAGCCGTCGGCGGTGTCGCAGTCGCCGTCGGTGTACAAGAAGCCGTCACCGTCGAAGTCGGCGATGGTCTTCACGCTGATGCCCGCCGAGCCCGCCGACGCGCCGCAGCCCGTCGTGCCGCCGGTGACGACGGTGGTGCAGTAGGTGGCCGTGGAGTCGGCGAACTGCTTGATGACGCCGCCGCCGCCGCCGCCGCCCGCGTCGTCCGTGACGCCGCCGCCGCCGCCCCGGGCGTAGATGGTGCCCGAGCAGACGAGATCCGCGGCCTCTAGGAGCACGCCGCCGCCGGCGCCGCCCGCGGAGCCGTC
>JAKLKD010000123.1 GCA_023150845.1 Myxococcota bacterium | reverse complement strand
GGCGCGGCGGGGGCGCGGCGGCGGGCTCACCACCCGGCCCCGCAGGGCCTCGGCGACCTCAACCGCGCCTTGGGGGCGCTCGTCCGGCGAGAGGCGGAGCAGCGCGTGGATGATGGCGCAGAGGTCGTCGGGCAGCTCCGGGCGCAGGCTCCCCAAGGGCACGACCTCCCCGGTGAGCTGGCGCTTGAGCACGGCGGCGGCGTTCGGCCCGGCGAAGGGCGCCCGCCCCGACGCGGCGTAGTAGAGCACCGTGCCCAAGGAGTAGAGGTCGCTGCGCGGGTCGGCGCGCTCCCCGTCGTAGACCTCGGGGGCGGCGTGCCCGGCGGTGCCCAAGGCCCCGGTGTGCCGGGTGGACTGCCACTGCTCCAGCCGCGCGAGGCCAAAGTCCGTGAGCACGGCCTCCCCCGCGTCGTCGATCATGACGTTCGCCGGGGTGATGTCGCGGTGCAGCACGCCCGCGCGGTGGGCGGCGGCGAGCACGTCGGCCAGCCGCGCGCCGACGGCCCGGAGCGCCGTGCCGCCCAAGGGCCCGTCCGTCGCCACACGCTCGGCGAGGGTGCGGCCCGGGTGGTACGGCATCGACAAGGCGAGGTGGCCGTCGAGCTCATGCAGCTCCTGGGCCAGGAGCGCCCCCTCATGTTTGATGAGCCCCGCCGTCATCACCTCTCGGCGCAGGCGCTCCCGGGTGGAGGGATCCCCGACGAGGTGGGCGTGCAGGATCTTGAGGGCGACCTTGGCGCCGCGCACGCGATCCTCAGCGAGCCAGACCGTCGCCATGCCGCCACGACCCAGCTCGCCGATGAGCGTGAACCGCTCACCGAGCACCGCGCCTCGGGCCAAGGCGCTCATTGGCGCGCCCCGATGGCCGACGTGGATCTTGTCTGACGCGCCGCTTCAGTCACAGCCTTCTGCCCTCCCCTGCTCCCTATTGTGAGCGACCGGCCTCCGGCAAACCCGCTCAACCCCCCGCCGGGGAGTTGACCCGCGCGGCGACCTCAGCCACGTCCCAGGTGTTGTCGTCGCCACGCCAGAGCAGGCGCCCGTCGGCGTCGAGCACGAGGATGTGCAGGCTGTGCAGGATGTCGCCTTGGCTCTCCACGCGGCTCGCCCCAGCGCGCAGGAGCAGGGTCTTGAGCTCGTCGAGCTCAACCCGGGCGAAGGTCCAGTGGGCGGGATCGGCGCCGCGCTCGGCCCCGTAGGCCTTGAGCACCTCGAGCGAGTCCCGCGCGGGATCCAAGGTGACGCTCACGATGCGGGCCGCGCCGAGCTGGCCCTGCAGCTCCTTGAGCTTGCTCGCGAGCAAGGGGCAGGCTTCAGGCATGGGGCACGACGTGAACAAGAAGGTGAGCACCGTCGGCACCCCTTGGCCCGCGCCGATCGTCACCGGGCCGTCTACGCCGGGCAAGGTGAGCGTCGGGAGCTGCTCACCCTCGGCCAAGGCCACGACGGCGCCCGGCGGCAGGGCCAGGGGCTCCTCACGGCCCGTGACCTTCGCGCCGATGATCCGCGTCGTGCCGTCGTCGGCGGACATGAGGTTCGCCTGGATGAGATCCCCCGGGCGGAGCTGCCGGGCGAGGTTTGGATCGACGACGAAGGTGGTGTCGCCCTCCTCCAGCACCCCCGGCACCGGGCCGTGCTCCAGGCGCACGCTGCGCTCCCCGACGTCGCGCACGACGCCGTGGACGGGGAAGGTCTCCCCGGCGACGAAGTTACAGCCCGCCAAGGCCAACAGCACGAAGAGCCCACGCATCAGCCGCACCTCCAGAGGTGCGCAAGCGTATTCACCGCGGCCCCTCGCGTCGACCGGGCGAGATGACGCGGCCCCGCCCGCGCCGCGGGACCACGAACGCTGTAAACTCCTCAGATGCCCCAGCCGCCCGAGCCCACCGAGCCTCTGCCCCGCCGCGTCCTGCGCCGGGCGGGCCGCGCCGCGCTCAAGGCCCTCGGCGGCGCGGTGTACTACGCGATCTACCGCGAGCTCCCCAACCCCGACGACCCCGATCCCTACTGGCGTGAGATGCACCCCGACCAGGACAAGGGCACAGGGCGCCGTGGTGGGGACTTTGAGCCCCCTCCAGGCATCTGAGGCCCCGTGCTGACGCTGCTCCCTCTGTGGATAGGCCTCGCCGCCTTCGCCCAAGACCCCGCGCCGCTGGTCGGCGACCTGCTCGGGCCGATGCCCCCGGCCACCACCCTGCGCGGCGTCGATGTGCACCCGGAGTACATCCGGCTCAGCTTCACGACGGATCGGGACTTCATCGTCGAGCTGACCCCGGTCCGCGACGGCGCCAAGCCCGTCTGTAGCGGCGGCGGCGCCGACCTCTATGTGCGCCTGGACCTCGACTCCGACCAAGAGAGCTTTGACTGGGAGCCCCTGCCGCCCATCGTCGATCAGCTCTGCGCGCGGATGAGTGAGCACCCGCCACGTTTCCCGACCTCCGACAAGGTGGTGCCGCCGACCGTGGCCCCGCCGCCTCCGCCAGCCGCCTCTGGGGATCCCCTGCGCCTGCCCTTCCGGCCGATGCACGTCGTCGTCGTGGCCTGGGCCGTCGCGCTGCTCGCCGCCTTGCCCCGAGCGCCGCTGGCCTGGGGCATGGGGCTCTTGGCCTTGGTCGTGCGCCTCGGGGTCTCTCCCCGATGGATCCTCGTCGGCGGCGACGCGGCCTATGAGCGCCTGCTCGACGCCAAGGGCCGCGGCGAAACGAACGCCTACTACGGGGACGGCTGGCCCGGGGTGATGAGCCTCGTCCACCAGGCCTTGGGTGAGCCGAAGGTGACCGACTGGGTTCACCTCACGAACCTCGGCTTCTCGGCCTTGACCGTCGTCGCCCTGGTCGCCTTGGTCGGCGCCCTCGGCGGGAGCCCCCTCGCCGCCGGGCTCGCTGGGCTCACCCTCGCCGTCGCGCCCCTGCCTGTGCGGCTCGCAGCCACGGAGACCGACTTTGTGCTCGTCGGCCTCCTGCAGGTGCTCTCGCTCTACGGCGCGGCCCGGGGCGACCGGCGCGGCGCCGCGCTCGCGGCCTTGTCCGTCGGGCTCTCCGTTCACCTCCGGCCGCTGGGCGGCGCCTTCGCGCTCTTGCCCTTGGGCATGCTCGTGATGCGGCGCTCCGCCTGGGCCGTGACCTTGGGGCTCGGGCTCTGCGCCTGGCGGGCCTCGGAGCTGCTGCCGCTCGTGCGCGAGGGCACCGGCGTCGGCGTCATCCCCTTCGAGCGCCTCATCGAGGCCGACTTCTGGGTGAAGCGGCTGAACCCCTTCCACGCCTCGGCGGAGCTGCACCTCAACGCCTTGTGGTCCCCCCTCGCCCTGCCGATCCTCGCCGTCGTCGCCGTGCAGCGCAGCCAGGTCGAGACCCGCCGCGCCTGGCTCTGGCCCCTGGCCCTCGGCGTCGCCCTGAGCGAGCTGCCCTACGTCGCGAAGACCTTGCCCGAGGCGGACCCTCTGCGCTTCTTGCTCCCGGCGACGGCGCTGTGGGCGGGGATCGCGGGCTTCGGCGGCGCGCTGGCCTGGGAGGGCGGCCCGAAGGCCAAGGCGGCGCTCGTCGTCGCGGCGCTGAGCTTCTTTCCGCCTTGGCTCCGGGGTCAGCCGCGCTGGGCCTGGCAGGTCGAGCATCTCGCCTTCATCGAGTCCGCCCGCCTCGCGCCCGCCGGGGAGGAGGTGCTCTTTGACCCGGCCTTCGACGAGAACGGGAAGATCCGCATCTGGCTCAACACCCGGGGCGGGGCGCGTTTTCGGCCTTGGGCCCTCGGGGAGCTGCCCAAAGAGGGCGCCTTGGTCTACGTCGGCACCGCCGACCACCACCGCCGCCTCACGGCCCGCGGCGGCGAGCGGGGCATGACGGAAGGCTGCGACTTGAGCCCGATCACGACCATGGAGGTCCCGCCGGAGACCGACGGCTGGATTCACCTCGGCGACGCGCCGCTCACCGTCGGGCTCTACCGCGTCGGGGCCTGCGCGGCCCAGACCGAGACGCCAGGCGCCGCCCGCTGAAGGGCGCCCCGGAGCGCTCTGCGCGAAGTGGGGAGCGAGCGCTGAGCGCGCACGCCAATGCGGACAATATTTGGCACTTCTTCAGGCGAGAATGATCCGAACCAACGAGGCGCGTTGTCCTCTGAGGTGTATGGAGGTGCCCCCATGTCTGACTGGAAGGATCGTCTGGTGCGCTGGCTCGACGAGTTGCTGTTCTTCCCGGCGCGAGATCCCGCCCCCGCCGAGGCCCGGCGGCGCCGTCGATGAACCCTGTCTCGCGCGCTCGCGCTCGGGTGGCGCGGGTGACCGCCGCCCCCCAAGACCCGTCATTGCCCCGACACTTTCACCGCATCGAGGCCCGCGCCGGTGTGGTGTACTGCCTGAGCCCCCTGAGCCCCGAGGAGGTCGTCGCCGCCGGGGGCCTGCCCCGTGAGGCGATCGTCGGCGTCACCGACCGCGACGTCGGCGACTGGGCCTGGGGGCTGCGGCCCAACCAGCTCTTCGTGGACCTCATCAACCGCCTGCTCACCGAGCACGCGGAGCTTGAGCCGACGCTCACCCACGCCGCCCTCACCCTGCGGGTCGGCGTCTTGGAGCTCTGGGACGGCCGCGTCGGCTTCGCCCAGCGCGGCGAAGAGGACCTGCTGGGCTGCTTTCAGGTGCGTGAGGGGCGGCTGATGCCGCGCTCGTTCAACCCCAACCGGAGCTACGCCCTCGTCACCGAGCGTGGCGCCCCGCGGCTGCCCGCCCGGCTGCAGGCCGCCTTGCTCGCCGAGCTCCGGACGCTGCGGGTGATCTGGCCGGGCCCCGGCTCGCCCCTCTGAAGCTCGCGCCTGGCGCGGCGTCGGCTCAGCCCGGCGCCGCGCTCAGGGCGACGCGCCTTCAGCGTTGGACTGGTGCACGTTGACGATGGTGAGGTTCTCGACGGCGATTCGCACCTGACCGCTCAGACGGCGGCGCTCAAAGAGCCGGGCGGCGCCCTCGACGCCCGCCTGGGCCACCTGCTCCCGGGCGCGGAAGAGGTGCAGGGTGAGGAGCCCGGGCTCCAAGGCCAACATCCGCGAGAGCTCGTCGGCGTACCGCCAGCCGACCTCGGCGGGGCGAATCCCGGCGGCGACGTCCTCCAGCCGGGCGCGGGCCAAGGCCAAGGTGACGAGGTGATGTACGCGGGAGCTGAGCACGACGGCGCCGCCCCGGTGCTTGAGCTCGACATCGACGTGCTCTTGATCTTGGCTCACGCGCAGAGTGAGGGCGATCGTCTCCAGGCGCGGTCGCAGCGAGGTGTCCCAGGTCGTCGGCAGCTCCGCGCTGCGCGGGGCCACGGGCAAGAGCAGGCGCCAGGTCTCCTTACCCAAGACGAGGCGCTGGCCGTCTTCAGCCTCGGACTCCAGGCCCTCCTGCTCGACGATCCAGCGCCCGTCGCCGCCCTCATACACGATGGCGAGCATTCGATCGGCGCTTGGGAGGCTGAGAATCTCGGACTCGGAGAGCCTAAGCAGCCGATCGTGCTCACGGGCGGCCGCGGCGCCAGGGGGGCCGTCGTGGAGCAAGACGAAGCCGTGCTGGGGCCCGAGGCGCACGTTGACCTGGGCGCTGAGCGTGCGCCCGCGGCCGCTCTCTAGGCGCTCCCCGTCTACGAAGGTGCCGTTTCGGCTCCCGAGGTCCCGAAGCTGCCATTCCTTGCCGGTCCAGCGTAAGGCCGCGTGCTCGGCGCTGATCTGGCGGTCATCGATACGCACGGCGCAGTGGGGCGCGCGGCCGATGAGGGTGCGCGCGCCGAGGGCGATCAGGGCGTTGTCGTCGTCGCGTCGGAGAATTCCCATGGCGCAGAGCCTACCACGCGGGCGCGCCCAAAACGCCGCGGACGAGGCGATAGCCGGAGGCCGGAACCAAGCAAAGTCCGCCAGCGACGCGCCGAAACGGATTGAAACCGGGGCCGGAGGGCGACTGGTCTATGCTGCGTCGTGGTCGCGCGGCGCGCGGCTCCAGAAACACCATGACGGAGAAAGACTCATGTCCGGCAACACCTACGCGGTCCTTATTGGCGTCAACGAGTACCCCAAGCTGGGGGTGGGCGCGACGCTCAAGGGATCCTGTAATGACATGCGCCACTGGCTGCGCTTCGTGCGTGTGAGCCTCGGGGTGCCCGGAAGCCAGCTCCAGCTCCTCACCGCTCCCGTGCTCGACGACGAGCAGGCGCGCCTGCCCAAAGGCCACAAGCACGGCGCGACCCTCGCCGACGCCAACGCCGCCGTAGACGCCATGATCGCCTGGCTCCAGGAGAACCCCACGGGCACCGGGCTCCTCGTGTTCTCAGGCCACGGGGCCCACATCAACCCCGGCGCGGACACGACGGCCACAGACTTTGACGGCGACCGCCTCGCCTTGGGCCTGAGCGACGCCGAGATCACCGACGGCACCCTGCACGGCGCCCTCGTCGTGCAGCAGCTCGACCTGCGCCTCGCCGCCTTGGGGCTGAACGAGCGGGTCACCCTGGTCATCGACGCCTGCTACGCCGACCTCAACGTGCAGCGTTTCCACGCCGACCTCATCACCACCGAGCCCCAGCCCGGCGCCAGCACGGGGCTGCGGATCCTGCTCTCCACCGCCGTCGGCGCGGTGAGCTACGAGGCCTTCATCGCCGGTCAGTGGCAGAGCGCCTACTCCTTCGCGCTCCTGACCGCCTTGAGCCAGTGGTCCCACGCCCACGTCGGCGACGTACACATCGTCCGGGCGAGCCACCGCGAGCTGACCTTCCGGGCGCGGGAGCTGCTCAACGCGCTGGGCTACGCCAACCAGGCTCCCGCCTTCGCGGGCGCCGCCCGGGCGCTCGACGCCCCGTTTAACAACCCGTCCATCCGTGAGGTGCCCGTCGCGCCGACCTGGCAGCCCGATGGCAACCGGCGGATCAAGGAGCTGGGCTCGGAGACGGGTGATCTCGGCGTCTGGACGCTCAAGTCGGGCAGCACCGTGCTCGCCACGGGCCTCGTGAACAACTCCGGCTCCACGGTGACCTTCAACGGCGGCAGCTCCACCATTCAGAACAGCCAGGCGATGTGGTACCTGCGCAGCACCGGGGCGCCGCAGCAGTTCTCGAGCCTCACGATCGAGTGGCTGCAGCAGACCGCGAGCGGTGGCTCCATCTCCTGGAGCCCGCCGACGAACCTCTCCTACGCCGAGACCGAGAGCTACGCCCCGACGATGACGGTCATCACGAGCTCCCCGGCGGGGAGCTCCTTCGGCAACTTCGGCATTGTGGACGCCAACGACAACAACGCGAGCCAGTGGGTCTCCGTCGAGGTCACCTCCAACGGCGGCGGCTCGTACAAGGTCAATTCCGTCTCCTTCACCGCGACGAGCAGCGCCACGCCGTACAAGCTCACGCCGACGCCCGCGCCGGGGGTGACCACCGGGAGCTGGACGAAGAACAGCTCCAGCATCCCCTTCACGCCCGGGGTGACCTACTACTCCAACACCATCGGCTGAGGGCTCGGCCAGACCACCCTCAGGCCGGTGGCGTCGATGCGCCGGTCTGGGGTGTTGCCGAACCGCGTGGCAAGGCGCTGGGTCATCGGGGGGGACCCATAAAAGCCCCCTCGCGCCGCGCGGTGGGTGCCCGTATCCGGGGTGTCCACCACGCGGCCGTCGCGGATGGGGCCACGCACGGACCACCAGTTGCGGCACCAGATGCGGGCGTTCCCGGCGAGGTCACGGACCCCGTAGGGGCTCTCGTCCGCGGGGAAGGCCCCCACGGGGAGCATCCGAGGCGGGGTGGGCAAGCTGCCGAGCACCCGCGACCAGCGCGGCTCCAGCTCTCGTCCCCAAGGGGTGTAACGACCGTCGACGCCGCGCCCGGCCTTCTCGATCTCGAGCTCGTTGGGGAGCCGCCCGCCGAACCACTCCGCGGCCTTCGCCGCGGCGGCCCATGACACCGAGGTCACCGGGACACGCGCGTCGTCGGGTCGGCAGAGCAGCACCCTCGCCCCATCCCGCACCAAAAACTGGTCCTTGCGGGTGTACCAAGGCCAGCAGGCCTCGACGGCGGCCTCGTCCCCTTCGACGATCAGCGCCTCCAAAAACTTCGCGTACTCACCCAAGGTCACGGGGAAACGCCCGATCACGAAGCCGTCCACCCACACCCGCTGCCGGGGCAGGCTGTCCGCGGCGAAGGGGTCGCCGCCGACGATGCAGTAGCCCGGCGGGATGTAGACCTGGTCGTCCCGAAGCTGCCCCGGCGTCGGGACCATGATCAGCGCGGGCTCGCCGCCTTCGGGGGGCACGCCGTCCCAGCGCCCGGCGCGCTCCATGAGCACGGGGTACCGCACGACGACGCCATCGGCCTCCAAGGTGACGAGCCAGGAGCCCCGGGGCACGGACACCTCGACGAGGGGCGTCACGCCGAGGAGGCGCTCGGGCTCGGTCACCATACGCCGCCCACGCTCGACGAAGCGGTGCAGCCAGGCGATGGCGGGGCGGGAGGTGCGCAGGGTCAAGACGCCGTCGCCCCGGAGGTAGGCCGCGTATCGGCCGCGGTCGTGGCTCGCGAGGAGCAGCTCGGCGCGTTGGGTCGCCAAAGGGTCGAGCTGGCGGTCAGCGCGCTCAAGCTCGTCCCGGTAATGATCGGCGAGGAGCGCGTGGGCCTCGGGCAGCTCGGGATCGCGGTTGAGCGCCGCCCGGAGATCTTGGTGCCAGGCCACCTCTCGGAGCGTCACCTCGGACTCCAAGGCCGCGGCGCGGTCCTGCATCTCCCAGATGGGCAGCTTGGACTCGACGGGCTCGTCCGCGGCCAAAGACTCCAACAGCGACGACGCCCGGGCCCGCAGCGCCTCGGACTCCCGCTTGAGCGTCACGATCGCCGGGCGCATGGCCTCGGCGCGGCGGGTCAAGGCCAGGGCCTCGGCGCGGCGTAAGGAGCCGTCGAGCCACAAGGACAGGGCCTCACCCAAGGCCCCGGCGTTGGGGTACCGATGGATCGGGTCGGGCATCAGCGCGCGGCCGCAGATCTGCCGCAGCTCCGCCGGGATCTCCGGGCGCTCGATGGCCTCGGGCCAGCGGGGCGGGTCGGTGACCAGACGACGCCAGACCTGACGGGGATCACCCTCCAGCGGCGCGCGGCCGCAGAGCACGCTGTGGAGCACACCGCCCAAGGCGTAGACGTCCGAGGCCGTGCCGACGAGGTCGTGCTGCCCCCGGGCCTGCTCCGGCGACATGAAGGCCGGGGTGCCCAGGACCGCGCCGCCGAGGGTGATCTCGGCGTCCTCCCAGACCGGCGCCCCGGAGAACGGCGGGGCGTCTGGGGTGCCGATCCACCGGGCGAGGCCCCAGTCCATCACGCGCACCTCACCAAAGCGCCCGACCATGAGGTTCGCGGGCTTGAGGTCGCGGTGGAGCACGCCGCGGCTGTGGGCGTAGCCGACGGCGTCGCAGATGCTCCGCACGATCGTGACCAGGCGGTGGATGACCTCGGGGCCGACGGCGGGCCCGGTGATCATCTCCCCCAGAGTCTTGCCTTCGACGAGGGTCATCGTGAACCAGAGGCGCCCGTCATGGAGCTGCCCCCGGTCCATGACGGAGACCACGCCGGGGTGCTGCAGCCGCGCCGTGGTCGCGATCTCCCCCAAGAAGCGCGCGCGGGCGGCGGTGCTGTCGAGGAGCTCCCAGCCCAGCACCTTCATCGCGACGGGCACCCGGAGCTTCTGATCCCAGACCCGCCGCACCTCACCCATCCCTCCGCGGGCGATGAGGCCGAGGTCGTGGTAGCGCTCCTCCGCAGAGCTTACGGGGGCGCTCTCAGCCTGCCCCCCGTCGGGGCTCCAGGTGGTCTCGTCGTGCATGTTGGCTGCTTTCGCGCTGCGAATGGCCGAGTCCGCCGTGAGGGGTCTCTCACGAGCGGACGCCGGGACGGTGAGCGGGAGCGCCACGCGCGCAGCGCGGTCCCCAACGAGAGCTTACATTACTCGGCATCTACCGGGAGCCCCGATGTCCAGCCCAGTCCCCCTTCGTTGTCAGTGCGGCGCCGTGCAAGGCGAGCTCGACGTGAGCGCCAGCGCCGGAAACCGCTGCGTCTGCTACTGCGATGACTGCCAAGCCTTCGCCGCCACCTTGGGCAGAGAGGACATCCTCGACGCCTGGGGCGGCTCGGACATCTACCAGACCGCGCCTAACCGTCTGCGAATCACCCAAGGGGTCGAGGAGCTGCGCGCCCTGCGCCTCGGGCCCAAGGGCCTCGTGCGCTGGTACACCGCCTGCTGCAAGACGCCCGTCGGGAACATGGTCTCGACGACACGCTCGCCGTTCATCGGGGTGATCTCATCGTTTGTCCCCTTGGACGGCCCGGGGCGAGACGCGGCCTTGGGCCCCGTGCGTATGCACCTCATGGGCCGCTTCGCCCGTGGCGGCTGCCCGCCCCACGCCCACCCCAAGATGCCCCTCGGCGCCCTCCCCGGCTTCGCCATGCTCTTGCTGCGCTCCGTCGTCACCGGCGGGCACATCCCCTCCCCCTTCGTGATCGACGGGGCGTGGCGCGTCGAGCCTGAGCTGCTCAGCCCCGAGGCCCGGGCGAAGCTCAGCGCGGCGGCGCCGACGCCCTGACGCTTAGGTGGGCGCCTCTCCCCGGCGGCGCCCCCGCGGGGCCGCGCCGATGTGCCGCCGATACGCCCGCCGGAACGCCGCGGCGTCGGCGTAGCCCACCCGCTCAGCGACGTCCTCCACCGAGGCGCGGGTGGTCTCCAAGAGGTGCGCGGCGTGGGCGACGCGGATGCGCTGCACAAACCGCAGCGGCGTGAGGCCGACGCTCCCCTGCACCCGCCGGGCGAGGGTGCGCGGCGACATGCCCGCCGCCCGGGCCAGCTCATCGAGGCCGATCTGGCGCCCGAGGTTGGCCACGACGAGCTCCTCAACCCGCTTGAGCGCCGGGTCATAGGTCGAGAGGTGGTCGAGCACCATGTAGCGGCCCTGGGCGGGGCGCTCGTCGAGCACGAGGTAACGCGCGGCGAGGTGGCCGAGGGCCGGGGACGCCACCCGCGAGACCACGGACAGCACGAGGTCGGCGTGGGCGAAGGCCGCCCCGGCGGTGAGGGTGGCGCCGCTCTCGACCACCATACGATCCGCGCGCAGCTCCACCGTCGGGAAACGTCGCTTAAACGCCGGGATGAGCCACCAGGTCGTCGTCGCGCTCCCCCCGTCGAGCAGGCCCGCCGCCCCCAAGAAGAAGGTCGCCGAGCAGGACGCCGCGATCACGGCGCCCCGGGCGTGGGCGGCCTGCAACGCCGTGAGGGCGGCCACCACGTCGGGCCGCGCGAGCGCCCGGTCCACGGCGCCGAGGGTGGGCGTGAACACCCCCGGCACCACGACGACGTCCCCAGGGCCGAGGTCAGCGGGGTCAAAGGCGCCGTCGATGGCCACGGGGCGGCCCAAGAGGGAGGTGACCGGGCCGCCATCGACCGAGACGACACGCTGGGCGAGGGCCCGGGTGGAGCAGGGGCTCGGGGCGAGCCCGGCGCGGACGAGGCGCTGCGAGGCCCCGACGATGTCGAGCCCGAGGCCGAGCGCCCCCTCCAGCACGTCGTTCAAGGCGAGATGTACGATCATGGCGGCGAACCTCCGCGCCCCTTCGGGGCCTAGGCCCGCCGAGGCGTCGAGACGGTCATACGACAGGCCGAGACCTTTGGCAAGATTGGACCGATCATCGTCAATCTGGCCAATGGTCTTAAGCGCGCGGCGCCCCTACACTCTTCGGCATGAACGACGATCCCCTCGACGACTTCACCCGCCGCGCTGTCCTCCTCGACGGGGTCGAGCGCGCTGTCTACGTCGCCGCCCCGGCGGGTGACGGCCTCGCCCCCGCGGTCATCGTGCTCGCGGAGCTCCCCGGCATCAGCCCCCACGTCGCCCGCTTCGCCCGCTGGGTGCGCGACGCGGGCTTCGCCGTCTACATGCCCTCCTTGTTCGGCCGAGACGGCGCCTATCCCGAGACAGCCGCCGGGACCGCCGTGCTCCGGGCGGCCTGCGTCAGCGCCGAGCTGCGGGCCTTCGGCGCGGGGCGGTCGAGCCCGGTGACCCGCTGGCTCCGCGCCTTGGCGCGCCTCGCGCTGCATGAGCGGGGCGGCCCCGGCGTCGGCGCCGTAGGCATGTGCCTCACGGGCAACTTCGCCCTGTCGATGATGCTGGAGCCCGCGACCATCGCCCCGGTCCTCTGCCAGCCCTCCTTGCCCCTCGACGATCCCGCCGGGCTCAACATCGCCCCCGAGGAGCTCGCCACGGTGCGGGCGCGCCTGGAGGCCGAGGACCTCACCGTGCGGGCCTACCGCTTTGAGGGCGACCGCTTCTGCACCGCCCAGCGCTTCGCCGCGTACCAGGCGGCGCTTGGGCCCCGCTTTGAGCCCCGGGTGCTGCCCGACGCCGCCGCGTCCAGCTCGCCGCCCCCCTTCTTCCGCGACGTCGTGGGCTGCCCCCACAGCGTCGTGACCGCCCACCTCATCGACGCCGCCGGGGAGCCCACCCGGGCCGCCCGGGACGAGATCCTGTCGTTCTTGACCGCGCGGCTGCGCCCCGCCGCGCCGGAGGAGTCCCCCCATGTCTGAGTCGCCCCTCGTCATCCACGGCCGCAGCAGCTCCCACTTCACCCGGGTCGTGACGATGTTCGCCTCCGAGCTCGGCCTGCCCTGGACCCTGGAGGTCGCGCCTCGCCTGCTCAGCCACGACCCCGCGGACTTCGCCGGGCACCCCGCCCTCAAGCTCCCCACCCTGCTCACCCCGAGCGGCCCGGTCTTCGGCGCGGAGAACATCTGCCGCAAGCTCGTCGCGCTGGCCGGGCGCGCCGGGGATGCAACCCTCGTGCTCCCCGAGCAGGTGAACGACGACCTCGCCCGGAACGCCCAGGAGCTCATCTGGGTGGCGATGAGCGCCCAAGTCTCCGCGCGGCTGCTCAAGGCCTCGGAGGGGGCGCCAGCGCCGTACCTGCTCAAGACCCAGGCCGGGCTCCAGGGCGCGCTGACCTGGCTCGACACCCGGCTCGATGAGGTCCTCGCCGCGCTGCCCGCGCCGCGACAAGTGAGCGTGCTGGAGGTCACCCTCCTCTGCCTGATCGACCACCTGCGCTTCTTCCCGAGCTTCCCCCTCGACCCCTACCCCCGGCTCAACCGCTTCGCCGACGTGGAGGGTCAGCGGGCCTCGGCCCAGCGCACGGTCTTTCGGTTTGACCCTCGCCCACCCAAGGATCCCCGATGAAGCCCCTCAAGCCGCCCGCCCTCGACCCCAACACCGTCACGCCGCGCACGGGCTCGGGCTACCCGGAGCCCTTCCGCTCCCGGGTGCTCCCCCGAGAGAAACGCGCCCTCGGCGACGCCCTCGGCCTCACGCGGTTCGGCGTGAACCTCACGACTCTCCCGCCGGGGAGGGAGTCCGCCATCCGCCACCACCACTCCCGGGAGGACGAGCTCGTCTACGTCCTGGAGGGCGCCCTCGTGCTGCGCACCGACGCCGGGGAGCAGCTCCTCACCGCGGGCATGTGCGCGGGCTTCCCCGCGGGCTCCGGCGACGCCCACCAGCTCGTGAACCGCGGCGACACCCCCGCTCGTTACCTGGAGATCGGCAGCCGCGACCCCGACGACACCGTCGTGTACCCCGACGACGACCTCGCCGCCCACAAGGACGCCTCAGGCGCCTGGGTCTTCACCCGGCGCGACGGCTCTACCCCCTGAGCGCCCCGCGCGCTCACCCCACCCTTCGGAGGTCACATGGTCAGCTACATCCTCGACGCCGCGCGCACCCCTCGGGCCCGCGGCAAGGCCGGCAAAGGCGCCTTGGCGGACATCCACCCCCAGGAGCTCCTCGCGACGGTGCTCCGGGCGCTCCCAGAGCGCGGCGGCTTCGACGCCAAAGACGTGGACGACGTCATCGTCGGCGCCGTGGCCCAGGTCGCCGAGCAAGGCGCCAACATCGCCCGGAACGCCGTGCTCGCCGCGGGCTGGCCCGACGAGGTGGCCGGGGTCTCCATCAACCGCTTCTGCGGCTCCGGCCTCCAGGCCTTGATCTTCGCCGCCATGGGCACGGCGGCGGGCTGGCAAGACCTCGTCGTCGCCGGGGGCGTCGAGAGCATGTCCCGCCTGGGCCTCGGCGCCGACGGGGCGGGCCAAGACGGCGGCAACACCCGGCTGCGGGAGCGGGTCTTCCAGGTGCCCCAAGGCGTGAGCGCCGACCTCATCGCGACCTTGGAGGGCTACACCCGGGCGGACCTCGACGGCGTCGGCCTGCGCTCCCAGCAGAACGCCGCGGCGGCGGCCCGGGAGGGGCGCTTCCGCCGGGCCCTGGTGCCTGTGCTCGACCCCACCACCGGGGCCGTTCGCCTCGACCACGATGACCTCGTGCGGCCCGACACGACGATGGAGGGCCTCGGGGCGCTCAAGCCGGCCTTCGTCACCCTCGGCGCCACGGCGGCGGGCCCGAACGGCGAGACCCTCGACCAGCTCGCCCTCGCCGCGTACCCCCAGGCCGGGGAGATCCGGCACCTACACACCGCGGGCAGCTCCAGCGGCGTCGTCGACGGCGCGGCGGCGGTGGTCTTGGCGTCGGAGGCCTACGTCCGCGCCCGGAGCCTGCGCCCGAGGGCGCGTGTGCGGGGCTCTGCCGTGGTCGGCAGCGAGCCGCTCCTCATGCTCACCGGCCCCGCGCCCGCGAGCCTCAAGGCCCTCGCCGCCGCGGGCATGACCCCCGGCGACGTCGATCTCTGGGAGATCAACGAGGCCTTCGCGGCCGTTGTGCTCCAGACCACCCAGCGCCTCGGCATCGACCCGGCCCGGGTCAACGTGAACGGCGGCGCCATCGCCCTCGGCCACCCCCTCGGCGCCACCGGGGCGATGTTGATCGGCACCGCGCTGGACGAGCTAGAGCGCCGCGACCTCAACACCGCCGTCGTCACCCTCTGCATCGGCGGCGGGCAGGGTGTAGCCGTGGTGATCGAGCGGCTCTGAGCGCCCCCTCAGCGCAGGCGCTCCAGCTCCTTCATGAGCGCCTGATCACGCTCAGAGACAAAGTTGATCACCACCCCGGAGCGCCCGGCGCGGGCCGTGCGCCCGGCGCGGTGCAGGTAGTTGTCGACCCGCGACGGCAGGTTGTAGTTGATGACCCGGCCGACGTGCTCGATGTCGAGGCCCCGGGCGCCGAGGTCCGTCGCCACGAGCAGGTCGATCTCCCCCTCGCGGAACCGCTTGAGGTTCGCCCGGCGCTCCACCCGGTCCATCTCGCCGCGGAACACCGCGCAGGGGCGCTTGATGCGGGCGAGCTGGGCGACGACCTTGTCGCACTGCTCCCGGGTGTTCGTGAACAAGAGCGTGCCGCCCTCGTTGGGCGTCGCCAGCTCGATCTGGAGCTGCTCAAACCGGCGGCCATCGACGATGCGGCGGTTGATCGTCTGGAGCGTCGAGACCGGGCGGTGGCTGCCCCGGCTGCGCAGCTCGACGGGCAAGGTGAAGGTGCGCTGGGCGAGGCGGGCGACGGGCGGCGGCAAGGTCGCGGTGAACAAGGCGAGCTGGCGGCCCGGCGGGGTCGCGTTCACGAGGTCTCCGGCCTGGGGCAAGAAGCCCAGGTCGAGGAGCTGGTCGGCCTCGTCGAGCACCATCATCCGCACGTCGCCCAAGGAGACGAGCTCCCGCTCCACGAGCTGGCCCAGGCGGCCCGGCGTCGCGACGAGCACCTCAAAGGCGCCCTTCACGTTCTCCCGGCTCTTGAGCAGGTCTACGCCGCCCAGGGCCATACGCACCCGCAGCCGCGTCTCGTGGGTGAAGGTCTTGAACACCCGCGCCACCTGCTCCCCCAGCTCACGGCTCGGCACGAGCACCACGGCGCGGGGGGCGCTCTCGGCGGTCACCGGGCTGCCGTCGATCTCCAAGCTCTTGATCTTGTGGAGGATCGGCAGGGCGTAAGCCAAGGTCTTGCCGCTCCCCGTCTCGGCCACGCCGACCACCGAGCGCCCCGCGAGCAGCTCCGGCATCGCCCGGGCCTGGATCTCCGTCGGCCGGGTGATGCGCTGGGCGTCGAGGGTGGACTGCAGGCTGGGCAAGAGCCCGAGCTCATGGAAGCTGTTCATCGAGGCTCCGATCGCGCCCTGTGATTCTTTGGGGGTCAACACACCCACCGCGCCGAGGCGAAGGCGCGCCGAGCCTCAGAGAACAACGACCCCCTCCGACGAACGCCGAAGGGGGTCATTCTGGAGATGGTGACCCCAACGGGATTCGAACCCGTGTTAGCGGAATGAAAATCCGCCGTCCTGGACCTGACTAGACGATGGGGTCGAGGGGCATGGGCCGTACTGGATTCGAACCAGTGACCCTCGGCTTAAAAGGCCGGTGCTCTACCTACTGAGCTAACGGCCCATAGAGCGCACGCGACGTAACCGGGGGTGAAGCGTCGGTCAACCCGTCGTGCGCTTGAGGCCCGCCTTGGCCTCTTCATGGTCGGGCTTGATGGCCAAGATGGCCTTGAACTCCCGGTTGGCGTTGAGCTTCATCGCGAGGGCCTCGTAGACGTTCGCCAAGGCCAGGCGGTACTCGATGACCTGGGGCTCCTTCTCTACGGCCTTTCGGAAGTAGGTCAGGGCGCTCTTGTTGTCGTTGCCGTTGTTCTGGATGATCTTGCCCAGGCGATAGAAGGGCTCCCCCATCGGCGGATCAAAGGTCGTCGCCTGGTGGTAGTGGAAGAAGGCCTCTTTGGTGCTGGAGAAGCTCTCGGCCTTCTTCGCGGCCTCCATCTGGCGCTCGGCCTGCTGGCGGCGGCCCCGGCTGTCGGCGTCGATGAAGCGTTTTTTGTACTCCTCGTTGCGGGGATCAAACTCCATGGCGAGCTTGAAGTTTCGCGCGGCCTTGGACCACTCGTTCGCGGCGACGTCGGCCTCGCCGAGCTTAAAGAAGCCCCGGGCCTTCTTGAGCCGCTCGATGATCGGCGCCTTGAGGGCGTCCACCACCGGGCTGCTCGCCTTCTTGGGATCGGCGGCGGGCTTCGCCTCGGCCTCCGGCGGCTTGGGCGCCTCCGGGCCAGGCGGGGTGAAGCGGACGGTGTAGGGATCCCCCTGGGCGGCCGGGGGCTTGGGCGGCGGCGCGGCGGGCTTGGGCGGCGCGGTCGGCGCTCGGGGTGAGGCGCCCACCGGC
>JAKLKD010000122.1 GCA_023150845.1 Myxococcota bacterium | reverse complement strand
GGGGGCCCTGCAGAGCGGCTGGCTCGCGGGCTTCGCCGCCGCCGGGGGCCAGCTCGCCACCTCGGACTTCGGCGACTGGTGCGCCGCCGTCTCCTCCGTCGCCGACGGGGCCCCCGCCCGCTACCCCGCCCACCGCGCCCGGCTGACCGCCGAGCTCCTCGCGCCCCTCGCCCGGCGGGTCGGGGTGGCCGACGCGATCCTCTGGGGCGCCACGCTCTCCGGCGGGGCCCTGGCCGGGGCGCTCTACGTCTGGGGCCGCGCGCTGCACAGCCGGGTCGCGGGCCTCGCGGCCTCGGCCTTCATCGGCGCGGTGCCCCCGGTGCTGCTGCTGAGCCGCACGGTCTCCTTCTACCCCGAGGCCACGGCGATCTTCGCCTGGGGCATGGCCCTGGCGGCGGCGGCGGCGCGCTGGCCGGGCGCCCGGTCCCTCTTTGGCGCCGGGATCGGCCTCGGGCTCTGCCTGCTCGTCGAGCTGCGCGGCCTCATCTGGGCGCTGCCGGGCCTGGGGGTCGCGGGGCTGGCCCTGCTCCTCGGCCCTTGGCGGCCGGTCTGGTCCGCGCCGCTCCGCCTCGTCGCCCTGGCCGCGCCCCTGGGGCTCGCCTGGACCTTAGGCCCCTGGGCGTACCACGAGCGCAGCGGGTCTTTGGAAGAGCAGGCCGACGTGCGCCAGCGCCTGCATGAGCTCGGCCACACCGACCCCCGCTTCGCCCCGCCCTGGAGCTACGGCTCCCGCTACATCTGGGGCCGCACCCCGCTGGGGGACGTGCCCAAGACCCTCGTGCACTTCAAGGAGCAGAGCGCGCTCATCCCGCCAATCGAGACCTTGGGGCCGACCTCCGCCGTCGCCGCCGAGCGGGCCCGGACCTGGGCGCCGCTGGCCTTGGGCGCCTTGGGCCTCGGCGCCTTGAGCCTGTGGCGGCGCTGGCCCCTGCTGGTCGCCTTGGCGCTCACCAGCGCGCCGTTCTTGGTGGCGCTGCAGGGCGCGCTCACCATCCAGCAGGGCAGCGACCGCTTCATGGGGCAGGTCGGCGTGGTGCTGCCGCTGTGGCTGGGGCTCGGCTTCGCCGCCTTGGCCCGCGGCGCGCTGCAGAAGGTCGAGCCGCCGACCCTCGATCGCAGGGGGCTCCTCGCCGTGCTCGCCGCCTGGGGCCTCGCCTGGGCGCTCACCTTGGGGGTCTTGCCCTCGGCGCTCTCCCCCGTCGCTCCTTGGCGGCCGCCGCCGAACCCCCTGCCCGACGGCGCCCGGGCCCTGCGCTGCTACCTGAGCGCCTCCGCCGGGGACCCCGGCGCCTGCGAGGGCGGGGAGCAGGCCCGGGACGCGGTCTGCGTCAGCGCCCTGCGGCGTGGGCTCGCTGAGGGAAAAGACGCCTGGATTCGGCGGATCGTGGCGGAGCCGTGAAGGGCGGTGCTCGGGGTCGGGGGGTGTGATACCTTCGGGGTCTGAGTGAAAGCCTGACCCCGGAGTGATCATGCCGACGCCGACCTCTGCCGCTGCCGTTCCCGCTTGGGCGCGGGCGTGTCGTCGCGTTGTGTGGGGGGTGTGAGCTTGGACAGGATCGCCAGTATTTCAATCAGGAATATGCGCGCCATTAAGTATTTGGAGCTGGAGCTAACTCGACCCATCACCGTGCTCATCGGGGAGAACGGCGCGGGCAAGAGCACGATCTTGGAGTGTCTGGAGCTGCTCCGAAAGGCCGCTGAGCCGAACTTTATGACGCAGTTTTACGCCCAGCATCGTGGAATGGCCGGGCTGCTGCGAAAGGGCGAAAACTTCTTGATGCTCGGCGTGACCATCAAAGACGACGAGGGCGCCCTTCCTCCCGTATTCTACGATTTTGCGCTCAGGCTCCTCTCCGGCGGGACGCATGTGGCGGGCGAGACGCTCGCCGTTCTTGCAGTCGACCACGCTAGGGCGCCGCTCGCGGTGTTGGAGAGGTCGTTTGGTACGGGGGAGGTGTTTGATGAGCGAGCACACGGTCGTGTCGCAATCCCGAGCAACGCCATCAAACACGACCAGCTCCTCATCTCCAGCTTCGGCAACCTGCCCCCACATCCAGCGATCACCCGCGTGCTCAACGCCCTGCGCGGCATCGAGGTCCACCTCCCCTTCGACACGACGGCCTCTTGGGCCGCCCGCGCTTACCAGCTCACCCGGAGCGGGCGCTCCTCCACCATGCTCCTCCCCGCCGAGCGCCTCGACCTCTTGGGCTACAACCTCGCCAACGCTTGGTCAGAGCTCAAGAACGGCCCCTCGGCGTTGTGGGAGGAGGCCCTGGGGCTGGTGCGGCTGGGCCTCGGCGAACACATCGACAGCGTCGTGCTCCGGGCGGATCCAGGCGGCGGTCAGGTCGCCCTCGCGCTGACGGTGACCGGGCTCAACGAGCCGATCCTCGCCACAGATCTCTCCGACGGGCAGCTCACCTGGCTCGCATTCATCGCGCTCACCCGGCTCAACCAAGGCCGATCCTTGCTGGCGATTGACGAGCCCGAGCTTCACCTTCACCCTGCGCTGTTGGGCCGGGTGATGTCGATGCTCACGAACCTGCCTGGCGGCGCGCCCGTCGTGGTTTGCACCCACTCTGACCGAGTGCTGGAGCTGCTGGACGACCCCGCAGCCGCCGTAAGGGTGTGCTCGCTCTCCAGCGGTCGCGCAGAGGTGTCGCGCCTTGATGCGGAGACCTTGCCCCGATGGCTTGAGCAGTTCGGCGACCTCGGGCAGCTTCGCGCGGCGGGGTATCTGCCGCGTGTGGTGGCGCCGCCACCCCCGGCCAAGGCCGATGACGAGCCGGTGGGCTGATGCGGCTCGCGACGGTCCTGTATGAAGACAAGATGCAGGCGGGCGGCGGCAGCGTCTTTCCGCCCCATGACTTTCTACTGGCGATGGTCAGCGACCTCACCGGCCTGGAGATCTGGGCGCTGCGGCGCCAGATTGAGCCGAACCCCCGAAACGGCGTGGCGAAGCTCATCGGCGACCTGAGCCGCACCAGCCTGCTCGCTGGGGACGCCCTCCTCTGTGTGCTCGTCGACCGCGACCGTGTGGCGGAGCACCTCCGGCTCCCCAAGCTCGCCGATGAAGCCGCCGTCATCCAGGCGATGAAGGACCGAAGCGACGCGCCGGACAAGCTCACGGTCCACTTCTTAGATCCCAACCTCGAGGGGCTGATGCGCTCCATCGCTGACTGCGCGCCGGGGGTGTCCGCGCCGTCTACGAAGGACCACAACTCCCGCGACCTCTTCCTAAAACACGCGACGTTTAAGCTCTCCGCCGCCGCTCGAGACTGCGTGAAGGGCAAACAAGCCAGCCTCGGGGCCTTGGTGGAGCGCCTCGCCGGGCTGTGTGGCCGGGGTGAGGGCTGAGGCGAGCGACGCCGGAGCACGATACAAGCCCACATCGTGCGCGGGTGACCGTTGTTAAGCCACGGTGCAGGCGTGCATCGCGTGTGGTGAGCTCCAAGAAGGCTGACACAAGGCTCCTCACCCCCCTCGGACAACCTCCAACACCACCCTCCCCTCCCGCACGACGATGGCCGCGCGGTGGCCGCCCATGTGCTGCACCAAGGTCTCGGCCCGGGCCGGGGCGCCAGGCGGCGGCGTCATGAGGCAGAGGTCGCCGGGGCCGCCTGGGGTGAGCCAGCCGAGCTCCGGGCGACCCAAGGCCAGGCCCGCGTGGCGGGTGACGCCCAGGAGCGCCTCCTCGACGGTGAGCCCCATGAGCAGGCAGGCCAAGGTCGCCGCCGTCCACAGGTCGGGGCAAGGCGAGCTGCCGGGGTTGTAGTCCGTGCCCACGGCGAGGCGCACGCCCGCGTCCACCATCCGCCGGGCGGGCGGCGACACGTCGCGCATGTAGAGCATCGCCGTCGGCAGCATCCCGCCGATGGTCCCGGCCATGGCCATGGCGGTGACGCCCGCCTCGTCGATGCGCTCCAGGTGGTCCGCCGAGGCGCAGCCCAAGGACGCCGCCAAGGACGCGGCGCCGGTGAACTCCACCTGCTCGGCGTGAACACGGCCCACGAGGCCCCGGGACATGCCCGCCTCCAGCACACGGCGGGCCTCGTCCAAGGTGAACGCGCCCCGGTCGCAGTACACGTCCACGG
Source organism: Myxococcota bacterium (assembly GCA_023150845.1). Taxonomy (GTDB): domain Bacteria; phylum Myxococcota_A; class UBA796; order UBA796; family CAJQPC01; genus JADKFE01. The sequence continues at coordinate 13,067 of JAKLKD010000122.1, read as the reverse complement.
CCTCGGCGAGCTCGGCGGCCTGGGGCAGCACCCGGTCGATCATCAGGCGCAGGTAGGCCTCGCGGTCTTGGCGGAACTCGGCGGGCACGGCGTGGGCGCCCAGATAGGTCGGCACCACCCGCTGCGGCCAGCGACCCTCCTTGAGCAGGCGCAGGCAGCGCAGCTCATGCACCTCGTCCAAGGCGTAGCCGGTCTTCACCTCGACCGTCGTGACCCCGCGGCGCAACATGCCCTGGAGCCGGGCGTGTAAGGTCTCGGCCAGGGCCTCGTCGCTCGCCTCGCGGGTGGCGCGCACTGTGGAGAGGATGCCGCCGCCGGACTCCAGGATCGCCGTGTAGGGCTCGCCGTTGAGGCGACGCCGGAACTCTCCGGCGCGATCCCCGGCGTAGAGGCTGTGGGTGTGGCAGTCGATGAGGCCGGGCAGGCCGATGGTGCCGGGGGCGTCGACTCGGCGCTGGGCCTCGGGGGCCGTCGCCGCTGGGCCGAGGTAGCTCACCCGGCCGCCGGTGAAGCCGATGGCGGCGCCGCGCAGGAGCCCCGTCGGGCCCTCGCCGCGGGTGGGGTCCATGGTGTGCAGCTCGTCCATGCCCGTGATCAGCAGCTCGACGGCGGTGGGCGTCACCCAAGGCTCCTTCGCGGGCGCGCAGGTTGCGGCCCCGCCTGGGGATATGGTACATGGCTGCGCTTTGCCGCAGAAGCCCCCTCACGGCCCGCGGCGCTCAGGAGCCCTCATGTCACCCCCCCGCCCTCTCCTCGTGCTCACCCTGATCCTCGGCGCCTGCACCGGCTCCATCAACCAAGGCAAAGATCTCTACGGCGCCGACGACGACAGCGCCTCGGACACGGGCGCGACCGGCGACTCCGGCGGCGATGACTCCTCGGGCACCGACGACTCCTCGGGCACGGACGACTCCTCCGGCACCGACGACTCCTCCGGCACCGACGACTCCTCGGGCGGTGACGACAGCGGCGACACTGAAGACAGCGAGGCCGAGGGCTGGCCCGGCTCCTGCGGCAACTTCTGGGACCCCGTCGACATCAAGGGCTGGAGCCGCAGCTACGACGTCGTCTACAACGGCCAGACCGGCACCGAGTTCCAGACCGGCGAGGGTGAGGTGGCCGCCTCGGGCCTCTACCGCTTCACCACGGACATGGTGCTCGCCGACGGCTCGGGCTGGGCGGGCTACCAGGACGTCGGCTGCGACGTCGGCGGCCAGGAGGGCCTCTTCGTCGATTATTGGGAGGTGGCGTACCTGGGCGCCGGGGGCAGCGCCACGGGCACCTTCGCCGGGACCCACAGCGTGCCGCGTATGTACCTGCCCGACGAGGCCTTCATCGGCGGCGTCGGCTCCTGGACCTACGACTACACCCTCACCATCACCATGAAGGGCGATCCCACGACGGGCGGCACGGACATCCCCTTCGAGATGAACAGCAAGGGCACCTACGTCGAGCTCAACGAGGTCACCGTCGAGCTCAACGGCGAGGAGGTGCCCGGCTACCGCCTGACGAACACCTACACGATCACCTACGCCGGGTTCTTGGGCACCGGGGCCTTCGTGCGTGAGGGCTACATCGACCAGGTCTACGTCGCCGGGATCGGCCTCGTCACCGAGACCCACACCGCGAGCTTTGACAACGGCAACACCTACGACCTTACCAAAACGCTCACGAGCTACACTGGTCTCACGCGGGTGGAGCCCTGATCACCCCCGCTGGAGCCCCGCATGATCCGTCTGGCCCTCGCCCTCACCCTCGCTCTCGCCCTCCTGGGCCTCGCCGCCCCCGCCGCGCTCGCTGAAGGCGGCGGGTTTGGCCCCTACGCGCCCAACCCGACCCTCACCAGGGGCCGCCTGGAGGGCTTCCGTGAGCTCTACGTCGCGGCGGACGCCCTCGACAGCCTGAGCCCGGCGCGCGCCTTGCCCCCCGAGGGGGACGCGCCGCCGCCCGCGGGGATCGGGGATCTTCAGCTCATCAACCGCACCAACGCCTTCACCGACGTCGAGATCGCCGGGGTGAAGGTCGGCCGGGTGGGGCCGCTGACGACGGCGGTGATCCATGATCTGCCCGCAGGGGTCTATGATGTCCGCTTCACCGCGCCGAACGGCTTGAGCGTAGTCCGCGCCCTTGAGGTGCGGCCCGTCGTCATCAAGCGCACGACCGAGGTGACGCCTGAGCCCTTGTTGATCGGGTCGCCGCCGCCAATCCCGACGCCGCCGAGCCCGCCGCCGCCGCCCGCGCCTTAGGAGCCCTGATGAACCTCTGGGGGGAGCCCACCGGCCAGCCGGTCTCTCGTCGTGTCGCCGCTTTGGTCCTCCTGATGGGGATCTTCTTGTCTTGGCTCACGGGCACCTTCACGGGCTCGGGGCTCAACGACCTGCTCACGGCGAGCCCGACGGACATGACCTGCGACACCGCCGCGGCGACGGGCTGCTGGTGGGAGTGGTTCCGGGGGCCGGACTACGCGGGCATCGCCCGGGTGCTGCGCACGGCGGGGTTCGTGGCGCTCACCCTGTTCATCGGCACCGCGGCCGTCTCGCGCCGGGACCGGGCCTTGCTCCAGGCGGCGATCCTGCTCTCCTTGGTGGGCGACATCTTCTTGGTGCTCGTCCCGATGATCGTGGGGGTGCCCGAGGCCCCCATCGGCGGTGTACCCCCCGAGCCCAGCTTCTTGCAGAAGAACAGCTTCCTCATCGGCGTCGGCGTGTTCTTGGTGGTGCACGTCGTCCTGATTGTGCGCCACCTCAAGGGCCTGCGGGCGTCCTTCCAAGGCCCCGGCGCCGAGCGGGCGCGTAAGTGGACGATCGGCCTCGGCGTGTTCTGGTTCACCGTCGCGGCGGGGGTGGTGGCGATCTGGTGGGAGCTCCTCGACCAGCAGCCCACGGCGATGCTGGTGGTCTTCTTGATCTACATCTTGGTCTTGGCGGCGGGGGTGTGGGCGGGCACCACCGTGCTGTTCCGCGCGCCCTTCGGCGACCCCGACGAGCCGCCCTATGTGCGCCTCAACGCCGCGCTCATCGGCGGCGGCATGGTGTGTTACGGCGTGACCGACGTGACTCTGGGCCTGGAGCACCTCTACCGCAGCGGCGAGACCTCCGAACGCTGCTGGCAGATCATCACCATCATCAAGGACCTCAACTACAGCCCGGCCTTGATGTTCTTGGCGTACAGCGGCTTTGTGTGGTTCGCCAAGGGCCAGACGGTTCGGGACTATCTGGAGCAGGAGCAGGTGGGGGGGCAGGGTGTTTAGGAGCTTTCAGTTCTTGACCTTCAAGTCGCTCAGTGATGTCACCCTGGCTCTGGGCCCATTCACGCTTATTGTCGGCGCGAACGCGACAGGCAAGAGCAACATCCGTGACGGGCTGCGGGTGATGCACGGTGTCGGCCTAGGCTATACCTGGGCGGAGATTCTCGGCGGACGCTACGGCGCGGGCGGGGTGCTCCAGTGGCGACCCATTCGAGGCGGAGCAGCGGAGGCGGCGACACATTCTAAGGACTACTTCGCCATCAGCATCACTCTTGGAGACCGATCACCGCGCTTGCTTTATGTGGCGGCGGTTACCACCGCAGACGCTTTAATCGGCGCACACTCTTGGGCAGAGGATGTCCAAATGCAGCGCCTGTCGCTCTTCACGTCCCACTTCAGATCTAAGGCCCCCAAACAGCGCAACCCCCATGAGCTTCGGGTGCGCCTTAGCAAGTCCAAGATCATCGACTTGCCTTCGCAGACCCCCGCCCTCACCCAGCTCCTCCACCGCCGGGGCGTCCCCGAGGACGTCCGCGCAGGCTGCGCTGAGATCGCAGACGCCCTGTCCTCCATCCGCTTCCTGGATCTCCACCCCGACGCTATGCGCGAGCCCTCGCCCCCTGGCGTGACCATCCTCGGCGACCGGGGCGAGAACCTCTCTTCAGTGCTCCAAGCCATCAGCCGCGACCCCGCGCGCAAAGAGGCCTTGCTCGGCTGGGTCCGGGCGCTCACCCCGATGGACGTCACAGAGCTCGTCTTTAAGCTCGACCACCGGGGCAAGGTGATGGTGTATCTGGTGGAGGCCGACGGGGTCGAGACCAGCGCCGAGAGCGCCAGCGACGGCACGCTGCGCTTCTTGGCCCTCGCCGCCGCGCTGCACAGCCCCGACACTGGCAAGCTCTTCTTCTTTGAGGAGCTCGACAACGGCATTCACCCCACTCGAATGCACCTCTTGCTGCAGCTTGTGCGGCAGGCCTGCAAGACCCAAGGAGTGCAGGTGATCGCCACCACGCACAACCCGGCGCTGTTGGCGTTCTTGGACGCCGAGGACCGGGAGCACGCGGTCTTGACCTACCGCCCCGAGGGCTCCAAACACACGAAGGTGCGCCGCATCATGTCTCTGCCCGGCGTGGCGGAAGTGCTTCAGACCCAAGACCTCGGCCGTTTGCTCACGACGGGCTGGTTAGAGGACGCGGCGGTGTTCAGCGACGCGGATGAGCCTGCCCCACCGCCCCTCTCGATGGATGAGGCCGTTGACGAGGACGCCCCATGAGGGCCCGCGTCCTGGTCGTCCCTGAAGACTTCCGCCAAGACCAGTACGTGCTCAAGCCGCTGGTGACAGCCTTGGTCGAGGCGGCCGTGGGCCCTGGCGCCGTGGTGCGTGTCTGCCAAGACCCGCTGTTGGGAGGCGTGAGCGAGGCGCTCAAGCCCGAGCGCATCCGCGAGATCGTCGCCAAGTATCAGGCGATGGTCGATCTCATCCTCATCATCGTCGACCGCGACGGTGAAGAAGGTCGTCGGGCTCGCCTGGACTTCGTCGAGCGGGAGGCCGCGCCGACGGGACCATGCACGCTCATCGCCGAGCAGGCCTGGCAAGAGGTCGAGGTGTGGGTGTTGGCCGCGATGACAGATTGGCCCAAGGGCTGGCGCTGGAAGGAGATCCGCGCCGAGCGTGACCCCAAGGAGCGGTTCTTTGGCCCCTACGCCGCGAAGCGTGGCCTCGCCCAGAGCCCCTATGAGGGCCGCGACACCCTCGCCCGCGAGGCCGCCCGGAGCTACAAGCGGGTGCGGGAGCTCTGCGAAGAGGTCGCCGCCCTGGAGGCCCGGGTGCGTGACGCGCTCCTCAGTCCGCCCGCCGCTCGATGACGAACTCGACGCGGCGGTTCTGCTCCCAGGCGGCCTCGGTCTCTTCAGCCACGATGGGCCGGGACTCGCCGTAGCCCGCGGACTTGAGGCGCAGGGGGCTCACGCCTTGCTGGATGAGGAACTCCCGCACGGCGGCGGCGCGGCGGGTGGAGAGCTCGAGGTTGTAGAACTCCGAGCCCCGGCTGTCCGCGTGGCCCTCGACGTTGACCATGAGCAGCTCGGGGTGCTCAAACATCACCCGGGCGACCTGGCGCAGCAGGTCGTGGCTCTCCGGGCGGATGATGGCCTGGTCGGTCTCAAACTGCACCTTGTCGTGGATGACGATGCGGCGGTCGGTGAGGGTGACCAAGGAGGCGTCGAGCATGGCCTGGGCCTCAGCGCGGCGGCCGGGCAGCACCTCCACGCCCACCGTCGCCGAGAAGAAGCCCGTGGCGGTGACGGCGATGTTGTACCGCCCGGCGGGCACAAACACCTCGGCCTGGGCGGCGTCCTGCACGATGACCTGGCCGTCGTCTAAGGTCCAGGTGGCCGTGACCGGGCGGCCGTAGGGGTCCGTCGCCACGAGCACCAAGGTGCCGCTGTCCTGGGCGAAGGCGGCGGGCGCGGCGGCGAGGGTGAGGAGCAGGGCGGTGAGGGCGGTGCGCATAGGCGGGAGTGTACCTCCGCGGGAGGGCCCCGGCGGCGACGGGCGGCTCAGACGGCCCCGGGCGCTCAGCCGCCCTCGCCGTAGTCCAGCGGCCCGTTGAGCGCCTCCTCCAGCTCAAACAAGGCCGCGCAGATCAGCGCCTCGGGCTCGCGGCGGGCGCGCACGCGGGCCAAGGCGGCGCAGCGCTGAAGGAGGAGATCGCGGCGGTCCAGGGCCTCCAGGCCGCTGAGCACGGCGGCCACGTCGGGATCCACCACCGGCGCGGCGATCCGGGCGGCGCGAGCGCGCTCGGCGGGGGCCTCGGCGTCGGGGCGGCGGCGGTGGCCGAGGTCCTGAAGCTCGACGATGAAGGTGCGCTCGCCCTCGTCCACGCGCCAGCCGGGGCGGGCGCGGCTCACGCGGAGCACCGTCGTCCACTCGCCGGGATCGTCGCTGACGAAGGCCCCGAAGGCCCGGGCGGCGCCCTCGTCGGCGTCGAGCGTGTCCATCGGCGCGCAGAAGATGCGCTGGTGGGTGGCCTCGACGCGCAGGTCCCAGGCGGGGTCGAGGCCGTGCACGACGTCGCCGGGCACCAGCCGCAGGGCCACGCGGTCGCCGGGCAGCGCGCGAGCGGCGAGGCTCAGGTGTTTGACGTGTGGCGCGGCCTCTAAGAGCGCCCCGGACAGCGGCTTGAGCCACCAGTCGGTCAACATCTCGCGCAGGTCTTCAGGGGAGCGGCCAGAGGCCCGAAGCGGAGGGATCATGGCGCGCTCCCGTAGGCGGCGAGCCAGTCGAGCACCCGGCGCTCGGCCGTGGGGTCTCCTTTGGCGCCGTTCTGCTGGGCGTGGGTGAGGCGGATGAGCAGGGCCGCCATCTCCAGGGCCTCGCTGAGGTGCTCGTCGGCCTCCGTCGCCAAGAGCAGCTCCCGCACGGTGAGCGGGGCGCCGTCGCGGGCGCGCTCGGCGCGGCCCACAGGCCGCGGGCCCTGGGTGAGCAGGGGCCACTCCTCCCGGCCGGGGTGCTGGAGCTCCCCGACGAGCTCCACCTGGAGCTGGCCGTCCTGGAGCCAAGCGACGGCGTAGGGCAGGTACGCCTCCTCAAAGCTCATCTCTTGGTGACAGCCGGGCTTGCAGTACGCGGCGAAGGCGTGGATGAGGTCGTAGTTGTCGCCATAAAACTCATCGTGGCGGCGGCCGCAGAGCGCGCGGCGCGCCTCGGTGAGCATGTCCCAGTCCACCTCCTCCAAGGGCCAGCCCGGCTTTGGGCTTGGGGAGACGAAGAGGCCGTCATGCACGGCGTCATGGGCCTCGTCGTTCCAGTATTGGGCGAACGCCAAGGTGACGCTGCCGACGCCGTCTCGCCGCAGAAGCTCAGCGGCGAGGGGGACAAAACGCCAGCGGAGGTAGTGCTCGCGAAGCTCGGCGGCGGTGGATCCGTGGAGGTTCATGGGGCTTGCAGGCGCTCCACCAAGGTCTTCCGGGCGCTCTGATCGAGCGTGTGCAGGTAACTCTCCAAGATCATCGGCGTCTCTGCGTCTGTTCGCTCCCGGGCCCAGCCTACACCGTAGCTCTCCCGGCTCGTCGGCCGGTGCAGGTCCAGGCGGCCGTCGTTGTCCGAGACGTGCAGCTCAGCGATGTGCGCGTAGTCCATCACCCGCCGCTCCCCGGCCTCGCTCAGCGCGCCTGTCGCCCGGAGGATGTGCAGGTGGCTCACGTCGACGGCGAGGCGCAGCCCGGCGGCCATCGCCGCGTCGATGGAGCCCTCGTCGCTCAGGATCCAGCCCGGCGGCATCAGCTCCACCACCCAGCCCTCCTGAGCGGCGCGGGTGAGCCAGCCCGCCAGGCCCCCGGTTGGCGTCGTCTGCGGCGGGTGCACCGAGCGCCCGGCCATGGGCAGCAGCGGCGCCCCGGCCTCGTCCCAGACCGGGGCCAGCCGCGCGTCCCAGGTGAAGCCGTGGTGAAGGCGCAGGGTCGTCTGCACCCGGCTCAACAGCGCCTCAAGCCCCGGAGACGGCAGGTTGCCGGGGCAGAGCTGCAGGCCGTCACCGCCCAGGGCCAAGAGCGTCAGGCAGGCCCGGGCCAAGGGCTCTCCTTGAAGGCACGACGTGGCGAGCAGGAGCATGGCGCGGAGTTTAGCAGCGCGGAGGTACACTCCGGGCTCTCCCAAGAAGGAGCCCCCGTGGATGAGCCCAAGCCCGGCCTGATTGAGCGCCTCTTGTCGAGCGCCGAGCGCCTCGGGGCCTCGGACGTCTTCGTCGCTGAAGGCAAGAAGCCCGCGTTCCGGATCCACGGCAAGGTGAAGCCCGCGGAGCTGCCGCCCACGACCGCGGCGGACTTCGCGCCGCTCTTGGAGAAGACCCTCACCACGGGCCAGCGGCGGCGTTTTGAGGAGACCGGCGACCTCGACCTCGGCATGAGCCTGACCGCCGCCAACGGCGAGGACCGCCGCTACCGCATCAACCTGCACCGGCTCCAGGGGCGCCTGGGCCTCGTCGCGCGGGCCTTGCCGTCGGGGGAGCTGGAGCTCGGCGACCTGGGCCTCCACGACGGCATCGGGCGCCTGGCGGAGCTAGAGCGCGGCATGGTGCTCGTCGTCGGCGCGACGGGCAGCGGCAAGAGCACGACCTTGGCGGCGATGGTCCACCGCATCAACAAGACCCGGGCCGCGCACATCGTCACCGTCGAGGACCCCATCGAGTTTGTGCACCGCGACCGCAAGAGCCGCCTCACCCAGCGGGAGGTGGGCGGCGACACGCCCTCGTTCTTCACGGCCTTGAAGGAGGTGCTGCGCCAGAGCCCCGACGTGATCGTGCTCGGCGAGCTGCGAGACGCCGAGAGCGTCGCCGTGGCGATGCAGGCCGCGCTCACCGGGCACCTCATCCTGGCGTCCTTACACACCATGGACGCCTCCCAGACCCTCCAGCGGGTGCTCTCGTTCTTCCCCGAGCACCAGCGCGCCCAGGTGGCCCTGGACCTCTCCATGAGCCTCAAGGGGGTGGTCGCCCAGCGGCTCTTGCCCACGACCGACGGCAAAGGCCGCGCCGTGGCCGTGGAGCTGCTCACCGTGACGCCCCCCGCCGCCCGGCTCATCCGAGAGCAGCGTGTGGAGGAGCTCCTCGACCTCATGCGCGGCTCGACCGACCCCGACATCAACACCTTCACCCGGGCGCTCCTCGACCTCTACCGCGAGGGCCGCGTCACCTACGACGTGGCCCACGCCTACGCCACGAACCCCGAGGAGTTCGCGCTGGCCGCCAAGGGCATGCGCACCGGCGTCGAGGGCCTCGTGAGCCGGGACATGGGCGCCTCGCAGAAGGGCCTGGACATGAAGGTGCTGCTCAACACGGCGATTGAGCGTGGGGCGAGCGACCTGCACCTCGCCGTGGGCCGCCCGCCCATCCTGCGCCTCACCGGCTCCTTGCAGCCCTTGGACCTGCCGCCGCTCACCGCGGCCGACATGCGCACGCTGCTCTACTCCATCCTCAGCGTGCGCCAGCGCTCCACCTACGAGCTGGAGCGGGAGCTCGACTTCGGCCTGCAGATCGAGGACGGTCGGCGCTTCCGGGTGAACGCCTACTTCCAGAAGGGCGAGATGACCGCGGCCCTGCGCGCCATCCCGTCCAAGCCCCCCGACGCCAAGAACCTGGCCCTGCCCGACGCCATCCTGCGCCTCTCCGAGCGCCCCCACGGCCTGCTGCTGGTCGTCGGGCCCACGGGCAGCGGCAAGACGACCACGCTGGCCTGCCTCGTGGACCGCATCAACCGCTCTCGCGCCTGCCGCATCATCACCATCGAGGACCCCATCGAGTACGTACACACCGGGGTCGTGGCCACCGTCGATCAGCGCGAGGTGGGCGCGGACACCATGTCCTTCGCCGGGGCGCTCAAGTACATCCTGCGCCAAGACCCCGACGTGATCCTCGTGGGCGAGATGCGTGACCTGGAGACCGTGAGCGCGGCCTTGACCGCCGCCGAGACCGGGCACCTCGTCTTGGCGACCCTACACTCCAACGACGCCATCCAGACCATCGACCGCATCATCGACGTCTTCCCCGCCCACCAGCAGGCCCAGGCGCGCTCGATGCTCTCCAGCGCCTTGTTGGCCGTGATCTCCCAGCGCCTCCTGCCCCGCCGCGACGGCGTCGGCCGCGTGCCCGCGTTTGAGCTGATGGTCGCCACGACGGCGCTCCGAAACCTCATCCGCGACAACAAGATGCACCAGGCCGTCTCCGTGATGCAAGGCGGCAAAGGCGAAGGCATGCAGACCATGGACGCATGCCTCGTGAAGCTCCTGCAGGACGGGCTCATCCACTACGAGGACGCCTTGCGCTACATCTCAAGCCCGGTGTTGCTCAAGGGGGTGGAGGAGCCCGCGGCGGCGGTGGCGCCCGCGGCGCCCGCGGCGGCGCCGGGGGAGGGCAAGCGGCCGGGGTTTTGGAAGGGGGGTGGCGGAGGGGCGTAGGGGGGCGCGTCGTTTGGGCGCGCGCGACACCAAGCCCTGTGGCAGCTCGGGGCCGGTTGCCCTTTGGCGAGTCCCCTCCCCCTACCATCGCGGGGGCGTCGTGAGACGGAACACCCCAAGCTCGGCACCTTCAGACCCATCCTAGCGGGCCAAGCTGGTCGCGAGCGAGTCCAACTGACGCAGCCGGTCTTCGCACGCGGCCGCCACACGCGCGAGGTCGTCCGTGATCGACCTCAACGCGCCGGTGACCTCCTCGCCGTGGGACGTGAGCAGCGTCCACTGCTCAACGTCGAGCCGGCTGGCGCCATAGGCATCGAGGACGTCTCCTACGGCCGCGGAAAATTGCCGTGCGTCGAGCTGCCCGCGCTGAAACCGAAGGGCAAGAAGACCCACCAGAAGGTCTCCGATGTCGTCTGGAAGCATGATCTGTGCGTCCATCAGGCCTCGCCGAACAGCCGAGCTCGCCTCTTGGACCGACCTGCTGGTGCTCAGGTCCAGCAGCCAGAGGTCCGAGCGAGGCCGCCCCTCGATGAGCCTATCGGCCCATGTCCGAAGCTGATCCAGCGACCAGGCGCCAGTGTCCACGACCGAGAACAGAATCGCCGATACGGGGAACATGATCCTCCTCAGTCGCTCCAACCTAACCATCCGGGCGACAGGCGGCTCCCGGCGTTCGAGTCCTTCAGCGGCGGGCACGTCACCGGCTCACGGCGATGAGGGTGGACGATGGGGTGATCGTTGGGCCGACTGTGACACGTTCTGCGGGTTTGCTTGAGCTGGCGGCCATGTTTGTCGTGACGAGTGGTGCGACCCGCGGCGACCTCGATGCGGGCTGGGCGGCGGGGGATGTGGTTCGCCGAGGTGAGGTCGCTGAGCCGTTCGCCGAAGATGGAGCGCCTGACCTGCCCCACGTCGGCCACGGCGTCGAACACGAGCTTAGTTGGGCGGCGCGCGGCGTCGTGAAGCGGACGGAGGCGGTGGCCGCCGGAGCGCCAGGAGCTGAGCGGGGTGCCGGCGGCGTCGGGCAGGATGTGGGGCTCTCCGTTGCTTGAGCTTGGAGTATAGCCCTCGTCGGCGGCGCCTGTGAAGAGGGGTAGCGATATTTAATAAGCTATACTACTTAGTTCTCACCACATCGTTAAGCAACAAAGAACAAACGATAGAAACTGGCACAAAGGGGCGCTCGAACGAGGACGGAAACGGCGAGATCCAAAAACCGTGCAAACTGCTCGCTGTCCATGACGAGCGGACTACCTATGGATCTATACCGTACGCGCCACCGGCGGGAACGTCATTAAGTATGTATTGCAGGGTCAACTCCTTGTTCCATCCGAATGGTTGTGTGGCATCGAATACAGATCTCCCTTTAGTTCCAAGTTCATCTCTAACGACAGGTATGGCACGAGGGGCAGTATAGAGCCTACCAATTCGCATCCATTGTGATCTATCACTCTCCGAGCGACTGACCCAATCCACCCCATACTCAGAAGCGAACAAAAATCTATCATCAGCCTTTAACTCACGGACGAGAGAGCCAACTATCCCATCAATCGAGTAGAGCATCGTAATTCGGATGCAATCAAACCGGGAAAGAGACAGATCTCCGCCTGACCATAGCGCTGAATCATATAAGCCCGGATTGTTGAAGTTATTGTGAATATGAGACATTTCGAGTGCTGCCAACAACGAAAGCGTGTGGCGCTGTTGCCTGGGAGTCAGCCAAATAGCAGTGAAATCGTAATGCAGAGTGGATCCGAACATGAGCGGATCTTCCAGCCACCTAGGAAGATCAATTAGCGACGGCCAGCCCAGATAGCGCCCATCCACGGCAAATCCGACATCTCCCTCCATACATGGGCCATCCCCGAACCAAAATACTACGCCACGGCGCATGGGGAACGAGGGGGTGCTGTGGGATTGATAAAGTAGATAGCATAATATCATACAGATAGCGCATCCAAGCCCCAACAGCAGGGTGCCCATCTTAGCACGATGCGAAATCATTGCCAGCCGAACCATCGTTGTTCCATTGCAGAGGTTTGAGTATGAACGTAACCTGAGCCCTTTGCAGACTCACTTGTCACTCCCTGCAGGGCCTCTGCCTGGGTGTGCGAGACAACTTCATGTACATGTACTCCCCAGAGAGTACCGCTGAGTATCTGCGTCTTCGGAGTCCACCTCTCGGCCTTGTCTGAAAAATTCGCCTTAACTCGGTCGATATCAATAAACACCCGGACACAAATTCGCCCGTCAGGAAGTGGAATGGTTTTGCTCCATGCAGGTATCTCAGCATTATTGAGTACCTGGGGCTCAATAAGCTTCCGATGGTCGTCGGAGAGATCATCAAAGTCAACATAAAAGGTCTGAACGGCGGTTCTGTCATAGACCTCATCCATCGCGTTGGTGCCTTCTTCGCCAGAACCATGCGTGGTCGCCTCCGTCACTGCCCGCAACTTAAGATTTCGTTGTACGCTAAAATAAATGTCTCCACGCTCAAGGGAGTCAAAGGCTGGAGTTGCTAAGAGATCGGACACGATTAACGGATCTCCGAGTGCCTCATTGTATGCGGAATAGTCAGTCTCAGCAATTAGCGCAGATAGCACGATGGTCGACTCCTCTTCTAGCAATTTCTGAAGCTGTGGTCTAACTGAGGGATCGTCAGGTATTGCTGGAGGTGCATCGCCGCCTGAATCTGGCACCGGTGACATAGACCCTCCACCGAGCCCAGACGGATCACCCATCACGGTCGCCCTCCCCCTCACATACCCCCACCGATTCCCCCCATCCCTCAACCCAATCGGATCCGGCCTATCCCACCGCCCCAGCCAAGGCGCGTAGGTCCGCGCCGAGTGGACTTGCAGCCCGGTC
>JAKLKD010000439.1 GCA_023150845.1 Myxococcota bacterium | reverse complement strand
AAGAATCGTCCATCAATATCGCGGCTACTGATCCGAGCGTCATGACTTCCGGCGAAGACTGCGCCACGCGACAGGGCCTCCACACTCCAGTCTGGCTCAATGCCTACCTTCTTTCGCTGACTCCCAAGCTTGGCGTATTGGCCCGTTCCGAGCGCCCACTGCACATACTTCTCTTTCGCAACCGCAAAAGGTGTATTCTTCAAAAGAACATCGGCGAAGAAGGAGGGAGTTAGCATTTGAATCCTCGGTCACGGAGATGTGAGAATGTGGAGCGCGCGAGCATACGAAGAAGCGTGCCTCTAACAACGAGCAATAGCAGTTCACAGCGCATAGCACCAGTGTGGCTTGCGGCGCGCACTCTACACCCACACGCCGGGGAGCGCGCGGGGCCGTCGGGCCTTCATGGCGTCGCCGTGCCTGCGGGGGTGGGCCTCCTCGCCGTCTGCGAGGGCGGGCCACCGTAACGGCTCCTGAACGCCAGGGCGAGCGGCGCGGCGTCTCCCGTGCCTGCTCCTTCAGCGACGCCCACAGCAAGTCCTCAACACAGCCGAGGATCTTGATCCGCTCCTGGGAACGCCAAGGCGCGGCACGATCGTACCGCGCCTTCAGCTCGCGCCGACCTGCCTCAACCCAGGGGGGCCTCGTCGGCGTCCGCGGCGGCGGCGGCCTCGGCGCCGTCATCGCCGTCGTCATCGGCCTGCTCGGCGCTCGGCGCGGCGGCGTCGGTGGCCTTGGCGGCGCTGCGCGAGAAGCGCGGCAGGAGCGCTGCGGCGCCGTCTTCGCCCAAGAGCTGCACCACCGAGCGCACGAACACCCGGTAGCCATCGGCGAAGGCGTCTTCGGCGGCGCTCAGGGCGGCGGAGGACGCGCTCCAGGCGCGCTTGGCCTCTTGCTCGGCGGTGAGGCCCGCGCCCAGGGCCGCGTTGGTGGCGAAGACCTCCTCCAGCCGCGCCTGCGGCAGCCCGTGAAGGTCGGGCTCGGCCTCGACCCGGGCGCGCATGTCCTCGACGAGGCGCACTTGCTGCGCGAGCGGCCCGCCGGTCACGTCTGAGAGCTTGCTCACCCCCAGCAGCCGGTGAAACAGCGCCACGCCCGCGGCGCCGAGCTTGTTGAAGATCGCGACCTCCGCGAGGCGCAGGGCGCCATCCGCCTCACGATCCAGGGGGGCCAGCTCGTCATGGCGCGCGCGCCAGACGCCTTGGGCGGCCCGGTGCGCGGCCCGGGCGTCGATGAGGCCCTGGGCGACGCTCTGCACCCAGAGCACCAGGAGCCCGTGGACCTTCGGGTCCGTCGTCGTCGCCGCGACCAGGGCCAGCACCGTCGTGGCGGCGGTCTGGTGCTCGGTGCGGTTCCGGGGGAAGAAGCTTTGATAGACCATGCTGTCCTGTCCTCTCTGCGGGGTTGTGCTGTGCCTCGCGGGGACCCCCCCGATCGGCTGCGATAGCTTGTCACACGCCATGAGCACCCGCAAGTGGGAGGCTTAGGCGAGGGCAAAAATTCACAGCAGGGGCGTCAATCCCGAGCGGGTGAGGGCGAAGATGCGCGGCAGGAGGGGCAACCCCGAGCGGGTGAGGGCGAAGATGCGCGGCGGCGGGGTCAACCCCGAGCGGGCGAGGGCCAAGATTCGCGGCAGGGGGGTCACCCCCGAGCGGGTGAGGGCGAAGATGCGCGGCAGGAGGGGCAACCCCGAGCGGGTGAGGGCCAAGATTCGCGGCGGAGGGGTCCACCCAGAGCGGGTGGGGGCCAGGATTCGCGGCGGA
>JAKLKD010000438.1 GCA_023150845.1 Myxococcota bacterium | reverse complement strand
GCGGCCTCCCACACCTCCGACGCTCCCCACGGGTAGGCCACGAGCTGGTATCGGCCTGGCTTGCCCTCGACGGTGAAGAAGTGCGGCGGGGGGCTCGTCGTGCCCAGGGTGAAGGGGATCACGTCCACGTCTGAACCGTGGCGGTCCTTCTCGACGACGATCTCCCGGGCGTCACCCTCACGCCGGACCTCGGCCAGCACCGTGCAGGCGTGGGGGACGTACTCCCCCCCTCTCACTCCCCCGTCCGTGGTGGTCTGCGCGACCACGACGAGGGGCAGGCCGTGGTCACCTGCGAAGGCCTCGACGAGCTGCCACACCGCGACGACGTCGCCGCGACCGTTGAGCGAGTCGAGGACCAGGCCGTCGGCCTCACCCTCCCACTCGGGCAGCTCCGGCGCGCCCTCATCGGAGAGGCGCAGCTCGATCACCTCGACGACGTGAACGCCCAGGCGCTCGCCATACTCAAAGAGCCGTGACGCGCTCATCTCCGTGGTGATGACGAGCGGCCGGGCGAACGCGCGCAGCGCTACCGACGTCTTGCCGCTCCCCTTCGCGCCGTAGAGCACGAGCGCCTCACCAGGCTCCAGGCCGCGAAGCGCGCTGAGCTCGCCGCACAGCGCTTGCGGGTGTGAGGCCTGGCCCCGGACGGCGCTGGGCCCGTAGATCGGGCAGCTACACCGTGGGCAGGTCCACTCCGCCGGCCGTCGGGTGCGTCCGCATTGCTGGCAGTACTCGCGCTCCATGACGAGCAGTTTAGCAAACATTGTTGACCAAACAAGCTCAATCCAAACTTGTTAGGCTCGATTAGCGCCAAAAAAGCGACAATGCTCTAACCTGTAGTCGGAGGTACTCCTATGAACCCCCTGTTTCTCCTCGGCTGGATCGGCATCCCCGCCGTTCTCGCCTCCAACGCCCTCACCGACAAGACCCTCGCAGACGAGGACCTGTCGCCCGACTGGAACGGCTGGGACCCGCGCAAGCTGACCACGGGTGGCGGCATCGCCGCGGCCCTGATGTTGCCCCCGCCCTTCAACCTCATCGGCGTCGGCCTCGGCCTCGGCGGGCTGATCTCTTGGTTTGGTACCGAGAAGGTCGCCCGTAACCTCAAGATCGAGGCGCTCAACCAAGCGCGCGCTCGCCTCGACCAGGGCCAGGGCGCCCCGCCGATGTTGCCTGGCCCGCCGGGTGTGCCGATGGACCCCGCCGCGCCGCCCGCTCCCGCCGCTGCTCCCGACTGGTGGACCGGCCTGTTCCGCCCCTGATCTCCTCACCCTCATGCTCACGAGGACGCCATGCACGGCCAGATGAACCCCTTCTTCCGCAAGTACATGGGCGGCGACGACGCGCCCCTCTCTCCTGTCCAGCTCGCCATGATGGGCTTTGACCCCGCGGTCGGCGTGGACGTCGTCAACGGCCCGGGCGCCTGGGCCGGGCGCCAGGCCTTCCAGCGCTGGCAGCAGGCGCGGTGCAACCGCATCGGCGAGGGCATCATCGACCTCGGCGGCGACGGCGAGGAGCTGAGCGGCGAAGAGGCCGCCGAGCTCGCCGACTTCGACGACGAGCTCGGCAGCCTCGACGACGACGCGGCCGAGCTCGGGGGCAACGACCTCGGCCGCGAGGAGGACAAGCTCAAGAAGATGCTCGCCAAGGCGCAGAAGGCCATCGCCAAGGCCAAGCGCAAGCTCATCGATCTGCGTCCCTGGCAGAAGCGTGCCCGCCGGAAGTGGGAGGGCAAGCTCGACGAGGCCAAGGGCAAGGAGAAGG
>JAKLKD010000437.1 GCA_023150845.1 Myxococcota bacterium | reverse complement strand
GAGGCGTCGGCCCAGGCGGCGGGCCCCGGCGACGTCGGGGTGGCCCTCGACGGTGCGGCGGACCCCCGACGCGGCGGCCCCGGCGAGGAGCACGGCGAGGTCCTGCTCCAGGGCCAACAACGACGGGCCCCGGCGGCTGAGGTCGTCGGGCGGAGGCATCACGGCCTCCTCGAACCGATACGGCACGGGGTCGGGGTCGGGCAGGCCCGGCGCGAGGCGGTAACGGCCCCAGCGGGGCAGGCTCTCCTCGTCAAGGGCGGTGATGAGGCCGGCGTTGACCAGGGCGTCGACGGCGGCCGCGTCGGCGTGGGGGTCCCAGGCGCGGGTGCCCAAGAACACGCCCTCCTCGGCGAGGCGAGCGGCCCGGGTCAACAAGGCGAGGAGCTTGGGCGGGAGGTCGCCGAGGGCCCGGCGCGCCGGGGCGAGCTCCAGAGCCGTCGGCTCCTCCGGGGCGAGCACCCGCACCCGCAGCGCCTCCCCCCGGGCCTTGAGGGCGCGCTCCAGAGGGCCTTTGAGCCGGGTGCCGACGCGGCGCAGGCAGGGCTCCAGCTCATCGAGGGTGTGCTCACGCAGCGGGGCGATGGCCTCTAAGGCCGACCAGACCGACGGGTCGGCCACACGCACGCGGGCCAGGGCGAGGGGGAGGGGGATACGCACCTCAGGCGGCTCCCCAAGCTTCGCGCCGTCGGCGGCGTCGGCAAGGGGCGCCGGTCAACAGGAGGCCGGTCAACAGGAGGCCGGTCAACAGGAGGCCGGGCGGCGCTCAGGGCTCGGCGGGGCGCTCCGGCGGTCGGCCCGCGCGCAGCACGTCGGAGTCCCAGCCATCCTCGTGGAGCACGCTCTCTCGCTCCTGGTCCGCGGCCAGAGTGCGCTCCAGGAGCGCCACACGCTCCCGGGCCGTGCGCATGAGGCGCTCTTGGTCGTGGCGCACGGCGGCCATCTCGACGAGGCTGCGCTCATCGACGCGGCGGAAGGCGAGCCCGGCCCGGTGGGCGCGGTGGGACGACTGGCCGAGCAGGCGTAAGGCGTCGACGCCGACGCGCAGAGCGGTGTCGAAGGTCTCGCGGTAGACGCCCTCGACCTTGGCCTCCATGAGGTCATAGGCTTCAGCGCGGCCCCGGGCCCGAGCGAGGATCGCGAGGCCCGGGAAGTGCTTCTGGGCGAGGTGCACGATCTGCATCGCCTTCTCGTGGTCATCGACGGCCACGATGAGGAGCTGGGCCCGGGCCGCCCCGGCGGCGGTGAGCAGGTCGAGGCGGCTGGCGTCGCCGTAATAGACCCGCTGGCCGAAGCGGCGGAGCATGTCGATCTGGTCACCATCGACGTCTACTGTCGTGGTGCCGACCCCCGACGCCGTGAGGAAACGACCGGCGATCTGCCCGAAGCGGCCATACCCGGCGATGATCACGGGTCGGCCGTGGTCCTCGACGTCGGACTCCCGGGCGGGAGGTGCGACGGCCACGAGCCTGGGCAGCACCAGGCGCTCGACGGCGAGCAAGAGGAGCGGCGTGGCCGCCATCGAGAGCGCCGTGACGGCGACGAGGGGGGTGGTCTGCTCAAGGGTGAGCACCCCCTCCCGGGCGGCGAAGCCGAGCAGCACGAAGGCGAACTCGCCGACCCCGGCCAAGGCCGCGGCGAAGATGGCGGTCTGGTCCTTCGCGACGCCCCAAGCCCGGCCCAAGACGACGAGCACCGCGCCCTTGAGCGTGAGCACGGCGAAGAGCGCGCCGAGGATGAGCGCCGGGGACTCCATCACCACGCCGAGATCG
>JAKLKD010000121.1 GCA_023150845.1 Myxococcota bacterium | reverse complement strand
TCCGACTTCGACGCCGACGGCGACGGCTACGAGTCGTACGCCCATGGCGGCGACGACTGCTTAGACAACAACCCCTCGGCTTACCCCGGCGCCAAGGACACGCTCTATGACGGCGTAGACTCGGACTGCGCCGGGGACAGCGACTTCGACGCCGACGGCGACGGCTACGACTCCACCTTAGGCGGCGGCCCCGACTGCGACGACGACGACGCCACGATCAGCCCCGCCGCCGTCGAGCGTGACCTCAACGACGGGATTGACGACGACTGCGACGGCACCGACGAGTGGGATCTCGACGGCGACGGCCACCGCCCGCCGGAGCGCGGCGGCGAGGACTGCGACGACGCCGACGCCACGGTGAGCCCCAGCGCGCCGGAGACCTGCTACGACGGCCAAGACCAAGACTGCGACGGCCTCAGCGACGACAACGACTGCGACGAGGACGGCCACGACGCCATCGCGGTCGGCGGCGACGACTGCGACGACCTCGACGGCGGCGTGTACCCGGGCGCCCGGGACTACGCCTACGACGGCGTCGATCAGGACTGCGACGGCCGCGACGACTACGACGACGACGGCGACGGCCACGCCGTGAGCTGGTACGGGGGAGGGGACTGCGATGACGCCGACGCCACGGTGAACCCTGACGCCGTCGAGGTGTTTTATGACGGCGTCGATCAGGACTGTGACGGCGGCTCAGACTACGACGCCGATGGTGACGGCCAAGACAGCGCCGCCTACGCGGGCGAAGACTGCGACGACGACGACGCGACGATCTACCTCGGCGCCTTGGACCTGCCCTACGACGGCGTCGATCAGAGCTGTGACGGCCAAGACGCCGAAGACGTGGACGGAGACGGCCACGGCGACGTCGCCCACGGCGGGGACGACTGCGACGACCAAGACGGCGGCGTGAGCCCCTCGGCCACGGAGGTCTACTACGACGGGCTCGATCAGGACTGCGACGGGCGCTCGGACTACGACGCCGACCAGGACGGCCAAGACGGCGTAGATTGGGGCGGCGACGACTGCGACGACGCGGACGCCCGCACCTACCTCGGCGCCTCGGAGCGCTGGTACGACGGCGTCGATCAGGGCTGCGACGGCGGCGATGACTTTGACCAGGACGGCGACGGGCACGCCGCCTCGGCTTGGGGTGGGGATGACTGCGACGACACCAAAGCGACGGTCTCCCCGGACGTGCTCATCGATGACTGCCGCAGAGGTGACGAGGACTGTGATGGCGACGTCGACGAGGACTGCGTGTCCGGCGGCGAAGACAGCGGCGGTGACGACAGCGGGGCGACGGACGACAGCGGCGGGGGCGACGACACCAGCCAGGCCGGGGACAGCGGAACGACGGATGACAGCGCGGTGACCGAGAGCGGTGAGGGCGACAGCGGCGGTGGGGACGACACGGCGATCCTGAGCGACAGCGACGGCGGCGTGGCCGACGACACCGCGAGCGGCCTGAACTCCAAGGACGACGGCCGCGGCGGGGACTGCGCCTGCGCCTCGGCCAGCGGCGGGAGCGGGGCGGGCGCGGCGCTCCTCGGGCTCACCTTGCTGGCCTTGGGCGCGGCGCGGCGGCGCGGCCGGGCGTGAGGGGACCGCGCAAGGCCGCGCGCCGGGTTACGAGGGCCCGGAGCTGCCTACGCGGAGGAGACGTGCTCGACCTGATTGAGATCTACGGCGCCCAGACCCTACACGCCCAGGGCCTCCATGGCGACGAGCGCGCCGAGGGCCCCGGCGGCGGGCTGCTCACGGCGCTGTACCACGTCGGCCTCGGGCCCCTCACCGCGCGCCTCGGCGCCCGCCCGTCCTTGCGGGCGCTGGAGCTCCACGACGCCGACGCGGGGCTCACGATTCGCCGGGAGGGCGCCCTCGCCCGGGTGACGATGCGCTGGGCCACGGGCGAGACCTTGGAGGATCTCGTCGAGCTCGCACCCGACCCGGACGCCTTGGCAGAAGGCGCCGCGCCGCTCTTTGTGCCCGACCCGGCGAGCCGCGTGCGGGATCCCCTGGCCGCCTTGGGCGCCATGGGGCAGGCGATCTACGTCGTCGAGGACGTCGAGGGCCAGGCGATCTATACGGCGGGGCGCTACGGCGGCGGTCCTGGCGCCGCGCGGCTGCTCGGGGCCCTGCCCCCGGCCCGTGAGCTCGGCTCCGAGGCCTTCTGCGCGCGGATGGGCGTGCGCGCCCCCTACATCGCCGGGGCCATGGCCGGCGGCATCGCGTCGGCGGAGCTCGTCATCGCGATGTCCAAGGCCGGGCTCATCGGCTTCTTCGGCGCGGGGGGCCTGCCCATCGAGGCCGTGCGCGCGGGCGTGAAGACCATCCTCGACGCCGTCGGCGCCGCCCCGGCGGGGTTCAACCTGCTGCACAACCCCGCGGAGCCCGCCGCCGAGGAGGCCGTCGCGGACCTCTACGTCGAGGCGGGCGTGCGCTGGGTGTCGGCCTCGGCCTACATGGGGCTCACCTCGGCGATCGTTCGGTACCGCTACGCGGGGATCCGCCGCGGCTCGGACGGCGCGGTCATCTGCCCCAACCGGGTGCTGGCCAAGGTCTCCCGCCCCGAGGTCGCGGAGCACTTCATGCGCCCGGCGCCGGGGGATCTCCTCCAGGGGCTCGTGAAGCGCGGCAAGCTGACCCCTGAAGAGGCGGATCTCGCGGTGAGCTGGCCGATGGCCGACGCGATCACCGCCGAGGCCGACTCCGGCGGGCACACCGACCGCCGCCCCTTGCCGGTGCTCGTGCCGATGATGCGCGCGCTGCGGGACCGCGTCTGCGCCTCCTTGGACTACACCGCCCGGGGCGCGCAGATCTTCATCGGGGCCGCGGGCGGGGTGGCCTCGCCGCGCTCAGCGTTCGCCGCCTTCGCCTTGGGCGCGGACTATGTGCTCACCGGCTCGGTGAACCAGTCGGCTCGGGAGGCGGGCACCTCCGCCGAGGTGAAGGAGCTGCTCGCCGAGGCGGGGATGGCGGACGTGGCGATGGGCCCGGCGCCGGACATGTTTGAGATCGGCGCCCAGGTCCAGGTGCTCAGCCGCGGCACGCTCTACGCCCAGCGCGCGAAGAAGCTCCACGAGATCTACAAGGATTACGCGGGCTGGCACCTCGTCCCCGAGGCCGACCGCCAGCGGGTGGAGCGCCAGATCCTCGGGCGCGGCTTCGATGAGGTCTGGGCCGACTGCCAGGCCTACTGGGGCGCCCGCGACGAGAGCCAGCTCCAGCGGGCCCAGACCGACGGGCGGCACAAGATGGCCCTGGTGTTCCGCTGGTACCTCGGCATGACGAGCCGCTGGGCCCGCATGGGGGAGACGGCGCGGCGCCGCGACTACCAGGTCTGGTGTGGCCCGGCGATGGGCGCGTTCAACGACTGGGCGAAGGGCAGCTCCTTGGGCCCCCTCGCTGGGCGCGGGGTCGTCGAGATCGCCGACGCCATCCTCACCGGGGCGCGTATCCTCAGCCGCGGCGAGGCCTTACGCGCCCAAGGGGTGAGCCTGCCCGTGGACATCGACGCCTGGAGGCCCTGAGTGCGCCCCTTGGCCGCCTTCTTGGCCCTCACGCTCGGGGGCTGCGGCGGCGACGGCGGCCTGAGCGACGCGGCGCGGCTCAGCCAGGCCCTCGACCTGCCGCCCAAGGCGGTGGACGAGGCCCTCACGCTCTGTGAGGGCATCCGCGACGCGGGCAGCGCCGGCGCCTGCGCCGAGCAGGTGGTCATCGCCGCCGACGCCGCGGACAAGACCCCCGGGGCCCGCTGTGAGCGGGTGCCCAAAGGGGTCTGGCGGGAGGAGTGCTTCTTCCAGTCCGCCGAGGTCGCGCGGCGGCGCGGCGACACCGACCTCGCCGGGGAGCTCTGCGCGAAGGCGGGCCCCTTCATCAACGACTGCGGCCAGCACCTCTGGCAGAGCGCGCTGAAGTCCATCGTCGAGCGCCACGACGACCCGGTGGAGCGCCGCGCCCGCGCCGAGCGCCTCTACCGCCTCTGGGAGCCCGTGCTCGGCGGGAGCTCCGACATGTCGTCGCGCTTCTGGCAGCGCTACTACCAGCACCAGCTTGAGCAGGATCCCGTGCTGAGCTTCGATCTCTGCGAGGCGGAGACCGGCGACGAGCGTGTGACCTGCCGCAAGAGCGTGGGGCAGCTCTACCTCGGCCGCCTGCGCGCGATGGTCGGCTCCCCGCGGGGCCAAGAGACGCTCTGCGCCCTCGGTCCCCAAGGGGTTGAGGCCGCTGGCGCCGCGCCTGGGCTGAGCGTGAAGCCCGATCCGGCCTTCGACCGCATCCTCGCCGGGCAGGTGGACTGGGTGTGCACGAAGGGGCACATGGGCCCGCCGCCGCCGGAGCTCATGGAGGCCGCGGGGCTCTGAGCCCTGGCCGTCAGCCGCCGCTCGCCCAGGCGCCGCCGGGCTCGGGCACAAAGGCCTCGCCGTCAAAACGCAGGCGATCGACGCCGCGCAGCGCGCCGTCCTCGACGGTGTAGACGCAGAGGTGCGCCGTGCGGCCCTTCTTGGGGAGGTAGGCGTAGCCCGCGGCGCCGGGGTTGAGGATGGGGATCTCGACGCCGTCACCGACCAAGGCCGCGCGAAAGCCGTGGTGCTCATGGCCGTGCACGATCGCGCCGATCCGCCGGGCGTGCTTGAGCAGGAGCGCCTCCAGGGCCGCGGCGTTCTCCAGGTTCCGGGTGGCGGGGCCGTAGGGCTCGCCGCGGCGGTTCCGCAGGGGGTAATGCAGCATCACGAACACAAAACGACCCCGGAGGCGGTCGTCGCCCAAGAGCGTGTCCAGGCCGTCGAGCTGGCCTTCGTCGATGGTCCCCGAGGACAAGATCCACTGCGCGCGGCAGACGTCGAGGGCCACGCAGGCCACGCCGTCGCCGAGCAGGTGCAGGCGCGGCCAGTCACCTTTGCCGGTCCAGGCGCCAAAACGCTCCTCGATGCGACGCTCCAGGAAGGTCTCCGGGGTGTAGACGTCGTGGTTGCCGGGGATAAGCGCCGTCGGCTGGCGGGAGAACAGCGGCGTGAGCAGCTCCGCGGCGGCCTCAAACTCCGCGGGGAGCGCCTGGGCCGTGAGGTCGCCGGAGCAGAGCAGGGCGTCGGGGGCGAGGCGCTCGACGGCGGCGACGGCGGCGCGCTGGGCGGCCTCGGTGAAGTGGCTGGCGCGCCCCATGACGTAGAGGTTCGCGCTGCCCAGCATTCGTTTGACCGTCAGCTCGCCGACGCTCGGCGGGCGCATGACATGAAGATCGGTGAGGTGTGCGACGCGCATTCACGGCTCCTCGCGCCGAGAGGGCGCAAAGATTAGCTATACAGTCTGAGCCCCCCGCGCGAAGGATCCACCGTGAGCGACGATCCGAGAGAGCTACTGGACGAGGCCGCCCGCCGGCGACTCTCCTGCCAGGTCATGCCCCGAGCCGGGGTGTGGAGCGCCGCCCAGCTCGTGCGGGTGGACCGCGCTGGCGTCGTGCTGACCGCGCCGGGCCTGCGCCTCTCCGGCGGCGAGGACCTGCGGGTGTGGTTTAAGCTCGACGAGCAGGTCTACTCCTTCGAGGGCAGCGTGCTCCGCGCGGGCGTGCCCGTCCCCGAGCGCACGAACGACGGCGTGTTGTTGGGCTTCATCGAGGACTTTCGCCGGGAGCGCGCCGAGCAGACCACCGCTGAGGCGCGGCTGCGCGCCGTGGTGTTGCCCCCCCAAGGCCGCGGCCTGGAGCTCATCGGCGGCGTCGCCCGCCTCGTCGAGGTCGGTCTTGAGGGCCTGTCCTTCTCCGTGCCCCAGTCCGAGCCCCTCAAGTTTGTGGAGGGCGGCCGGGTGCGGGTGCTCGTCGCCGCCCCGGACGAGCCCGAGCACCACGCCGACGCCCGGGTCGAGCGCCTCGCCGTAGACGGCCAGCTCGTGCTCTACCGCCTCGTCTTTGAGGGGGTGCGCGGCGACGACGCCTCGGCCCACCTGCGCGCCGTCGAGGCCCTCCGGGTGCTCGCTTAGGGCCTTGGTCGCGGCGCCCCGCTTGTGCGGCGGTTCCCCAGGGTGTATACCGCTTGCTGACAGCGGCGTTGAACCCAGCGGACGTGCCTACGTTCGCCCAGCGCCGTCTGGTGGGCTCGTCCTCGCCCAAGCGTGAGCCCCCACGCGCCCGGCGCGGCGGACCCCTCCAGCGCACCCCCATCGGCGCGATCACACATCAACTCGGACGAGCACCGCGGTATGCAGCCCTCAGCGCTTGAGAGAGCCCAGGTCGAAGGATTCGACGACGCCCAGCGCCGCGGCTGGCGCCTCCTCGCGGACGTCGCGCGGGAGGTGCACGTCGGCATGTCTGAGGTGGAGATCGAGGCCATCGCGCGAGACAAAGCCTCCGCCCACGGCTTTGACCGCTGGTACCACAACCCCGAGGTGCAGGTCGGCGCCCGAATCGGCACCCGGCGGATCCTGCGCGGCGCCTCGGCGAGCGCCCGCATCAAGCCCGGTGAGCTCGTCGCCATCGACCTCGCCCCGGCGGGCGCCGAGTTTTACGCCGACGTCGGCGTCACCCTGCACGTCGCCGAGCCCGGCGCCGCCGAGCCCGAGCTGCTCCAGGTCGCCCGGGAGTGCGCCCGGGGCTGCGTCGGCTACGCGAGCCAGTGGAAGACCGTCGGCGAGATCTTCGTCTTCGCGAAGTCTTGGGCGAACAACCACCGCTTCCAGCTCGCGTCTGAAGGCGCGGTCGGCCACGCCATCCTCCCCAAGTCGGGCCTCTTGAGCGTCGGCTTCCCGGGCTCGGCCCACGCGGCGGTGCGCCTCCGCCGGTACCAGGTGCACTTCTTGCACCCAGCGCGGATTCGTGGCGCCTGGGCCTTCCGCCCCGTCGTGCGCGGCGACGGCCTGACGGCGTCCTTTGAGGAGGCCGTCTACATCGACGGCGACGAGAAGCGGATCCTCGGCCGCGCCTCCCTCGCTGAAGTCGGCACGCTCCCGACGCTCTGAGCGCCCAGGCGCCGCCTCAGGGCTTGGCCTTGTGGTTGTACGGCGAGAGGTCCGGCAGCACCGGGCCGTCGTCGTAGAGGTGGTGGTAGGTGACCCAGGTGCGGCTCACACGTTTGACGTAGCCCCGGGTCTCGCGGAAGGGGATGGACTCGACGAACTCGTCCGTCGGCAGGTTCCCGCGCTCCCGCAGCCACTTATCGACGTTGCCCTCCCCGGCGTTGTACCCGGCCATCGAAAGGGCGGGGTTGCCGCCGTAACGCTGCATCAAGAACTGCATGTAGCGCGCGCCGATCTTGGTGTTTGTCGCGGGGTCGTTGAGCTGGGCCGTGGTGACCGAGGTGCCGAGCCAGCCCGCGACGGTGCGCGCCGTGGCGGGCATGAGCTGGGAGAGGCCCCGGGCGCCCGCGTGGGAGACGATCTCCTTGTTGAAGCTCGACTCCTCACGCACCAGGGCGTGGAACATCCGGGGATCCCAGCCGTACTCTGCGGCGGCGGCCTTCACCTCCTCCCAGTAGAGCTCCGGGTAAGCCTGCACGAGCACCCGCTCACGCTGCTTGCCCATCACCTCGGGAGGGTGGGTGTCGATGTAGGCGCGCAGGCGCTCATGGGCGAAGAGGATGTCGCCTTGATCCCATTGAATGCTGGTGATGAACGCGAACTCGGCGGGGGTGTAGGTGGACTCGTCCAGCCGGGTCAGCTCGGCGAGAGCCTCGCGGGTGAGGCCGAGCTGGGCCAAGGCGAGGCCCGCGGCGACGTGGGGATCCTTCAAGAACTCCTCCCGCACCACCCACGGCGTCTTTTTGCCTTTGGGCGGGTCGGGGAGCTTCGCCCAGGCGGCGGGATCCAGCTCCTTGAGCCGGGCCGCGGCGAGGAGCGTGTACCAGTTGTGCGGGTGCTGCTCGACGAAGCGCTGGAGCAGGCGCGCCGCCTCCTCCTTGCGTTTTGGGTCCGTCGTCAGCGTGTGCGGGGCGTTCACGTCGGGCCAGGCCCGCCAGCGCGCCGCCCAATAGAGGCAGGCCTGGACGTGGGTGGCGTCGGCGGTGATGGGCACCTCCCAGGCGCCTTTCTCCGCCCACTGAATCGCCTCGTCGGTCTTGCCCGCGCGGTAGGCGCCCCAGGCGAGCCGCCAGAAGCTCTCCGCGGCGAGGTCACCGTCGGGCACCTTCTTCACGCCCTCGGCCCACAGCGCCCGGGCGCCCTCGGGGTCACCGGCCTCCTGGAGCCCGATGCCGCCCAAGGCGTAGCCGTCGTCGGCGTAGGTGTGGGTGGGGTAGAGCTTCGGGATCTCCGCGAAGAGCCGCGCGGACTCCGCCCAGGCCTTCTTGCGCTCCTGGGCCTTGCCCGCGATGTAGAGCGCCTTCGCGCCCCGGTCGTCGTCGTGGCCCTTACACTTCGTCCCCGCGGGGCCGAGCACGTCGGCGGCCTCGGTGAGCCGGTTGAGCTTAAAGAGCGAGCGCCCGTAGGCGTACCAGAGGCGGCAGGCGTCGGCGCTGGGCGTCGTCACCTTCGGCAAGAGCGGCTGGAGCAAGGTGACCGCGCCCTGGAAGTTGTTCGCCACCATGAGGCGGTCGCCGCGCACCGCCGACTCCTGCCAGGTCGCGGCCGTGGGGTACTCCTTGAGCGCCGCCTCGGCCTGCTTCCCGGCGTCGGTGGTGGGGTAGTGCGCCCAGATGCGCCGGTAGAGCGGGTACGCCGCCGGGGAGCCCTTCCCGGCCTGCTGGGCGAGGTTCAACAGCGCCCACTCCGAGCCCTCGGCGGGGTCGGGCCGGGCGGCGAGCTGCTCGTAGAGGGCCTTGGACGCCGCGGTGTTCCCGGCGTAGCGCAGGGCCGAGGCCCGGGCGAGCATGGCCCGGGGCCAGAGCTGGGCGTCGGCGGGGAAGGTCTCTAAGGCCCGGGCGGCGTCGACGTGGCGGCCGTCGGCGCTGTAGAGCTCGGCCAAGGTCAAGGCCTTGTAGGTGGGCGGCGCGTGCTCCGCCTTCTCGACCAGGGCGGTGTACTTCACGGCCTCGCTGGCCTTGCCCGCGCGCAGGAGCGACCAGGCCATCAAGAAGCCGTGGTCTCCGACGGCGTGGCCGGGGATCTTCGACTTGTCGACGGCGGCCAAGAGCGTCGCGGCCTCGGCGTGTTTACGACCGGCGAGGGCCTCCTTGAGCGCCTTGTCCATGGGGAAGGGCGGCGCGAGGTAGGTCGTCGCGAGCTCCACCGACGTGGGCTTGTCGGGGTTCGGCGCGGGCTCCAGGGCCAAGGCGAGGCCAGTGAGCAGGAGGAAGGGCAAGATCAGGCGGCGCATGGGCGGGGCTCTCGGGGCGGCGGTCGGGCGGGCAGAGCGGCAGGACTCTTGCTTAACACCGCGGGCCGGGGCCCTGTGCCACTTTACATGTCAAGACCTGAGTCGCCGGATCAGGCGGCGAACTGCCGCTCGACGAGGCGCCGGTAGAGGCCGTCCTGGCGGACGAGCTCCTCGTGAGGGCCCTCCTGCATGGCGCGGCCGCCGTCGATGACGACGACCCGATCGGCCTCTTTGACCGTCGAGAGCCGGTGGGCGATGACCAGGGTGGTGCGGCCGACCATGAGGCGCTCCAGGGCCTCTTGTACGAGGTGCTCGGACTCGGAGTCCAGGGCCGAGGTGGCCTCGTCGAGCACCAAGACCTTGGGATCCTTGAGGATCGCCCGGGCGATGGCGACGCGCTGCTTCTGCCCGCCGCTGAGGCGCACCCCTCGCTCACCGACCAAGGTGGCGTAACCGTCGGGGAAGGACTGGATGAAGTCGTGGGCGTTCGCGGCCTTGGCGGCGGCCTCGACCTCGGCGTCGCTCGCAGCGGGGCGGCCGTAGCGGATGTTCTCGGCGATGGTCGTGGCGAAGAGGATGGGCTCTTGGGAGACGACGCCGACCTGCTCCCGCAGCCAGCCCACGTCGAGCTCGGGGTAAGGCACGCCGTCGAGGGTGATCTGCCCACCTTGGGGGTCGTAGAAGCGGCTCAGCAGGGCCGCCACCGTAGACTTTCCGCCGCCGGAGGGCCCGACGAGGGCGACGACCTCACCGGGGCGCAGGCTGAGGCTCAGGCCTTGGAGCACGGGCTTGTCGGCGCGGCTCGGGTACGCGAACTGAACGTCGGTCAGCTCGATCTGGCCCAAGACCTCGGGCACCCGGGCGCCGCCGGAGCGCACCGTCGGCGAGCGATCGAGGAGCTCAAACACCCGCTCCGAGGCGCCGAGGGCCTTCTGGAAGTCCTCCCACAAGGTCGCGAGGCTGCCCAGAGAGACCGCGACGGTGAGGGTGTAGAGCAAGAAGCTTGAGAGCTCGCCCATGCTCATCCGGCCATCGACGAGCAGGGTGCCGCCGTACCAGAGCACGACGACGATGGCGCCGTAGCCCGCCAGGCCGCCGACCCCACGGAACAAGGCGCCGATCCAGGCCCGGTAACGCGCCTTCTCGAAGGACTCCTCCACGGCGGCGCCGTAGCGGAGGATCTCGGCGTCTTCCCGGGCGAAGGCCCGCACCGTACGCACGCCGGAGAGGGTCTCCTCAGCGACCTCGGTGGCGCGGGCGAGGGCGTCCTGCACCTCACGGCTCGTGCGCCGGAAGACGGAGCCGAACATCGCCGCGCCGACCACGACGAGGGGCACGATGGCCAAGGTGACCACGGTGAGGCGCCAGGAGGTCCAGAACAGCGCGCCGATGCCGCCCAAGGCCATGACGAGGAAACGCAGCAGCATCGAGAGGTTCACCGTCACGGCGCTCTGGAGCACGGCGGTGTCGGCGGCGAGGCGGCTGGTGAGCTCGCCGGTGCGCCGCTCATCAAAAAACGCGATCTCTTGGCGGATCAGCGCCGCGTAGAGCTCACGGCGGAGCTGGGTGACGACCCGCTCCCCGGCGACGGTGAACAGGTACGCCCGCACGCCGCCGAACACGCTGCCCACCAGGAACAAGGCCAAGAGCGCCATGGCCGAGTCATCGACGACGACGCGGCCCTCGCCCTTGAGCACCCCGTCGACGATCTTCTGCACGGCGACGGGGTAGAGGAGGGTCACCCCGGCGCTCACGAAGAGCGCGACGGTGGCGATGATGAGGCGCCTGGACTCGGGCCGGGCGAGGGTGAGCAAACGGCGAAAAGAGCTAACGGGTTGCATCTTTAGAAGATGAGCGCCGAAGGGCCCTTGGTCAAGGTGTCGGGGTCAGCTCCATCACATAGACACGACGAAAGTCGCGGTCGTCCCCCTTGAGCTCACCTTGGGCGGCCACGGCGAGCCAGGTCTTGCCGTTCACCCGCACAAGATCGTGATCGGTGTTGCCGACGGTGCGCGTCGGGATCGGCTTGGGGAGCTTGCCGTCGAGGGCCACCCGCATCAGCGGATCAAAACGGGCGTCGTCGTCGAGGACAAACACGAAGCCGTCGCTGTCGGGCAGCCAGACCGGGCCCTCGTCGTTGATCACCACGCCCGAGACGACCTTCTGGCTGCGCCCCGTCGTGAGCTCGACGAAGTAGAGGTCAAACCGCGATTTGTCCTCATGGTTTGAGTAGAAGGCGAGCTTGGTGCCGTCGGGGGAGAAGCGCGGCCGCGTCTGGGTGTGGCCCCAGGGGGCGATGGCGACGGGGTTCGGCGCGCTGAGGTTCGAGATGACGAAGACGGTGTCACCCTCCGCGCCGCGCCCGACGTAGGCCAAGGTGTTCGACTGCGGCGACCAGGCCGGGTGCAGCTCCGAGGTGGTCGCGTCCGAGGTGAGCCGGGTGGGCGGGCGGTCCAGGGCCTCGGCGCGCAGGAGGTAGAGGTCGCCTTGGCCCGTGCGCGCTGAAGAGAACGCGATGTACTGGCCGTCCGGGCTCCAGGCCGGGCCCCCATCCACCCCTGGCGCGGGGGCGAGGCGGGTGCCGCCCTGGAGGTAGAGGTCGTACTCCCGGTCGTCTCCGGCGGCGGAGTAGACGTAGGTGTTCAGCGCCTTGGGTGACCAAGACAGCTCATGCACGACGGCGCTCTTGGTGACGGTGCCGAAGCCCGTGGTGAGCCCGGCGCTGGGCTTCGCCGCGGGGTTCACCTGGGTGACGCCGACGCCGGGCGCGTACAAGAAGAGGCTCACGGCGCGCTGGCTGTGGTCGTTGAGCTCCCACGAGAGCCGCGAGCCGTCCGGCGACCAGCGCGGAGACTGGGCGTGGGCGCTCACCTCCGGGGAGACGGCGACGGCCTGGGCGTAGGCGGCGGAGAGGGCGCAGAGGAGCAGGCTGAGCATGACGTGGGATTCTACACGCGGACACGCGGCCTTGTTCCGTCCGCCCAAACGCGGCGGCGCGCGGGAGCCTGCGCGTTGGGCGCTCGCCCCCTGAGGTCCGCGTCGCCGCCGACCTCGTCGCCCCATGTTGTGCTCCATGGGGGTGATCATTCGGGTCAGGGGCAGATCGGCGCGGTGAGGGGACCTACGGGCCGGGCTCCGCGAGCCCACCGCGCGCCCCTGCGCCGCGTCAGGCCAAGGTCAGGAGCCCTGCCCATCCTGGCCGCCGCCGGTTATCGACCTCTGGCCTCTTCTGCAGGAGCCCCCGATGTCTGAGCCCGCCGAGCCCTCTAGCCTCCAGCGCTTGTGGTGGGCGCTCGGTAAGCTCCGCTGCCCGGCCTGCGGCGAGGGCAAGCTGTACACGGGCTGGTTCGACATGCACGAGACCTGCCCGTCCTGCGGCGCGCGCTTCTTCCGCTGGGAGGGCTCCTGGACCGGGCCCACGGTGATGGGCTACACGTCCGGCGCCCTCGTCGCCGCGGCCGTCGGCGTCGGGATTCACTCCGCTCGGGGCCTCCAGGACGGCGACCAGTGGGCGCTCATCGCCGCGGCCATCGTCGGCGCCTTGGTGCCCTTTCACCGCACGAAGGCCGCCTGGGTGTGGACGCTCCACCGCACGGGCTGGGTGTTCCGCGACGGCGACCACGGCACCATCAAGGGCCGAAGCTCGGGCTCGGCGCCGCCGCTCAAGCGCGCCTGAGCCGCGCCCGCTCTCAGAGGTGGGCGGGCAGGCCGAAGCGTGGGAACAGCGTCGCGGTGTCTAAGAACGCCGTGAGGCTGATGATCTTGCCGTCTTGGAGCTCCAGGACGTGCAGCGCCCAAGGCGCGTGGCCCCCGGCGGGGTCGATGCGGTACTGGCCGACGGCGAGGCCGCCGTTCGCCGCGGTCGGCAAGAAGCGGCTCCCGCGGCAGCCTTTGCCCGTGCCGAGCATCCAGGTGCGCACGGCGGCGGGGCCCGTGAGCCACAGGGCGTAGGGCGGCATCGACTGCACCACCTCGTCGTGGAGCATCGAGGCCAAGGCGTCCATATCGTAGGCCTCAAACGCCGCGATGTACCGATGGAGGAGGGCCTCGTGGTCGATGGCGAGGCTCACGGCGTCCGTGGGCCGGGGCGCCCGGGCGGTGAGCGTCGCCCGAGCGCGCTGCAAGGCGCTGTTCACCGAGGCCACGGAGTCCCCGAGCAGCTCGCCGACCTCGGTGGCCTCAAAGCCGACAACATCGCGCAAGAGCAGCACGGCGCGCTGCCGCGGCGGGAGGTGCTGGAGCGCGGCGACGAAGGCGAGGCGGATGCTCTCCTTTCGGATCGCCCGCGACGCCGGGTCGTCGTGCTCGGGCAGGACCAAGGCGTCGGGGATCGGCTCCACCCAGGTCTCCGCCGCGCGCTGGGCGCCAGGCGGGCCGCTCGGGTCGCCGGGGCCGGGGAGCTCCACGGGGCGCAGCCGCCGCCCGCGCCCCTCCAACATGTCCAGGCAGACGTTCGTGGCCACCCGGAACAGCCAGGTGCGTAAGGAGGCCCGCCCCTCAAAGCGTTCGTGGCCGCGCCAGGCCCGCAGCAAGGTCTCTTGCACCGCGTCCTCGGCCTCAACCAAGGCCCCGAGCATCCGGTAGCAGCAGGCGGTCAGCTCGGTCCGGTGCTCCTTAAACGCACGCTCCAGCTCAGCGGGCAGCGCGGCGGGAGGCATGGGCGGCAGAGCGCTAGGGCGAGGGGAGGGCATCGTGGCGGTGATTCCTGGGGTCGGTAGGGGTGACTCGTTGGGGGTTGGGTTACCCCAACGAGTCCTAATTCATCTTAAAGATCAGAAGGTTACGAAGAAGTTCTCAGGCGGGTGCGTCGCCTTGTCCTGGAAACGCCGTGATGTCTGTGTAGAACAGCTCCCAGTGGTGGCCGTCCAGATCGTAGATGTTCCGCTGGTACATGAACCCATAATCGACGGCCTCACCCATGGCGGTCGCCCCGGCGGCGAGCGCCGTCTCGAACATGTGGTCCACCTCGGCGCGGCTGTCGCAGGTGATGGCGAACAGGCCCTCGACGTGGGTGCGGGTGTCGCAGATGGCCTTGGGCGTGAAGTCCCGAAAGCGCGACTCCAGGAGCAGCATGACGAAGGCCTCGTCGTTGAGGACCATACAGGCGGCGTTCTGGTCGGTGTACATGGGGTTGAACGAGAAGCCGAGCTTCCCGAAGAACTCCTTCGTCGCCTCCAGGTCGCGGACGGGCAGGTTGAGGAAGATCTTGCGGGGGTGCGCGAGGTTGATCGGCTGGGTCATGGTCGCCTCCGAGGGCGCTTGGGGTTCGCCAAGATAGACGGCGGAGATTGGCCTGGCTCATCGGCACGCCGCAAAAAAGATCGGCGGCGGGATCCGCTCGGACCCAGCCGCCGATCCTGCTCGCGCAGGCGTCGCGCGTTTAGGCCTGCTCGGGGAGGTAGAGCTGGCCGCCCTTCGCGGCGAACTGCTCGCTCATCTCCGCGAGGCCCCGCTGCCGGGCCGCCTCGGCGTCTTCGCCCATCTTCTGGGCCTCGGCGCGGATCTCTTGGGTGATCTGCATCGAGCAGAAGCGCGGGCCGCACATCGAGCAGAAGTGCGCCGTCTTGGCCGCCGGGGCGGGCAGGGTGGCGTCGTGGTAGGACCGGGCGGTCTGGGGGTCGATGGCCAGCTCAAACTGGTCCTCCCAGCGGAACTCGAAGCGCGCCCGGCTCAGGGCGTCGTCCCAGTCCCGGGCGCCGGGGTGGCGCTTGGCCACGTCCGCGGCGTGGGCGGCGATGCGGTAGGCGATGAGGCCCTGCTTGACGTCCTCACGCTCGGGCAGGCCGAGGTGCTCCTTCGGCGTGACGTAACAGAGCATGGCGCAGCCCATCGAGCCGATGGCCGCGGCGCCGATGCCCGAGGAGTAGTGGTCGTAGCCCGGCGAGATGTCCACCACGAGGGGCCCGAGCGTGTAGAAGGGCGCCTCAAAGCACTCCTTGAGCTGGCGGTCCATGTTCTCTTGGATGAGGTCGAAGGGCACATGGCCCGGGCCCTCAATCATCACCTGCACGTCGTCGCGCCAGGCCACCTCGGTCAGCTCACCCAAGGTGCTCAGCTCGGCGAACTGGGCGTCGTCGTTGGCGTCGGCGAGGCAGCCGGGGCGCAGGCCGTCCCCCAGCGAGAACGACACGTCGTAACGTTTCATCAACGCGACGATCTGGTCGAAGTGCTCGTAGAGGAAGCTCTCCTTGTGGTGGTGGAGGCACCACCGCGCCATGATCGAGCCGCCGCGGCTCACGATGCCGGTGATGCGCCGGGCGGTGAGGGGGACGTGGGCGAGGCGTATCCCGGCGTGGATGGTGAAGTAGTCCACGCCCTGCTCGGCCTGCTCGGCGAGGGTGTCCAAGAAGACCTGGATGTCGAGCTTCTCGACCCGGCCCTTCACACGCTCCAGGCACTCGTAGATCGGCACGGTGCCGATGGGCACGGGGCTGTTGCGGAGGATGAGCTCGCGGGTCTTGTAGAGGTTGGGGCCCGTGGAGAGGTCCATGACCGTGTCCGCGCCCCAGCGCAGAGACCAGCGGAGCTTCTCGACCTCCTCTTCAGGGGAGGAGGTGACGGCGCTGCTGCCGAGGTTCGCGTTGACCTTCACCTTAAACCGGCGGCCGATGATCATCGGCTCCAGCTCGAGGTGGCGGCGGTTCGCCGGGATGATGGCGCGACCGGCGGCCAGCTCCGCGCGCACCTTCTCTGGGGTGCAGCCCTCACGCACCGCCACGAAGCGCATCTCTTCAGTGATGACGCCTTGGCGGGCGTAGTGCATCTGGGAGAAGTTCGTGTCACCGCGGGCCTCCCGGGGCGCGACCCAGGGGGCCCGGCGCTTGGGCAGGCCGTCCTCCCAGCGGGTGCCTTGGGGGCCGGAGCTGTCGTAGAGGCGCAGGGCCTCGCCGTTGGAGCAGCGGATCTCCCGGAAGGGGACCTCTAGATCGCCCACGACGATCTTGTGGTGGTTCCGCCCGCCGATATCAAACGTGTCGCTTGTCGCCATGCTCGCTTTCCTCCGCCGGTTTCAGCCGGATCAGGTTCCGCGGTGTGATCTCAGGCCCGGTTCCGACACGACATGCGCCAGGGGGCCACCCGCAGCGAGAGCCCCCTCGGCATAACCCAGGACGCCGATCCCGCCCATTGACAGGGCAGAGCGCGCAGGCTAATGAAGTGGGGCCGCTGCGGAAGTGGCGGAATGGCAGACGCGCTAGGCTCAGGACCTAGTGGCCGAAAGGCTGTGTGGGTTCGACTCCCTCCTTCCGCACCATCAGAGCCGTCCGATTTACGTCGGGCGGCTTTTTCGTTCCTTGGGCGCCGCTCGGGGAGCTCTTGACGCGCTGACGTTCCTTTGACCGCGAACCCGCGTAGTCCTCTGGCATACATCTGGGTCACCCCCGCCCGAGTCGAGCGCGCCCCGCGCCTGGAGATGAAGATGATCGTCACCCTCGCCCTGCTCTTCGCCTGCACCCAGTCCGGCTCCTTTGAGCTCGGCGGCCCGAAAGACGGCCGCCCCCAGGTGTCGGACACCGACGTGAGCGGGGACGACAGCGAGGCCGGGAACGACAGCGGCGCCGGGAACGACAGCGGCGCGGACGACAGCGAGGCCCCCATCGACACCGAGCCGCCGGAGGACACCGAGCCCGAGCGTGGTGAGGCCGACACCTCGGTCTGGATCGGCACCCGGGAGCTCTCTTACAACGGCTGCGAGGCCACGCTCACCGAGAAGGGCACGCTCATCGAGCCCGACTGGGACTACTACGACTACCTCGGCTACTACTGCGAGGACTGCAAGCACTGGTACGAGGTCGAGGTGAGCCCGTCGAGCGCCTGCGGCCTCAGCGTCGCCACGAGCACCTACCGCGGCCTCGTGCTCAGCGCAGGCTCGGCGGACGTCTACTTCATGGCCAGCGACTTCCGCTCCGGCGGCCTCCTGGCCGAGGGCGGCACCTTCGACGGCTACACGATCTCCTACGCCTATGAGTCCAACGGCGTTACCTTGACGGGCCTCGTGGAGTTCCCGGAGCTCAAGTAGCCCTCATGCAACGACTTCCAATCTTTAAAGGCCGCGTCGTAGACCTGGGTTTAGAGTCCGTCGAGCTGCCCAATGGCCGCCGCGTCGAGCTGGAGGTGATCCGTCACCCCGGCGCCGCGGCTGTTGTGCCGCTCCACGACGACGGCACCATCACCCTCGTGCACCAGCTCCGCCACGCCGGGGGAGGGATGCACTTTGAGGTGCCCGCCGGGGTGCTCGACAACGGTGAGGTCCCTGAGCTCTGCGCGCGCCGTGAGCTGCGGGAGGAGGTCGGGCTC
>JAKLKD010000120.1 GCA_023150845.1 Myxococcota bacterium | reverse complement strand
CTCGCGGCGACCTCGTCACCGCCCGCGGCGGCGGCGGCCAGGTACGCCCGCAGGGCCGCGTCTGGGGCGGGCGTGGCCATCAGCGGCCGCCGGGGTGGACACGCAGGGCCTCCGCCGCCGGTCCCCAGCCCACCTCAGCCCAGGCCCGCAGGAGCCCCTCAGCCTGCCCCGCCACGGTGAAGCCCTCCAGCACCCGCGCCCGGCCCGCCTCCCCTCGGCGGCGCCGCTCCTCGGGGTGCCCCCAGGCGTCGCGCAGGGCCTCGACCAAGGCGGCCTCGTCATCCGGGGGGACGATCCAGGCCGTGCGCTCATCCACGAGCTCCTCCAGGCCGGGCAGGCTCGTCGTCACCACGGGCAGGCCCGCCGCCATGGCCTCCATCATCGCCACGGGCACGCCGTCGCGGTCGCCGTCCGGCGCGACCCGGCAGGGCAAGACGAACATGCTGGCAGACTGGTACAACGCCACGATCTCCGGCGTAGGCCGGAGCCCGAGGAGCTCGACGGCGGGGCTCGCCAAGTCCGCCGGGGCGTCCGTGGCGAGCCTCGCCCGCAGCCCCGGCACCTGAGGAACGGCGCGGATGAGCAGATCGAGCCCCTTCTTGGGCACAAACCGCCCCACGGAGACCGCCGGGCCGTCGCCCTCCGGCCGGGCCGCCGCCCAGCGCTCGGGGTTCACGCCGCAGCGCACGACCTGGGCGCGCACCCCGTAGCGCCGCTCCAGGGCCTCGGCGTTGTAGCGGCTCACGGTGAGCACGACGGCGGCGCCGCGCAGGACGGCCTCTAGGCTGGGGCGAGGTCGGAAGAGGTCCACGGCGTGAACCGTGACGCCATACGGCAGGCCGCTCGCGGCGGCGAGGGCCTGGGCCCACTCGGCGCCCTCCCCGGCGAAGTGCGCGTGCAAAGCGTCTTCGGGGCCGAGCCCACCCACCAAAGCCGCCGCCCGCAGCGCGCGCTTGAGCCCCTGTCGCCCCTGGAGCGCGCGGAGGGCCTCTCTGCCCGCGGCCCCCTCAACCGCGTGGAGCAGGCCGCCAGGCGTCGGGCGCAGCGGCGTCCAAGGTGGGGCGTCCGTGAGCGCCGCCCCGTCGGCCCGGGCGCCCAAGGCCACGAGGCCCAGGGGCAGGCCCCGAGCGGCGACCTCCGCGGCCTCGCGGTACACGAAGGTCTCGGTCAGCGTCGGGAAGTACCGGAGAACATAGACGAGCGCCATGCTCAGCCTGGGCCTTTGGCCGCGCGCTCCAAGATCGGGAGCAGCTCCTGCGCCCGGTCCGCCCAGCTCCGCAGGTGGCGGCGGCGCCCGCGCTGCTCGGGCCCCTCGACGAGGGCCCGCTCGATGGCGTCCGCCAAGGAGTCCGCGTCGCCCGGGGTGTACCAGAAGCTCAAGTTCTCGTCCATGACCTCACGAAGCGTCGGCAGGTCCGGCAGCACGAGCGGCAGGCCCACCGCCCGGTAGTCCCAGAGCTTGAGGGGGTTACACAAGGAGCGCCCGAAGACGTTGTCGTCCAGCGCCACGACCGCGCAGCGCCAGCGGGCGACCCGGTCAGGCACGTCGTTGTAGGGCTGGTCCCCCGGCGTGAGCAGGCTCGGCGGGAGGGGCTGGAGCGCGGCGATCTCCTCCTTCGACCCGCCGAGGAGCTCCACCCGGACGTCCTCGGGCAGCATCGGCGCGGCCCGGACCAAGGTGAGGAGCCCCTTGAAGCTCCGCAACGACCCCAAGTAGCCCACGATCCGCTCCGGGCCTGGCCGCCAGTCGCGCACCCGGCTCGGCGCCGTGGCGTTGTAGACCACCGCCCGGTTCTCCGGGAGCACGCCGGGGTGCGCCCGCTCCAAGAGCCGCATCGTGCCCTCACAGTTCGTCACGAGGCCCGCGCACTCCCGAAGCAGGCGCTCCTCCAGGGCCCGCAGCGGCGCGGGATCCTCTCGGGCCTCGGCGGCGAGCTCAGAGTCGACCTCGTGGGCCTCCAGCACGACGGGCGGGCCCCAAGGCAAGACGCTGTACTCATCGACGTACCGTTTGGCCCGGGCGAGGATCACCGCCGGGCGGGTGGTGTCGCGGCTCGCCCGCCACCACCACCACAGCGCGTGTTTCCTGAACCAGAAGCCCTGGGGGCCGGGCTGGGCCGTCGGGGAGAGCTTGAGCACGAGGTTCGGGTGCTGCGGGAGGCCGTAGAACTCGAGCACCTGGGCGACGGTGGGCAGCTCCGACTGGGGCATGTTGTCCCGGGGAGCGTCGCCCAAGAGCGTCACCTCACAGCCCGCCACGGCCAAGGCGTGGCAGGTGTTGATCACCTGAATCGACTGCGCCCGGGTGGACGGCAGGCGCGGCCGGTAGAGGTGCAGCACCCGCAGCCCGCTCATGCCAAGGCCTCCAACACCGCCGCCGCGGCGCGCTCCGGCCCGTGGTTCGCCCGCACCCAGGCGTAGCCCTCGGCCCCCCGCTCGCCTCCTTTGAGCCAGGCGCGCACCGTCGTCGCTGCGCCTTGTACATCATCGGGGTCGGCGAGCAAGAGGCCGGGCCCCAAGGCCTCAGGCACCCCGCCGGTGGCGTTGCCGATGGCCGGGGTCCCCTGCCCCATCGCCTCCAGCAGGCAGAGGCCGAGGCCCTCGGCGCCGCTGCCGTCGGGCTCAGCGTGGGGCAAGAGCAGGCAGGCCGCCTTGCCCCGGAGGCGCTGGAGCACCTCAGCTCGGGGGCGGCGCCCGACGAGGGTGACGTCGGCGCCGAGCTGATCGACCAGGGCCTCGATGCGGGGCCGCGAGGGGCCCTCCCCGACGATCTCCAGGGGCCAGCCCAGGGCCGCGGCGAGGCGAACGGCGCGCTCGACACCCTTGAGGGGGTTCAACCGGGCGACGACGATGAGCCCTTGGCCCTCGGCCCGGGGCGGCTCGGGGGCCGCTGGGGTCGGCATCGGCACCGGGCGCCCTTGGCCGCCGAGGTCTCGCAGCCGGGCGGAGAGGTAGTCGCTCACCGGCAGACAGGCCGTAGCGACCTGCAGGAGCTGGGTGAGCGCCGCCGGAGGGGCGTGCAGCCGGGTGAGCTCCGAGCCGTGGAACGCCACGCCCACCTTCACGCCGCGCCGCGCCGCCCAGGGCCCGAGGAGCGCCCCGGCGGGCCAGGTCGAGAGCAGCAGGCGGTCCCCGCGGCGGAGGCGCCAGCCGACCTGGGCGGCGACCCACTGGGCCTGCCACTTCCCCCAGCTCCGACCGACCATGCGCACCACGGGGAACGGGAGCGCCGCGTCATACGCCCGGGTCTTGGGCGCGTTGCGGGTGTACACGACGACCTCGGCCCCGGCGCCCGCCAAGGCGCGGCCGAGGTCTTCTGCCCAGGAGGCGACGCCGCCGTCACGCTCCGGCGGAAAGTCAACGCTGACGAGGTGAACCTTCACCGGGGGCGGCTCCCTGCTCCCGCCGAGCATATCTCACCCAAGGCGTCGAGGACGCGCTCGACGGCGAGGTCCTCCAGACAGGCGTGGTCGCCGATGGGGCAGCGTGGCCCGCCGAAGCGCGCGCAGGGCCGACAGGGCAAGGGCACCCCCAAGGCGCGGCCTTGGCCCTCCCAGGCCCAGAAGCCGTCCTCGGGGGTCGTCGGGCCAAAGAGGCCGATCACCGGCACACCCAGGGCCCCGGCGAGGTGCAAGAGGCCGCTGTCGTTGGCGACGACGGCCCGGCAGGCCTCCAAGACGGCGAAGCTGCGCTCAAAGCCGCGCTCGGCGACGACGCTGAGGTCTTCGCGCCCGGCGGCCTCGGCGATCCGCTGCAGCAGCGGCGCCTCAGCCTCTCCGCCCAGGAGCGTCACCGGCACCTCGATGGCCCGCGCCAGCGCCGCCCAGCGCGCCTCCGGCCATCGTTTTGTGGCGTGGGCCGCCCCCGGCGCGAGCACGACGGGGCCGCCGCCCGCCAAGGGCCCCCGGGTGAGCCACGGCGTCGGCCCGAGCTGAACCCCGGCGGCGTCGGCGTAACGTTCGACGACGCTCCTCGACGGCGGGGCCGTCTTCAACGCCACCCGCGCCCGCCTCCGCAGCCCATGTTTGGTGAGCCGAGTCGTTGGTTGGTTGACCAACAAACAAACGGCGTGGCTGCGCAGCGAGCCCTGCAGGTCGATCACCCGGTCCACCGGGGGCAGGCGCCGGGCGAAGGACCACGGAGACTCGCCGGGCGACAAGGCCACGACCTCCTGCACCCCGACAAACCGCGCCGCCACTGGGGCGAAGGCGGCGCTGGTGCCGAACACCACGTCCCCCAAGGC
Organism: Myxococcota bacterium; assembly: GCA_023150845.1. GTDB lineage: Bacteria > Myxococcota_A > UBA796 > UBA796 > CAJQPC01 > JADKFE01. The sequence continues at coordinate 36,085 of JAKLKD010000120.1, read as the reverse complement.
CGCCGTCACCCCGGCGGCGAGCACGACGTCGCCCAAGGAGCTGAAGCGGATGACCAGGGCGCTCACCGGCCCTCCGCGGCCTGGGCCGCCGCGGCGAGCACACGCTCCGGGGAGATCTCCAGGCAGGGCACGCCGGGGAACGGGCAGCGCTTCTTGTAGCAGGGGCGGCAGGCGAGGCTCGGCCCCTCGACGGCGAGGCTGCCCGCGGGGCCCGTGCGAGCCGGGGAGGTGCTCCCGTAGATCACCACCGTCGGCACCCCCGCCGCCCGGGCGAAGTGCGCCACGCCGGAGTCGTTGGAGACGAGCGCCCGCGCCCGGCGCAGGCTCGCCGCCAAGGTCGGCAGCGGCAGGCCCACCCGCCGCTCGCCCGGGCCGTCCCAGCGCTCGCCCGGGCCGACATAGACCACGACGGGCCACGGGGAGGCCTCGATGAGCGCCTCAAAGCCCCGCCACATCACCGGGGGGCCCGAGGGGCTGAGCGGGTTGAGGGCGAGGTGGCCCTCGGGCACGTCAACCTCAGCCTCGTCCTCGGGGTAGACCGGGTACGACGGCGGCCCGACCACATTGAGCCCGAGGCGCGCCACCAGGGCCGCGTACTCCTCGGCGCGGTGGCCGTCTACGGGCTCGACCACGTCGGTCAAGAGCGCCGCCCGCCAGTCCGCCCGCACGCCGATCCGCCGCCGCGCCCGCCGCGCCTCCCAGGCCGCCCGGAAGCTCGGCGGGAACAGCACGGCGACGTCGGCCTCGGGCGCCGTCCCACGGGGGATCACCGTCGCCCCGAGGCCGCGGTAGAGCGCCGCGCCCCAGGCCGGGGCGGCGATGACCAAGGACTCGCTGGCGGCGCCGAGCGCGCGCAGCGCCGGGAGCGCCATCACCCCGTCGCCGAGGTGGTTCGGCGCGCGGGCGAACACCCGGCCGAGGCGCAGGTTGGGCTCCTCAGCGGGGGGCGGCGGCGCGGAGGAGGCGCGGGGCCAGCTCAAGGCACCAGGTCGTCGATGCGCTGGCCGCCGCCGAGGGACTCCGGCGGCGGGATCTGCAGCGTGCGCAGGGCGTCTAAGGTCGCGAAGCGTGCGGCGTAGAGCCGCATGCCGAGGCTGAGCCCCAAGGCGACCCCGGCGCTCCCGATGACGACGGGCGCCGAGGTGCCCGCGAAGAAGAGCCCCAGCGCCACGCAGGCGAGGAGCACCCCGGCCGTCGCGAGCCACCACCAGCCCTGCAGCGCCACCCAGAGGCCGCGCAGCTCGCCGAGGAGCTCCTCATCTTCAGCCCGGGCCTCCCCGCGGGCCTGGCTGAGTAAGGTCGCGCCGCCGCGCAGGTCGCCCCCACGCACCCGCAGGAGCGCGCGCAGGAGCGTCACCGGGAACAAGAGGCGCCCGCCCCGGGCGGCCATCTCGAAGGCGGCCGAGGCGTCGTCGGCGCGGCCCTGGCGCAGGCGCGCGAGGCCGACGTAATAATGAAAGACCGGGTCCATCGGCAGGTAATGTACGCCGATGAGCCCCGCGGCCTCGCAGGAGTCATAGGCGCCGACGGACTCGGCGACCACCGCCGTCGCCAGCGCGACGGGGCGGCGGAAGGGACCGCTCGTGAGCGCGTCCTCCAGGCGCTTGAGCGCGCCCATGGAGTCGCCGCTGGAGAGCATGCGCAGGGCGTCGGTGTAGGGATCCTGCCGGGCGCGCTCGGCGGCCTCCATCATCTCGAGCTGCTCCTCCTGCTCGGCGATGGCGACCCGCTCCTTCCACTGCTCCAAGGCGTCGTTTGGCGTGCCCGTGCCGCTGAGGATCAGCCCGCAGTCCGCCGTGTGGTGGAAGGCCACGACGCTCTCGACGAGCTCCCCCTGGGCCACCCGCAAAAGGCGCAGCATCGCGAAGAAGGCCTCGCGGCCCTCACAGGCCCCGTGGTGCTCAAAACGGAAGAGGTAGAGCAGGTTGGAGCGCTCGGCGTGGTTGAGCTTCACCCACCACATCTGGTAGTGCTCGTCGTCGTGCACCCAGACGATCTGCAGCTCGTCGAGGTTCTCCTCCTCCTCGAAGTAGCGGCGCAAGAAGGCCGCCACCTCCCCGGCGAGGGGCCCCACCTGGAGGACCGGGCCCTCTTGGCTGCGGATCCCCGCCCAGCCATAACGAGCGAGGTAAGACTTGCGGAGCTGCTCAATGCGCGCCCGGCAGTGCTGCACCTCGGCGCGGGCGACCTCTTGGTCGGGGTAACGGCTCATGGCGCTAGCGATGCGCCGCTGGTAGAGGCGAACCGAGGCCTCGAAGCTGTAATGGCGCACGACGCCGTCCCGGCTGACGATCTCAACCGGGAACTCCACGAGCTGGTTGTAATCTTTGCTCGTGTAGCGTCGGAGCTTTTTGGCTTGTTCCATCCGCGGGCCCTTGGGATGACCAAGATAGCACCTCGCGGTCGATCCTGACGGGCAGATCCCCAACGCGAGGTTGAACGAAATAGACGCTACACTGGCGACGTAGCCCTCCATAGCAGACGGCGTGACTACGCCTGGAGGCGATTCTGGCTCTGCGACTTCTTCGAGCTGAGACTGACGAGCGTGACCTCATCGCCGCCGCGGCGCGGGGCGACGAGGAGGCGCAGTCGGCCTTGATCCAGCGCTACACCCCCTCGGTGTACCGCTTCTGCGCCCGTATGCTCCGCGACGACGAGGACGCCCGGGACGCCGCCCAGAACACCTTGGTGAAGGTGATCCGCAACCTCCACCGCTACGACCCCGAGCGCAAGTTCTCGACCTGGGTGTTCGGCATCGCGCGCAACACCGCCATCGATGAGCAGCGCCGCCGCCGGTTCACCACGGAGCTCGGCGACCGAGAGCTGGCCGACACCCGCTCGTCTCCCCTGGAGGAGACCTCCCGCCAAGAGCGTGCCGAGCGCCTGCATGAGGCCCTGGGCCAGCTCCCGCCGATGTACCGCGAGGTCCTGGTGCTCTACCACTTCGAGCACTTCAAGTACCAGGAGATCGCCGAGACCTTAGAGCTCCCCCTCGGCACGGTGATGAACCGCATCTTCCGCGCCCGCCGCCGCCTGCGTGAGCTGTACGAGGCCGCCGAGCTCCCCGACGAGCCGGGCGTGCAAGGCGTCGTCGCCGGGATGGGAGGCTGAGATGCACGTCCACGACGACCTCCTGCGCCGCTTTGTTGACGGCGCCTTAGAGGATGAGGTTGCCGCCAGCGTCGCGGTGCACCTCGACTCCTGCAGCCGCTGCGCCACCCGCGCGGCCACCTTGGAGCCGCTCGCCGCCGCCTTCGCCGCCGTAGACGACCCCGTCGCCCCCGCCGACCTCCCCCACGCCATCCTCGAGGCCATTCATTCCCCGCCGGTCCCCGTCGTCGAGCCCACCCTCGGCGCCGAGCTCGGCCTCGCCTTGGCCATGGCGGCCGCCGCCGCCCTGCTCGTCGTGGTCACCGGGGACGGCCCGGCGCTCATGGTGGACGCCGCCGCGGCGATGGGCGGCGCGAGCGCGGCGATGGGCGCCTTGTCCCTCGACCTCGTGGAGCCTGGCGTCGCGCTCCTGGGCGTCAGCCTCGGCGCGGCGCTCTTGATGGGCCTCGGGGCCACACGAGACCTGCTCGGGCGCGTGTTTAGCCCCGGCCGAGTCTGAGATGTGGCTCGCCCTGACCCTGGCGGCCCTCGCCCAAGAGGCGCCGCCCACTGAGGATCCGCCCGGCGGAGACGAGGCCCAGGTCTCGCTCCTTGACGACCCGCGGCTCACCGACCGCGAGGAGCGCCTCCTGATGCTGATCGAGCGCCAAGGCGCGGAGATCAAGGAGCTGCGGCGGCGCATCGACGACATCGAGCGTGACCGGGCCGATGAGCTGGAGATCGGCGTCGGCGGCGTTCAGGGCGACCCGGTCATCATCCGGGTGGGTGAGGTCACCTCCAAGGCGACGAGCTTCGGCGCGCCGCTCCTCGTCTACGGCACGGTGCGGGGCGACGCGGTCTCTTTCGGCGGCGACGTGATCGTCTACGGCACAGGCAAAGTGACCGGCGACGCGGTGTCCATCGGCGGCCAGGTGCACGTCGAGGAGGACGGCCGGGTGATGGGCCGGGTGATTCACACCTTGGGCGACCCCGAGCCGCGGCCGCTCAAGGGCGTCTGGCGCAGGCTCACCGCGGCCTTCACCTTCGGGGCCCTGGGCCTCTTGGGCCTCGCGCTCTTCCCCCAGCAGGTGCGCAACGTCTCCGACGCGCTGCAGCAGGCGCCGATGCGCGCCCTCGTCGCGGGCTCGGCCTTCGGGCTGCTCGTCGCCTTGGCGAGCGTGCTCCTCGTGCTCGTCGTCATCGGCATCCCCGTCGCGGCCCTGCTCGTGCTCATCACCCTCGCGGCCTTGGCTCTGGGCGGCGTGGCGCTCTGCCTCTCCTTGGGGGAGGCCCTGCCGATCCCCGAGCTCGCTCGGCGCCGGGGCCTCGCGTTCTTGGCCGGGCTCGCCGTCGTGGCCTTCGTCGGCAGCCTGCCTTGGGTGGGCCCGATCACCTTGGGTGTGCTCGGCGCGGCGGCCTTGGGCGCCTCGGCCCGCACCCTGCTCGGCGCGAAGGATCCCCTGCGGGAGCCTTAGTTGAGCAGCTCGTCGGCGCCGTCGACGGTCTCACGCTGCAGGCGCAGGCCCTCCACCCGGGCCCGGGTCCAGAAGCCGCCGAGGCCGTTCGGCCGGGGCCAGCCGTCCCAGGCCGCGCGGATCTCTGGAGGGAGATCCTCCCGAATGGCGCGATCGCGCAGGGGCCGGGTCCAGAGCCACCAGGCGCCGTCGGGCCACTCGATGAACACCACGAGGCCCGGCTGGGGCTCACCGCGCCCCTTCCGCACGCCTAAGGTGCCGACGACGGCGACGGCCTCCATGCCCTCTTGCCCGGCGACGGCGGCGATGAAGCGGTGCACGTCGGCCTTCTGGGCGATGAGCGGCGGGAGGTCGTGCTGCTCGACGTGGGTGCCGGAGAAGCCGAGGATCGCCGGGCGCGGCAGGCCCTTGGCGGCGGCGGCCTCGACGACCTCGGCCAAGGCGAAGCCGAGCGCGCCGGGATCGCGGGGGTGCCGAGCGAGGTCCCGGGGGCCGACCGTGCTGCGGGTGCGAACGGGGGCGAGTTGGGGGGCGCGAAGCATCCCCGGAGAGTAACCGTTCGCCCGCTCAGCGCGAGTCGGCGAGCCAACGGCGCAGGCTCGTGCGATGGGGATCCAGGGCCAAGGCGCCCAGAGCCATCGTGATCGCCTGCTCCCGCTCGTCCATGGCCCACAGCGCCTGGGCGAGCAGGGCCTTCACGCCGGGGTCGCTCGGGGCGCTGGTGTCGGCGCGCTGGGCGAGCTTCACCGCCTCGCTGGCCTTGTTCACCTTCGCCGTGGCCAAGGCGCGGAGCGCGAGGGTCCAGCCGGACTCGGCCACGTCACCGCTGAGCTGACCGAGGCGCTCCAGCGCCCCGGCGGCGTCGCCCCGGCGCAGGAGGAGCTGCCCCATGAGCAGGAGGCTTGAGGGCTCCGTCGGCGACTGGCTGAGCACGACGCTCTGGAGCTGCTCGGCCCGGGCGCAGTCCCCGGCGCCGACGAGGCAAGACTGGGACTCCAAGAGCGCCATGGCGGCCTGGAGGGACACGTCGCCGAGGCTCGGATCGGCCTGGGCGGCCTCAAAGAGCAGGCGCGCGAGCTCTTTTCCTTGGGGCGGCGTGTAGGGGATGGCCTCGACGGGGTCCCGGGGGCCGAGCACGTCGGGGTCCATCGTGGCGGACTTGAGCAGCTCGCGGGCGGCGCCCCGGGGGTCCCCCGACCGCAGCAGGTGCTCGGCCAAGGCGTAGCGGGGCAAGATCCCGTTGGGCTGGGCCTCGCGGGCGGCCTCCAGCTCGTCGAGCGCGAGGCGATCACGACCCAGGCGGGTGTAGAGGGCGGCGACGCGCAGGTGATACCGGGCGGCGTCCCGCTCACCGACCTCAGCGGTGTCGGCGAGGCGCAGGGCGGCGTCCGCGCCGGAGACGTCCCCTCGGGCCGAGAGCAGCTCCGCCCGGGCCAAGGCCCCCGGCGGCCACTGGGGCGCGAGATCGACGAGATCGCCGGTCACACGCTGGGCGTCGTCGAGGCGCCCGGCGGCGAGGCTCGCCTGGGCGGCGTGCAGCAGGATCTCCCGGCGGAGGTGCACGTCGAGCTGCTTGTCCTCGGTGAGGGGCAAGAGCAGGGCCGACGCCGCCGGGGCGTCACCGACGCCGTGCAGGAGTAACTGACCGAGGGTCAGTTTAAGCGAGGGGTCGTCGGGGCTCGCCTTCTGGGCGCGGCGCGCGGCGTCGACGGCCTTCTCGAAGCGCCCGAGCTCACGGTGCAGCCGGGCGAGGAGGCTCAGCACGCCGACGTCGTCGGGGTACCGTTTGGCGTAGGCCGCCAAGGTGCGCTCGGCCTCGGCGTAACGCCCGCTCTCTAAGCTCGCCCGGCCATAGGCCAAAGCGACGATGGGCGCGTCGGGCAGGGCCTCCTTCGCCCGGGACAAGGACTCCAGGGCCTCGGCGTGGCGGCCCGCGCCGACCAAGGCGCCGCCGAGGTACCAGACGCAGAGCGCGCTGTCTGGGCGCAGGGTGAGGCACTCTTGGGCGCGCTGAATCGCCTCGTCGTAGGATCGACCGGCCAAGGCGATGCCCGGGCGCGCCTCGACGACGGCGGGGGCGGCCTCATCCAAGGCCAGCGCCCGCCGCCAGATCTGCACGGACCGCTCGCCCATCGCCGAGTCTCCGGCGGCGCTCAGCTCGGCGTAGACCACGGCGAGGCCCGCCAAAGCCACGACGTCTTTGGGCTTCGCGGCGACGGAGACCTCCAGCTCCCGGCGGGCGTCCTGCAAGGACTCCACCGTGCCCCGCAGGAGGTAGGTCTGGGCCAAGGCGACCCGATCGGGGCCCCCCGCGGCCTGGGGCCACTGGTCTTGTAGGGTCAAGATGAGGTCTTCGCCGGGGAGGCCCTGGGCCTCGGCGAGCTGGGCCTCGGCCACCGACGGGTCCACGGCCTTCTTCACCGTGACCAAGGCGCCGTCGATCACCTCTCCGCCGCTCTGGCGCAGGCTCAAGATGAGCGGCAGCTCCAAGGGGTTGAAGTCGTGCCGCACCATCGTCCAGCCGAGGTGCACGAGGCTCCCCAAGAGCAAGACCGGCGCGATCACCTTCACCGCGCGCTGGCGGAGCCGGGTGCGGCTCAGGGCCCGGGCCTGCTCTTGGGTGCCGACGACGACGGCGTAGCGGCGATCCCCTGGGGTGAACCAGGGCGCGAACAGCGGGTGCTGCTCCAGGCGCCGGTACCGCTGGGGCTCCCCGGAGCCAACGACGACGGCCTCCCCCACCCGGTCCCACCCGGCGAGGAGCCCCGTCTTGATCTGCCCGGCGACCTGCTCCTCGGTGAGCGGGCCATCGGCCCGGGCGCCCTCCCGCATCACGAAGAAGTAGCGGGCGCGCCCAGCGAGCTCGGCCTGACACCGATCACAGATCGGCGCGAGGGAGGCGGCGTCCTCCAGCTCCACGCCGCAGCTAAAGCAGTAGCTCCGAGCCATCCGGGCTCCTCCGAAGCGATGAGTATACGCCAGCGCGGGCCCAGCCCAAGCCCCGAACGCCGCCCACCGCGACGGATCGCCGCACCCACCCCGAGGCGCGGGCGCTTGGTGCGTCGCGCGCGGCGCGTTATCTCATCGCCGTTCAACGCTCGAGCGCGCCTCCCCCTGCCTCGCGTCCGAGGGCGGCGGCCCGGATCACCCAGGAAGACCACCATGCGCAACGTCGTTCTCGCGCTTTCCTTTGTCGCCACTCTCGTCGCCTGCGGCGGCGGCGAGCAGGCCAAGGCCCCCGAGGCCCCTCCCACCCCCGTCGCCGAGGCCCCCAAGCCCGCCGAGCCCCCGCCGGCCCCCGCCGAGCCCGTGGCCTTCGACGCCAAGGCGACCTTCGGCCAGGTCTGCGGCACCTGCCACGGCCTCGAGGGCAAGGGTGACGGCGTCGCCGCCGCCGGCCTCAACCCCAAGCCCGCGGCCTTCGGCGATCCCGAGTTCTGGAAGACCCGCGACGAGGCCCACATCAAGAAGGTCATCAAGGAGGGCGGCGCCGCCGTCGGCAAGAGCCCGATGATGGCCCCCTACGGCGCCCAGTTCAACGACGAGCAGATCGCCGCCCTGGCCGCCCACGTCATGACCTTCAAGCCCCAGTAAGCTCGGTCACGACGCGCATCTCGCCGGGGGTCGCCCGCGTGGCGGCCCCCGGTAGTGTCGTTCCTTGAGGTCCTGAGCACCATGAGAGCCCTCCTTCTCCTCCTGATCGTGCCCTTGGGCGCGTGCGGCGGCCCCTCCTGCGACGAGCAGCAGAAGGTCGCGGCGAAGGCGTGGGGTGAGGCGCTCGACTACTACACCCGCATGACCGACGCCTCGGCCCGGGAGCTCGCCGGGGTGGAGCAGTCCTTGGCCCAGGCGATGTCCGAGCGTGACGCCGCCGAGGCCCGCGCCGCGGCGATGCGCCGCCAGGCCAGCCGGGGCGGGCTGAAGGACCTGCGCACCGGGGAGGTCCGGCAGACCCCCGAGGCCGCCGCCCGTCGAAAGGCCAAGGCCGCCGGGGCCGGCGCGCGCAGCGGCGCCGCGTCGGATGAGGAGGAGTCCCTCATCGGCGCCCTTGACCTCGTCATGGCGGAGAACGCCGCCTGGGTTGAGCGCCGAAACCTCGCCCAGGCCGCCTTTGACGCCGCGCTCACCGAAGGCGCCTGGAGCGCCGCCCAGGCGACCTCCCCGGCGCTCTCGGACTCCGAGCTCGCGGTTCGGGCGCTGGAGGCGAGCGCCGCGGCCCATGAGGCCTGCGACTAAGCCGCCTCAGCGCTCGTCGAGCCGCGCGTAGGCGCCCGTGGCGGGCTCGTTGCCCTCCAGGCGTAAGGTGCGGCCCTCCACGTCCACGGACTGGCCGGCCGTGAGGGGGTCGAGGCAGAATCCGTCCACGATGACGCTAAAGCGCCCCGTGCTGCAGGACACCCGGTAAGGCCGCGCGCGCTCGCCCCGGTAGAGGGTCTGGCTGTAGCGCGTCTCCAAGGAGAGGCGCACCCGGCCCAAGGCCGTCAGCGACGACGGGCCGCCCCGGCCGCCCGTAGGCTCGTCGAGATCGAGGCCGTCGGGCTCGGGCTGGAGCGACGGCGCGCTGGCGGCGGCGGGCTCCTGGTGGCTCGGCGAACGATCGGGGTGAACCCGGACGACCCGCACCTTCGGCGGCGGCGTGTCGTCCACCTCCAGCTCAAGCTCCGGATCGACGTGCTCGTCGGGCTGGGCGAGGCGCAGACCGGGGACAGCGCCGCGCCGGGCGGGGGCCTCCCCGCGGCGCCCGGAGAGCAGCGTGATCTCGGGCTCGCGGCGGGTGCCCGTGGGGAAAGGGTGGTCGTCGAGCACCTCGATGGCGCTCTCGAGGGCCTCACGAACACCGTCCATGACGGCGGCGCGGGTGTCGAACTGGGTGATGCCCAGCTCGCTCAACGCGCGCTCGACCCCTTGAATCAGGTCATCCCATTTTTCTCGAGTGGGATGATGCCGCTCGGTCATGGCAGCCTCCGCGCGTTTCCAGGTTGTGTAAACTAACCATACTCTCAAATTTCTGGAAGCTACGCAAGTGAATCCTGCCGACGCCTCGGGCCGTTCGCCTCTTTGGAGGTGAAAAAGTTCTCGGACACTCAGGGCTGGGTCGCGCTGTACGCCACCGCGTCCTCTAGGGTACGCCACAGCTCGTCATAGTTCTGGGGGTCGTTGAGGTCGTTGTAGGTCAGGTTGATCACCGCGATGGGCACGTTCCCGTCGTCGAGGATCACGACGTCCCGGAACTCCACGCCCCAAGCCGCCCAGGCGTTTGTCTCTTCGGTGTCTTGGAGCCAGGGGGTGGCGAGGCCCTCGGTGATCGTGTCGTTGCCGGCCTCGTGGCCCGCCTCGTTCACGCCGAAGAAGGCGACGTCGAGGGGGGGTTGGGCCGCCGCGGCCTCCTCGCGGAGCTGATCGAGGAGCTCAAACTGCGCCCCGCAGTAGGCGCAGGTGGCGTGGCCGAAGAACCACAGGCTCACCTGGCCTTCGACGTCCCGCGGCGAGACCTCCTGCTCAAAGCTCGGAGATCCGGGGTTCACGTCAAAAAGCGCAAAATCTGTGACGGGACCGTCCGCGAGAGGCGCGACGGATGAACAGCCGATGACACAGATCAGGGGGATCACGATCAGGCGCGGCGCGCGGACGGGGTCGGACATTCTGAGCTCCTCCAGCAGGCTGAAGCTCCGTTAGTATCCCCGGCGCGCGGGCGGGGCCGCAAGGGCGACGTTACACGGCGTCTCGTGAGCCATCGCCTCTCCGCCCCCGGCACGGTCTGCGCCCTGCTCGGCCCCACCAACACCGGGAAGACCCACCGCGCGGTGGAGCGAATGCTCCAGCACCGCACGGGCATGATCGGGCTGCCGCTGCGCCTGCTCGCCCAGGAGGTCTACGAGCGGGTCGTGGCGCTCAAGGGGGAGTCCCAGGTCGCCCTGATCACCGGGGAGCAGCGCCGGGTGCCCCTGGAGCCGCGCTACTTCGTGTGCACCGTCGAGGCGATGCCCGTGCAGCGCCCGGTGTCGTTCCTGGCCGTGGACGAGGTGCAGCTCGCGGGGCACCACAACCGCGGCCACGTCTTCACCGACCGCCTGCTGAACGCCCGAGGCGTCATCGAGACCATGTTCTTGGGCTCGGACACCATCGAGCCCCTGATGCGCCAGCTCATCCCGACGGCGGAGATTCAGCGCCACCCGCGCTTCTCGACCCTTCGGTACACCGGGCCGAAGAAGCTCTCGGCCCTGCCCCAGCGCTCAGCCTGGGTGGCCTTCTCCGCCGAGGACGTCTACGCCTTGGCCGAGCGGGTGCGCCGCCGCCACGGGGGCACCGCCGTCGTGCTCGGCGCGCTGTCACCACGGGCACGAAACAACCAGGTCGGGCTCTACCAGTCCGGCGAGGTCCAGTACATGGTCGCCACCGACGCGATCGGCATGGGCCTCAACATGGACCTGCACCACGTCAGCTTCTCCGAGCTGCGTAAGTTTGACGGCCGGGCCCACCGCGCCTTGGAGCCCACAGAGCTCGCCCAGATCGCCGGGCGGGCCGGGCGTTACCAGCGCGACGGCAGCTTCGGCACCTTGATGGCCTTGGGCGCCCTTGACCCCGAGACGGTGGAGGCCATCGAGCAGCACCGCTTCCCGCCGCTCAAGAAGCTCTTCTGGCGGAGCTCCAACCTCAACTATCACAGCGTCCCGGCGCTTCTGGAGAGCCTGGAGGCCCGCCCTCCCCTGCCCTGCTTCATCCAGGTGCGCGACTGGGAGGACCACGAGGTGCTGCGGAGCTTCGTGAAGGACGCCGAGCTCTTGGACATGATCCACGGCGCCCGGGCCACCCGCCTGGCCTGGGAGGTGTGCAGCGTCCCCGACTTCCGCAAAGACCTCACGGACAGCCACGCGCTCCTGCTCGCCGCGGTGCTGCGCCAGCTCTTGAGCCCCCGGGGCCAGCTCAGCGAGGACTGGGTCGAGGCGCGTTTCCGGGGCCTCGACCGCACCGACGGCGACATCGACGCCTTGATGACCCGCATGGCCTATGTGCGCACCTGGTCATACATCGCCGCCAGGGACGACTGGATGGTGGACGCCGCGGCCTGGCGGGAGCGCTGCGCCCAGACCGAAGACAAGCTCAGCGACGCGCTCCACCAGCAGCTCACCCGGCGATTTGTGGAGGGCGGCGGCCGGGTGTGGGTGCAGGGGCTCAGCACGCCGGAGGACTCCAGCCGGGCCGTGGGCCGCCTGCACGGCCTCAACTACGCCCCGGACCCCCTCGCCGCGCCTCTGCGTGGGCCCATCCGTGAGGCGGTGATCGGCGCCCTGAAGGAGCGCCTGGAGCGCGCCGTCGCCGCGCCCGACGCCGAGTGGAGCCTCGACGACCGCGGGCGCCTCTGCTGGGAGGGCGCGCCCGTGGCCACCTTGACCCGCGGCCGCCACCCGACGAGCCCCGAGGTCAAGCTCCTGCGCCATGAGCTGCTCACCCCGCCCGAGCGTGAGCGCCTGCGGGTCCGCGCCGCGGCCTGGGTGACCGCCCGTTTTGACGCGGTGTTCGGCGCCTTACGCGGCCCCAAGGTCGACCGCCTGCCCCCGGACCTGCGCGGCCTGCTCTACGTCTTGCAGAGCGCGCTCGGCACGCTCCGCGCGGAGGAGACGCCGCTGCGCCTCGACACGCTCCGCGACCGCGACCGCCGCCTGCTCGCCGCCCTGGACGTGCGCTGGGGCCGGGCGCACCTCTACGTCGTGTCTTGGCTGAGCCCCGACGCCTTACGCCAGCGCGCGCTCTTGTGGAGCTTGCAGCGCCCGGGCGAGGGTCCGCAGGGCCTCAACGACGACCCCATCCTGCCCGCCGCCCCGGCGGCCTTGGGGGTGGAGCGTGACCCGAGCCTGCCCGACAGCTTCTACGCGGCGCTCGGTTACCGGGTGCTCGGCGCCCGCGCCCTGCGTGTGGACGAGGTCGAGCGCCTCATCGCCCGGGTGGACGGCCTCACCCGCAAGGGCCCGGCCGTCATCCCGCCGAGCGTCGGCGAGGCCTTGGGCGGCGGCCTGCCCGCCCTTGCGGCGGCGCTCGACGCCTTGGGCTTTGAGGTGCGCTGGCGAGAGGGCGAGGCGCTGCGGGCGAGGCGGCGCTGAGCGCCAGCCCCGACCCTTAAAACTCCTCGTCCAGGCTCACCTCACCCGTCACGCCGATCTGGTACGCGGAGACGCGGCGCTCGAAGAAGTTCTCGAGGCCGACCATGTCCTGCAGGTCCATGAAGGGGAACGGGTTCGCGGCGCCGAAGATGGGATCGAGGCCGAGGTTCATGAGGCGCTGGTCGCCGACGTGCTCGAGGTAGGTGCGCACGTCCTGGGGGCTGAGGCCGGCCACGCCTTGGCTCAAGAGGTCGTTGGCGAAGACCATCTCACAGTCCACGGCCTCGCGGATCATGCGCTCGACGTCCCGGCGCATCGCGTCGTCGAAGAGGTCGGGCTCCTCGCTGCGCACGGTGCGGGCGACCTCCAGCGCGAAGCGCATGTGGCCGCTCTCGTCGCGGAACACCCAGTTCGTGCCCGAGGCCAGGCCGTTGAGCAGGCCCTTGGAGCGTAAGAAGTAGACGTAGGCGAAGGCCGCGAAGAAGAAGAGCCCCTCGATGCAGCAGGAGAAGCAGATGAGGTTCATCAAGAACGCGCGGCGGTCGGCCTTCGTCTCAAGGCGGTCGAGGTGGTGGACGCTGTCCATCCACTTGAAGCAGAACTCGGCCTTGGCCCGCACGCTGGGGATGTTCTCCACCGCCGCGAAGGCCTGCTCCCGCTCGTGCAGATCGGGGATGTAGGTGTCGAGCAGGGTGAGGTAGAACTGGACGTGCAGCGCCTCATGTGTTTGTAGAGGTTGAGCACGAGGTTGTTGGAGACGATGCTGTCGCCCGTGGCGAAGAAGGCCACGAGGCGGTTGATGAGGTGGCGCTCCGCCGGGCTCAGCTTCTCACGCAGATCGCTGATGTCTTGGGAGAAGTCCACCTCCTCCACCGTCCAGGTGTTCGCGATCGCGTCTTTGTACATCTCATAGAAGCCCGGGTAACGCATCGGGCGTAAGGTCAGGTTGAAGCCAGGGTCTAAGATCATCGGCGTCGTCTCGGCGATCACGTCGCGGCGGGGAGTGTTCACTGGCAGGCCTCACAGGACTCGGGGTTCTCAAGGGAGCAGGCGATGGCGGCGGAGTCTTTCACCGGGGCCGTCGGCGTGGCCGCGGCGGCGGAGGTGACGGTCTTGGCGATGGAGGTGCGCGGGCGAGAGCGCAGGTAGTAGGTCGTCTTCAGGCCACGCTTCCAGGCGTAGGCGTACATCGAGCTGAGCTTGCCGATGGTGGGCTCGGCCATGAAGAGGTTCAACGACTGTGCTTGATCGATGTAGGGCGAGCGGTCGGCGGCCAGATCGATGAGCGCCCGCTGGGGCAGCTCCCAGGCCGTGCGGTAGAGGTTACGCAGCTCGGCGGGCAAGGTCTCGATGTGTTGGATGCTGCCCTCACCGGCCTTGATCTGCTCACGCACAGACTCGGTGTACATGCCGATACGCTTGAGGTCGTCCACGAGGTAACGGTTGACCTGCAAGAACTCGCCGGAGAGCGTCTCGCGCTTGAAGAGGTTCGAGACCTGGGGCTCGATGCACTCGTAGCAGCCCGCGATGGAGGCGATGGTCGCCGTCGGCGCGATGGCGATGAGCAAGGAGTTGCGCAGGCCGTGCTGGGCGATGCGGGCCTTGAGGGCCTCCCAGCGCCGGGCCGGGTCGGCGCCGAAGAGGCCGAGCTGGCCCTGGCGGTTGGCGCCGGGCTTCACGCCCCAGAGGTCAAACTGGAGCTGGCCCCGGGCGGCGCGGGTCTCGTCGAAGCTCGGGTGGGCGCCCTCGGCCTCGGCGAGCTCGACGGAGGCGGACAGCGCCGCGTAGTAGATCTCCTCCTGGATGTGTGTGGAGAGGTTCCGGGCCTCGTCGCCATCAAAGGGCAGCCGGAGCTGGAAGAGCACGTCCTGGAGGCCCATCACGCCCAGGCCCACGGGGCGCCAGCGCTTGTTGGACGCGGCGGCTTCAGGGGTGGGGTAGTAGTTGATGTCGATGACGCGGTCCAAGAACCGCACGGCGACCCGGGCGCAGTCCGAGAGCTTGTCGAAGTCGAAGGCGCCGTCGACGACAAAACGCGCGAGGTTGATCGAGCCGAGGTTACACACCGCCGTCTCGCCCTGGCTCGTGACCTCGACGATCTCCGTGCAGAGGTTGCTGGAGTGGACCACGGCGCCGGGCAGGGCGGTCTGGTTCGCCTTGCGGTTGCAGGCGTCCTTAAAGGTCATCCAGCCGTTGCCGGTCTGGGCCAAGGTCCGCATCATGCGGCCGTAGAGATCCCGGGCCTTCACCGAGCGCATGGCTTTGCCCGCGCGCTCGGCCTCGACGTAGGCCCGCTCGAAGGCGTCGCCGTAGAGATCGACGAGGTGGGGCACGACCTTGGGGTCAAAGAGCGACCAGTCCTCGTCCGCCTGGACCCGCTTCATGAACAGGTCGGGGACCCAGTTGGCGAGGTTCAGGTTGTGGGTGCGGCGGGCCTCGTCGCCGGTGTTGTCGCGCAGCTCCAAGAACTCCTCGATGTCGGCGTGCCAGCTCTCTAGGTACACGCAGCACGCGCCCTTGCGCCGACCGCCCTGGTTCACCGCGGCGACGGACGCGTCGAGCGTCTTGAGCCACGGCACGACGCCGTTGGACTGGCCGTTCGTGCCCCGGATGAGGGAGCCCCGGGCGCGCACCCGGTGCCAGGCCACGCCGATGCCGCCCGCGAACTTGGAGAGCTTCGCGATGTCGGTGTAGCGCTGGTAGATGCCCTCGAGGTCGTCCGTCGGGGACTCCAGGAGGTAACAGCTCGACATCTGGCTGTGCCGGGTGCCCGCGTTGAACAGGGTGGGGCTCGACGGCAGGTACTCCAAAGAGGAGATGAGGCGGTAGAGCTCGATGGCCTCTTCGGGCGTGCGGGAGAGGCCGCAGGCCACACGCATGAAGAAGATCTGCGAGGTCTCGGTGACCTTGCGGGTGATGGGGTGGCGCAGGAGGTAACGGTCGTAGACCGTGCGCAGGCCGAAGTAGAGGAAGAGCTCGGCGCGGCGGTCGTCGATGGCGGCGTCGAGCACGGCGGCGTGCTCGTTCACGAAGGCCGCGGTGACGTCGGAGATGAGGCCCTCGCGGTGGCCGAGGCGGATGGACTCGGAGAAGGTGCGCACGCCCTGGGCGCGGACCTCCTTCACGAGCACCCGGTTTAGCAGGCGGGCGGCGAGCTGGGCCCAGTCGGGCTCTTCAGCGATGAGGCCGGAGCTGACCTGCACGAGCAGGCGGTCGAGCTCGGACTCGCTCACGCCGTCGTAGAGCCCGGCGAAGACCCGATCGGCGAAGCGCCGGAGGTCGAGCTGCTCCAGGCCCACGCCCATCGGCGCCAAGAGCGTGTGCAGGTTGTCGACGCTCAGGGGGCGCAAGGAGCCGTCGGGGGCCTTGAGGCGCACCGTAGGCCCGGCGGACAGGTCGTGGGAGAGGTCGGACTGGTTCTCGTTCGATTGCAGCATCGGAGCCTCAGCAGGAAGGCGGGACGAGGGCAACGGGACCCGCTCGCGAGCGTGGGGCGTCGCGTGGCGGGGTCGGTCAGATAGCGCGGGTTTGTTGGCGAATGCGCGAAGTCGCACCGGGGAGAGAGTCGGTGCACGTTCGCTTGGAGAGGCCGCAGGGCGCGGCGGTTCGGCGAGGTGTGGAGATCGGCGCGGGCAGAGTTTGGAGTGGGTGGGGAGGGACCGGGAGGACTTGACGGGGCAAGACCTTTGACCGGAACCCGACCCGAAACTCAACCTATAGTGGTGCGCGTCAGCACGTCAACACCAGATGTAGTGGTCGAGCGTCAGGAATCTCTGGACCCCGCTTCTCAGGCGGGTTCGCGGGGATCAGACCTCGATCCACCCGAAGATCTTCGGGATCGGGCCCTCGGGCGGGCTGGCGCGGCGGCCCGAGGCGCCCGGCGGCGATGGCAAACTTTGTTGGCGCTCTCGCCAGCCTCCCGCCTCCGCCTCGGTCAGACGTTTAAGAACGGGAAGCGCCCGCGCTCCCGGGCGATGAGGCCCGGCAAGGCCCGGGGCAAGAGCCGGGTGAGCCAGTCCACGAGGCGGGCGTCACGGCCGATGAGCAGCTCTCCTTGGCCCCGCTCGATGCCCTCGATGATCCGGGCGGCGACGGCCTCGGCGGGCAAGCCCTGGGCCTGGAGGTAGGCGTGCTCAAGCTCTTTGGCCTGGGGCCGGGCCACCCGGGACCGCCGCACGATGTCGGTCTGCACCGCGCCGGGCAGCGCGCAGACCACCTGCACCGGGCCGCCGAGGAGCTCGGAGCGCAGCGCCGCGCTGAAGCCCCGGAGGCCGAACTTGGTGGCGCAGTACAAGGTCTTCGTCGGCATCACGAGCATGCCGAAGGTGCTGGAGATGTTGACGATCGCCGCCTCGGGGCGGGTCAAGAGCTGGGGCAAGACGCCCTGGCTCAGCACCATCGCCGCGCGGAGGTTCACGTCGAGGATCCAGTCGATGTCGTCCTCGCCAAGCTCCGCCAAGGCGCCGCCGACGGAGACCCCGGCGTTGTTCACCACGAGGTCGAGCTGGCCGTGCTGGGCGAGCAGGCGGCCTGGCAGGGCCCGCAGCGCGGGGCGATCGGTGAGATCCACCGCCGTCGCGCTGTGGGGCGCGGCGCCCGCGACGGCGGCGAGCTCGGCGGACAAGGCGGACAAGGCGGCCTCGTCCCGGTCCACGAGCGCCAGGGTGAGCCCCCGGGCGGCCAGCGCCCGGGCCAAGGCGCGGCCGAGGCCGTTCGCCGCGCCGGTGACGACGGCGACCTGTCCCGCCTTGAGCCTCATGGGGCCCACCGGGCGCGCAGGGCGGCGCAGGCCTCGGCGATCTCCCCCACCGGCTCCCCTTGGGTGCCGCCGAGGCGCCGGGGCAAGAGCGGCAGGGTCGCGGCGCGGAGGAGCGGCGCGGCGCGCTCGGGCTCGGCGGGGTCAAAGCGCAGCATCGGCACGGGATCCCGGCACCAGGCCTCGGCCAAGGCGCGGCGCGCGGCGAGGTCCCCGGCGAGGCAGTGCTCCTGGTGCACGGTGTCGAAGGCGTCGAGCACCGCCCAGGCCAAGGCGGCGGGGGCCTCCTGGGCCTGCTCCAGGCCGAGGCGCCGCAGGGTCAACATCATCGGCACCGGGCGGGGATCGGCGGCGGCGACGGCGTGGGGCCGGAAGTCGGGCTGGGCGTAGGGGAAGACCTGGGGGTTGAGGGCCGAGAAGCCCGCCCGGCGATAGGCGAGCTGGCGCACGATGGAGGCCTCGTCGGCGGGGTCGATGAGCTCTTGCTCCGCGGCGAGCACCCGCTCCTCGTGGGTCTGCGCCCCCGCCGCCCGCAAGAGCGCCACAGGCGCCGCCCGCAGGAGCGCGCCTAAGCCCGAGCGCCGCCAGGCCGGGCCGACGAGCACATGGGAGAGCAGCACCACCCAGGGCCCCTCGCCCCGGCGGATGATGAAGCAGTCTCGGGCCCCGGCCAAGGCGCCGTCGGCGTCGCGGCAAGAGAGCAGGTGGTAAGCGACGAACTGCCCGTCCTCTACCCCCGCGCGCCCGAGCCAGCCGAGGATCGTAGATTTGGCCTCCAGCTCGTTCTTGGGGCCAAACTCGGCGTCTAAGAAGGCGTAGACCTCCTCAAACTCCGGCCCCGGCGAGACGATGGGCGTGATCGTGAACCGGCCCAAGGCGTCTACCAGCCGGGGGCTGCGCTCCGCGGGGGTGAGGTCGTCTAGGCTGAGCTGCAGGGGTGCTGGCACGGGGGCCCTCCTCAGTCTCCGGCGTTGCGCGGGCAGAAGCGCTCAACGAGGGCCTCGGCGGCGTTGCGGCCGTCCAGGGCGGCGCTCACGATGCCCCCGGCGTAGCCCGCGCCCTCGCCGACGGGCAGCAGGTCCTTCACCGTCGTGGAGCAGAGGTCCTCGCCGCGCAAGAAGCGGATCGGCGCCGTGGTGCGGGTCTCCGGCGCGATGAGCACGCCATCATGGCCCGCGAAGCCGGGGATCTGCCGGTCGAAGTGGCGCACCGCGGCGATGAGGCCCTCGATGAGCGGCGCGGGCAGGGCCTCGCGGAGGTCGCTCGGGGTGACGCCTAAGGTGTAGGAGGTGCGCGGCAGCTCCGTCGAGCCGCGCCCGGCGAGGAGGTCCTCGACCCGCTGGGCCGGGGCCTTAAACGCGCCGCCGCCGAGCCGCCACGCCCGCTCCTCGATCTGGTCCTGGAACCGCATCCCGGCGAGCGGGTCGGGGCCGTCGTAGTCCTCCGGCCGCACCTCGACGATGACCGCGCTGTTCGCCCAGTAGGCCCGGCGGTTGGAGTAGCTCATGCCGTTGACCACCACCCGCTCGGGGTGGTTGCTCGCGGCGACGACGGTGCCGCCGGGGCACATGCAGAAGGTGTGGGCGCTCCGGGGCGCCGCGCGGCCGGGCCGGGCCGGGGGCGACGACGTGAGCCGGTAGCTCGCCGGGGGCAGGTCTCCCCTCGCCTCCCCGTACCGGGCGAGGTCGATGAGGCGCTGGGGGTGCTCGATGCGGGCGCCGATGTGGATGGGGCGCTGCTCGGCGGCGGCCCCGGCGTCGAGCATGGCCTGCCAGATGCTCCGCGCGCTGTGCCCCGTCGCGACGATCACCGGCGCGCCGCGCAAGACCTCACCGCCCGCCAGCCGCACGCCGACGCAGCGCCCGGCCTCGACCTCAAAGGTGGTGACCTCGGCGTGGAACCGCACCTCGACGCCGAGCTCGATGAGCCTCGCGCGCATGCGCGGGAGGATCTCCCGGATGCGGTCGGTGCCCAGGTGCGCCCAGCCCTCCTCCAGGATCTCCGGGTCCGCGCCGAAGTCCACGAGGCGGCGGAAGATCCAGCCCAGCTCACCGTCGCGGCGGCGGGTGTAGATCTTGCCGTCGGAGAAGGCCCCGGCCCCGCCCTCGCCGAAGACGACGTTGGTGTCGGGGTTGAGCTCGCCGTGGCGCCAGAAGCGGCGCACGGCGAAGTGGCGCTCCCGCACGTCGCCGCCGCGCTCCAGCAAGGTCACCGGGGCCCCGGCCTCGGCGAGGCGCAGGGCCGCGAACAGCCCCGCCGGGCCCATGCCGATGACGATCGGGCGCACGTCCGAGGGCCAGGGGCGGCGGGCCGGGGCGGGCACGTCCACCTCGGAGTACCGGGCACGATCACGCTCGGTGAAGGCGCGCACGCCGTGGGCGCCCCGGGCCAGCACGGCAGCCTCGTCGCCGCTCATCGTGACCCGGTAGTTCGCCAACCAGACCGGCGGGCGCCGACGGCCATCGACGGAGCGCTTGAGCAGCTCGACCTCAAGGATCGTCCCGACGGGAACCTGCAGCCGCGCCGCGAGGGCCTCGCGGGGCTCGGAGCCGTCCGCGGGCCAGGGGATGTTGGTGATGAGGAGCGCCATGCCCTCTCGGCATATCCTGTCTCCTCCGCCCGCGCCGAGGTGGCGCTTACGCGGACCTGACATCACGCGCAAACGGCGTGGCGTTCCCACTATGATGTCCCGTGGCTTTGACCCGCTGAGGTGTGTATGGGCCCTGCCGTTGGAGACGACTCGCCGAGCCAAGAGGAGCTCCACAGCTTGCTCGACCTCAGCTCCGAGGCGATGTGGATCTGCGATCTGCGCGGCGATCTGCGCTACGCCAACGTCGCAGCCGCCCAGCTCTTCGGGTCGTCCCCCAAGGCGCTCATCGGGCAGAACGTCGTCGACCTCGGTCTCTGCGCGAACGGCCTGCCTTGGGAGCGCTTCTTGGAGGCCCTGCGCGCGGAGCGGGAGCTCGCGCGCCCCGCGGCGATGAGCGTGCCGAGCGGAAAAACAGTTCAGCTCATGATCCGGGTCCGGCTGATTCGTCTCGGCGGGCGAGAGCTCATCTTGGGGAGCGGCCTCGACGAGACCGAGCGCGCGGCGCTCGCCGCCGCCGTCCGCGAGCGGGAGGCCCTCGACGGCTTCCCCCGGGCCGCCGCGCACCGCCTCCTGCGCTGCTCCGACGACGCCCTCCTCGACGTGATGCGCGAGATCCTCGGCCAGCTCGGCGAGCTCATCGGCGCGTCCTTCATCGGCGTCATGCAGCGCCACGAGCCCGAGGGCCGCACCGAGCGCATCGTGAACTGGTCCCGCACCCCCGAGCAGCTCCTGCCCCTGCCAGAGGCCGTGGCGCGGGAGGACCTCCCGATGCCGCCGGGCTTCCCCGAAGACCGGGTGATCATCGCCCGGCCCAACTCCTCGGACCCCCGGGCGACCTTCGCCCCGGCCCACCTGGGCGTCGCCGCCGCCGTGCTGCTGGACCAGACCCAGGTGCTCGGCTTCATGGGCATCTTCTGGGCCGACGAGGAGCCCTTCTGGCGCCACCTCCACGCCCTGCGGGCGCTCGTCCGGGACATCGGCGACATCCTCACCCAGGCGCTCTCCCGCCGCCAGCTCCGCGCGAGGCTCGTCGCCCGGGAGGCCGAACGAAAGGCGCTCTTGGCCAACCTGCCCGGCGTGGCCTACCGCTGCCGCTGGACGCCGGAGTTCCCCATCGAGGCCGTGAGCGAGAACGCCGCCCTGGTCTTCGGCGCCGACGGAGAGGCCCTCGTCGGCGCGAGCCTCACCGCCCTCATCCACCCCGAGGACGGCCCGCGGGTGCTCAGCGAGGCCCACGAGGCCGCGCTCCAGCACCGCCGCTGCAACCACACCTACCGCGTGCTCCAGCCCAGCGGCGAGGCCCTCTGGGTGCATGACTTCGGCGTCATCCAGCGCGACGCCCAGGGCGCGCCCAGCCACGTCGACGGCATCCTCCTCGACGCAAGCGAGCAGAAGGCCGTCGAGCACGAGCGCGACATCTTCTTCAACTCCGCCCCCGACCCCATGGTGATCCTCGACGAGCGGGAGATCGTGCTCCGCTGGAACGCCGCCTGGGAGCGCGAGTTTGGCTACAGCGCCGCGGACATGGTCGGCCAGCGCTTCGAGACCTTCTGCCACCCGGACGACCTCCCCGGCATCCGCCGCGCCGCCATCCGCCAGCTCCGGGAGTCGGGCCGGGCCATCGGCCTGGAGGCGCGCTTCGTCACGAAGTCCGGGGAGTGGCGCTGGCTCTTGTGGAGCGGGTTCTTCGTGAACCGCGGCCGCCGCCAGACCTTCGCCGTGGCCCGGGACATCACCGAGCGCCGCATCCTGGAGGAGGAGCGCCGCGTGCACGCCGAGCGGCTGCAGCAGGCGCAGCGCCTGGAGGCCCTCGGGGTCATGGCCGGCGGCGTCGCGCACGACTTCAACAACCTGCTCGGCGTCGCCATCGGCGCCATGGGCCTCGCCCAGCGCCCCGGCGTCGACGACCCCGAGCGCCAGCGCCACCTCCGCCGCGCCCAGGGCGTGCTGGAGCGGGGCACCCAGCTCATCGACCAGCTCCTCGCCTTCGGCCGCCGCCAGGTGAGCCACCGCGCCGCCATCGACCTCAACCAGCACGTCGAGGAGTGCTGCGCGCTGTTGAGCACGCTCTTGCGCCCGAACATCACCCTGCGCCTGGAGCTCGGCGCCCAGTCCCCGGCGCTGGCGGACGCCACCCAGCTTGAGCAGGTGGTGATGAACCTCGCGGTGAACGCCATCGACGCGATGCCCGACGGCGGCTCGCTCACGATGCGCACCCACGACGTCACCCTGGGCGCCGCCGACGCGAGCCCTATCGGCCCTGGGGCCTACGTCGCGCTCTCGGTCATCGACACCGGCACGGGCATCGAGGAGGGCACCCGAGACCGCATCTTTGATCCCTTCTTCACCACGAAGCCCCCCGGCGCGGGCTCCGGCCTGGGGCTGAGCTCCTGCTACGGCATCGTCACCGCCCACGGCGGCACCATCCGCGTGCGCTCGGCCCCCGGCGCGGGCTCCACCTTTGAGGTGCTGCTCCCCGCGGCGAGCCTCAGCCAGATCGCCGTCGAGGCCCCGTCAGAGCCGAGCCCCGCGCCGACGAGCGCCGAGGGCAGCGTGCTCCTCGTCGAGGACAACACCGACCTGCGCGAGCTGAGCGTGATGATCCTGAGCCTCCACGGCTACAACGTCACCGCCGCCCAAGACGCCGAGGAGGCCATGCTTGTCCTCCCTCGGCAACGTTTTGACCTGCTCGTCACCGACGTGATCATGCCCGGCCTCAGCGGCGTCGAGCTCGCCGAGATCGCCGTGGCGCTCTGGCCTGGCCTGCCCGTGCTCTTCGTCTCCGGCTACGCCTGGGATGAGCTGGTGCGCACCCGCCGCCTGTCCCGGGACGCCCCGTTCTTACGAAAGCCCTACCGAAACGAGGAGCTCCTCGGGATGGTCGCGACGGCGCTGCAGAGGGCGCCCGCGGCCTGAGCTCCCTTCTGGGGCTTCAGGTTTTGCACCTTGAGGGCTACTATAGTCCGCTCGCCCCCCCCAAATCACGCCGCGACCGGAGCTGGTTTGACACCGCTCGACCCCACGCTCACCATCGAGGCGCTGCAGCGAATCGCCGCGCGGCCCCAGGCCCCGTGGCTCCTCATCGACGGCGCGGGGGCCATTCGCCTCACCACCCCCGACGCGGACCAGGCCCTCGCCGCCTTGGATCCCGTCGCCCGCGACACCCTCACCGACGCGCTGCGGCGGGTGCTCGACATCGGCGCGCCGTCAAGCCAGGTCATCCTGCCCCCGGTCCACCTGCGGGTGGAGGGCCTGCCGAGCGGCGGGCTCATCGCCTGGGTGCAGTCCGTCGGCCCGGCGAGCCTGCTCGACCCGGCCCCGACCTTCGGCGACGTGGCGCCCCCGAGCCTCGACGTCGGCGCGTTGCGCGACATGATCGAGGCGATGATCGGCGACTTCACGATGATTGAGGTCATCCCTGGCCGGGCGATCACCGCCGTCGGGCGCTGGGCCGTCTCCGTGCCCGCCTCGGCCTTGCCCACCGTGCTCGACGCGATCTGCGGCCTCTTGCACCCCGACGACGCCCCCCGGGCCCGGGACGTGCTCGGCGCGGCCTGGACCGTGCCTGAAGACTTTGACCTCAGCGTTCGCGCGAGGGCCTCCGTCGGCGAGGGCTACCGCTGGCGGCTCTTGCGGGGCCGCGCCTTGACCGACCCCAGCGGCGCGTTGCGGCGGCTCTTGTGCGTTGACGTCGACATGACGGAGGCCCGGGACAGCAGCCACGACCTCGCCTTGGCCCGGCAGCTCATCGAGGAGAGCGCGACGGCGCTGTGGGCGGCGAGCCCGGATGGGCGGCTGATCCTCCTGAACGAGGCCGCGCGCACGCTCAGCGGCGTGGCGAACGCCGACCTGCGGGGCCGGCTCTTGTGGCAGGCGAACCCCCGGCTGACCGAGGCGCAGTGGCACACGTCGATGGAGCGGCTCCGGGCGGGCGGCCACCAGAGCATGGACATCGACGTCGAGACCGAGGCTGGGCACACCCTGACCATCCGCTCGACGGCTCGGCTCATTCAGATCGACGGCGCCGAGGTCGTCGTCGGCTCC
The DNA here is from genome assembly GCA_023150845.1 of Myxococcota bacterium. Classification (GTDB taxonomy): domain Bacteria; phylum Myxococcota_A; class UBA796; order UBA796; family CAJQPC01; genus JADKFE01. The sequence goes on along the minus strand of JAKLKD010000120.1, from coordinate 12,031 downwards.
GTCGTGGAGCTCAACGCCACGCGGCGACTGGAGGAGCTGCGGGAGACCGATCGTTTCTTGGCCGAGCTCTCCGCGCGCCTGATGCGCAGCCCCGACGACGGCCTGCAGGCCGCGCTCCTGGAGGGCCTAGAGCAGCTCGGCCGCCGCGCCGGGGCCTTCATCGCCCGGGTGATGGACTACCGGCCCGGAGACCCCCCAGCCCTCGTGGAGCGGGTCCGCTGGGAGGATCCCGCCCAGACCCGCCCCAGCGCCGCGACCGTCCGCCCGGCGCCCATTGAGCTGCAGCACATCGCGCCGGGGGACCTCCTCTACTTCAGCCCGCCTGGGGCGCCGGCGCCGAAGGGCCTAGAGGAGCTCGAGGGCTACGGCATGGCGAGCGCCGGGCTCTACGCCGGGGAGCTGGTCCTGGGCACCCTCTGCCTGGGCTGGAACCCCGAGGGCTGGGCCCGCCGCCACGAGCTCACCGAGCAGCTCCTGCTCCGGGTGGCCGAGCTCTTCGCCCGGACCCTCGACCGCCTGCGCCTCAACCAAGACGCGAAGGCCCACCGCGCCCAGCTCAACGCGGTGCTCCGCAACATCCCGGGCTTCGCGTACCGCGCCCGACTCGACGATGACTGTGCCATCGTGCTCATCACCGAGGGCGTGCAGGCGCTCCTCGGCGTGTCGGCCCCGTCGCTTATCGGCGCGCCTCTGGCGGCGCTCATCGCCCCGGAGGACCATGAGCGGATACGCGCGGCGCGGCGCGCCCTCGGGCCCGGGGCCCAGGGCACCCTTGAGTATCGGCTCACGCCCACGAACCCGTCCCCCCAGGTGGTATGGGGCCTCGAGCACTACACCGTCACCCAAGACCCCGCCGACGGCGCGCTCTACCTCGACGGGCTCATCACGGACATCACCGAGCGCCACGTCGCCGTGGAGGTGCGTGACCTCTTCTTCTCCCAGCTCGACGTGCCCATGGTGGTCTCCAACCTCGAGACGGACCTGCTCGCCTGGAACAGCGCCTTCGCCCGCCTCGTGGGCTACACCGACGAGGAGCTGCGCGGACAGCGTTTTATTGGGTTCCTCGCGCCGGCCGAGGAGATCGAGCTGGCTCAGAGGCAGGTCTCCACCCAGGTACGCCTCGACGAGCCACGCTTCCGCGACGTGGTGCACAAGCTGCGCCGGAAGGACGGCCGGGAGGTGATCGTCTCCTGGACGGGCTACCTCGACATGCGTGAGCCGATGCGCTCGTTCAACATGGCGCGGGATCTCACGGCGCTGAGCGAGGCCGAGGAGGCCGCCCGGCGGCGCGACGCCCAGCTTCAGCAGGCGCAGCGCCTGGAGTCCTTGGGCGTGATGGCCGGCGGGCTGGCGCACGACTTCAACAACCTCATCGCCGTGGTGCTCGCCGGGCTCGAGCTCGTGTCCCGGCAGGTGACCGACCGCCCGACGGCGCTGCGCCAGCTCGGCCGGATGCGCGCGGCGATGGAGCGCAGCGCGCAGCTCGTGGCGCAGCTCCTCGCCTTCGGGCGCCGCCAGGTGACCCAGCGCCAGCCCCTCGACCTGAACCAGCTCATCGAGGACCGCCTGGACCTCCTCCGGGGCACCATCCCGGCGGACATCTCCGTGGAGCTGAGCCTGGGCTCGAGCTGGGCGATCCTCGCCGACCCGACGCAGCTTGAGCAGGCCCTGATGAACCTCGTCGTGAACGCCCTGGACGCGATGCCCGGCGGCGGGCGCCTGGAGATCTGCACGGCCGATCGGTCGCTCGCGCCTATCGAGGCCGCGGCGCTGCGGGTTGAGCCTGGGGACTATGTCTCCTTGACCGTGCGGGACACCGGGACGGGGATGAGCGACGAGGTGCGGGAGCGCATCTTTGATCCCTTCTTCACGACGAAGCCGATGGGCCAAGGCACGGGCCTGGGCTTACCGTCCACCTACGGCATCATCACCGCCCACGGCGGCGCGGTGACCGTCGACACGACCTTAGGCCTTGGCAGCGCCTTTGAGCTGCTGCTCCCGGTGAGCGCCGCCGTGCCAGAGCTCGCCCCACCAGTCGCCGACCCCGAGCCTGACCGCCCGCACAACGAGCGCCTGCTCATCGTCGAGGACAACGACGACCTGCGGGAGCTGGTCGGCGACGTGCTGAGCCTCGCCGGGTACGAGGTGCACCTGGCCCAAGACAGCGTGCGGGCCCTGACGCTCCTCGCCGAGCACCGTTTCCACCTGCTCATCACCGACGTGGTGATGCCCGGCGGCAACGGCGTCGAGCTGGTGCGCATCGCGACCGCCGACGACCCGAGCCTCAAGACCATCACGATGTCGGGCTACGCCTGGACCGAGCTGGTCCAAGCCAAGCGCCTCCCCCCCGACGCCCACTTCTTGCGCAAGCCGTTCCAGAACGCCGAGCTGCTCCGCCTGGTGAGCGAGGTGCTCGCGGCGGGGTGAGGGGGCGGCGGCGCTCAGCCGTCCATCTCCTCGACGGCGTTGGTCTCGGGCAGGTCCAAGGAGCGGGTCAGCTCGTCGCGCAGGCGCTCGGTGTTCTTGTCGCTCAGGTTGCGCAGCGCACGGATCCCCGTGGTCATGTGGTCCACACACTCGGCGCGCAGGCGCTCCACGTCGGCGAGGTCGAGGCGGGCGATGGGCACGCCGAGGTTTTGGGCGTGCTCCTTCACCTTGCGGGTGACGTAGGCGTCCAGGGCCTGCTTCCGCAGAGCCACACGCAGCCGGGTGAGCTGATCCTTGAGCTCGGGGTGCTCCTTGGGCTGCCACAGCTCGGCGAACATGAAGCGGAACTTGGACCACTCGTCGGGCTTCAGCTCGCCGGGGATGAGGATGTGGCGGAGGCACTCGGTCCACGGCGTCACCGTCGCCGACTTGCCCTCGACATCCAGCCGCCCCACGAGCACCAACAACAGCCGCTCCAGGCGCTCAAGCTTGGTCGGCGCGAACAGCTCGTTCACCTGGCGCAGGTACTCATCAAACAGCGCCTCGACCTCAGCCGCGGTCAGCGGGTCGAGCACCTCGGGGGGCTTGGAGCGGCGCTCGTTCTCACGCTCGATGGCCGCGAAGAAGGTGATGAACAGCGCGCTCTGAAAGGCCGCCGTGGTGAAGGTGCGGGTGTGCAGCTCGTGTAGGGTCCGCCGCACGCTCGGGGACTCACGCACATGCTCGGGCACGCTCCCCAAGAGGTTGTTGATGCGCTCACTGGCGAGCCGCTGGCGCCACACCTCCAGCTCCTTCACGCGCCCGTCAAAGTCGGTCTTCACCGCGCGCAGCTCGGGGCTGCGCAGGCGCCCGGGGCTCTTCATCTCTTGTTTGAGCCACTCGACGTGGGACTCAAACACCTGATCCATGCTCTGGCCCTCAAAGAGGATGGTGCGATAAAACTCCGCCGTGGCCCCGGCGTCGAGCTGGCGGTGGATGAGCAAGGCCGCCTCATTGTTCGCGGCGTAGGGGGCGAAGTCGCTCAGCCCCCGCACGAGGAGCCTGCCGAAGCGCTCGCTGAACGCCCGCACGAGGATCGCCTCCGTCGCTGGGTCGCAGGTGTCGCGGCGGGCCTCGTCCCGCGTCACACGGGAGAGCAGATCCTCGACGACGAGGCGGCGGAAGCAGGCCTCAAGGGTCGTCTGTTTACGGCCCGCGCTGCTCGGGGCGTTCAGGCGCTCCAAGGGGTTCCCACGCAGGGTGATGCGCTCGATGAGGCCATAGAGGTGGGTGACCCCGGTGATGGCCGTGTCGGCGTTGAGCGCGGTGCGGTCGGCGTCGGAGTCGAGCTCGACGTTCCACAGGCGCAGCGTGGACTTGGAGTGGATGTCGGAGCTGGCCTTGATGTCGGTGAGCACCGAGCGCATGAACGAGCTGACGATGTCGCGGTCATCCAGCAGGAAGTTTCGCGCCCGGGTGACCTTCCGCGCGTTCTTATTCAGCGCCAAGAACACCGCCCGGCAGGCCTGATGCACGGGCATCTGGTCGGGGTCGCGCCCGTCGAGCTCGGGGAACACACAGAACATCACCGGGAGCTTGACCTCGTCCAGGTCGTATCGCTCAATCACCGAGCGGGACCACAGCTTGTAGTAAGGCTCCACGGCCCGGGCGTTGTCGGGCCACTTGGTGCAGTTGCGGTACATGGCGATGAGCGCCATGGCGCGGTGCTGACCGTCCACGATCACCAGGGCCGAGCGGCCGGTGTTGAGCTTGAGACGGGCGTAGTCGTGGTCCCAGCGCTCGCCGTCCTGCACGAGCTGGCGGAGCTCAAACACCTCCTGGCCCAGCTCCCCGGAGCGCTCGGTGTGCCAGGTGTTGCCCTCGCCGTCGTCCTCGTCGCCGCTCTGCACGGTCGGGTAATGATCCGCCGGGAGCTTCTGATCGTTCACGGGCAGCACGACGACGATGATCGGCGGGAACAGCTTGACGAGGCCGGACCGGCTCTCCTCCAGCAGGTAGGGGATCAGCTCCGTCGCGACGCGGGCGTCGTCGATGTCCCGCTGCATGAGCTGCTCAAAGTCGAGGTCTTTGAGGTTGAACACCTCACGCACGGGGGAGAGGGCGCGCAGGAGGCGCTCATCGTCGTCGAGCTTGAACGAGAGCCTCAAGTGGGTCTGAAAGGTCTCCACACGCGCAGGCTCAGGGTGAACGTGGGCTTGGGGCGCAGCAGCAGGGGCATCGTCACCTCCCCTCGCCCCTTACTCAGCCCGTCGCCGACGCACCATTCGGCGCCGCCGATTGTGGCAGATCCGGCAACCTCACACGATCGGGCGGCTAGTCCTCAAGGCGCCCGAGGGCCGTGAGGATCTCCCGCTGCTCGTCTTCAGTGAGGCGCCCCACGTCGCCGCCGCCGCGCCACACGGGCACGCCGGGGCTGAGCTGGCGGTAGACCACCGCGCAGGTGGACCGCACACGGTCACGGGCGAGGGGCCAGCCCGTCGCCTCGCTGGTCCGCGTGAGCCCCGCCGCCGGGCGCCCGAGCCAAGGCAAGACGGCCTCGCGACCGGGCAAGAGGTCGGACTTGGCGCTGTTGCAGTCGGCGCAGGCGACCACGAGGTTCTCCAGGCCGTCTTCAGCGAGGCGTGACCAGGGCAGCACATGGTCCACCTCGGCGTCGCTGAGCGCCACGCGGCGAGCACAATAGAAGCAGCGCCCGCCCTGGAGCGACCACAGCGGCTCACGCACAGGCGCCAGAGACGCCCGGGACGCCCCGAACAAGAACGACTCCAGGTGGCGCTCGGGCAGGGCGTTGAGCCGCGCCACCATGTCCGACCAGTGGCGGTGGATTAGCGGGCGCAGCACCGCCGAGAGCGACACGAGCCGCTCGTGCACGCCGGGCAGGAGCGTGAGGGCGTTGGAGAGCGAGCCGTCACGCAGCGCGCGCTCGGTGAGCTTGGGCAGGCCGGGCTCGATCAAGCGCCCCTTGGACTGCTCAATCGTCCAGTCGAGGCGGTACAAAAAGGGCTCGTGGAGGCGGCCGACGACCTGCAGCCGGGGGATGGGCTTCTCGGCGAGCACCCACTCGACCTCCCGCACGAGGCGCTCAAAGCCCTTGGGGTCGGCGCGCTGGGCGAGGTGTGGGCGGCGGTCGGCGCGGGGATCGATCCGGCGCACGGCGGCGCGGAGGTCGGCGATCTTCGACACGATCTCCGCCTGGGACCGCCCGCGCTTGTGGGAGGTCGTGGACTGAAGGAGCGCGCGCCCGGCGTCTTGGAGCGCCTTGGGGCGGCCCGCCCGCCGCAGGTGCGGGGTGAGCGGGCGCGACGCCATGAGCCGCCGCAGCGCCGCCCGCCGCCGCGCGTAAGGCCGGGTGTGGGGCCAATAGAGCACGATCACCCGCTCGGCGAGCTGCCGCGTGGTCACCGACGACACCGGCCCGCCGCGCCCGGCGCCCTCGACGTTCAAGTCAATCAGCGCCAAGAGCAGGGCGTATTTGTAGGTCGTCGTGAAGCTGCCCTGGCTGAGCAACAACAACATCCGCTCCAAGAACAGCGTGTCCACGGCACCTCCGCGCCGGGGAGTATAGCGGACCTGTTGCCTAAACCGCCAGCCCCCGCCCGCTCCGCTCCCCCGCATCCCACCCCCCAACTTTTTTCACCCCTCCCCTCTTGCGCTTGATCGCCGCATCCGCCAAACTCTTCTTGTGCGGCTCTCCGCACCCGGCGCCCCCTGGCCCCGGTCGCTCTCTCAACACCAAAAACACGAGAGCCCCCCGGTGTACCACCACCGGAGGGCTCGCAGGACTCCGATGCACCAACATCGTCATCCCACACCCGGTATATGTGCCGGGCCTCTCTCTCATAACCGCCCGCCGCCCCTCGCCGAGCCCGCGCCCTGGCCCCCACGCCCTGGACCAGCCGCGTAAGCCGCTCAAGAAGGCCACTTAGCTCTCGCCGCGTCGTTCAGAGCACGCCGCGCCGCGCGCCGCGCCTACGATCGTCCCCCCGCGCCGGGTCTCCCCGGGCTGCGGGGGTCGGTCCATGCCCCACGTCGCCGCCCCCACGCCCACGGTCGCCGCCGACCCATGGCCTCGCTCTGCCCAGCGCATGAACCACTCACCTCCCTGGCGGGAGACTGGACCTCCTATGTCTCAGGATCCGAACCTCACCTTCACCCTCTTCACCCTGCACGGCCTGGCGGTGTCCTTGCGCGACCGCGCCGACTCCATCACCGAGCGCGCCGAGGCGCTGCTCACCCAGGTCGAGGCGGCCTACACCCAGCAGCTCCGCGGGGAGCCCGTGGACGTGGCCGAGCTGCTGGCCTTGGCGGAGTCCGCCTCGGCGGAGCTTCAGACGGCGAGCCGCCTCGGCGAGCGCCTGCGGCGCGGCGCCCGGGCCTTCGCCCTGGAGGCGGGCACCCTCGCCCGGCTGCCGACGCTCACGGCCCCAGAGCGTGTGCTCCGGGCCCTGCCGACGCTCTCCGACGCGGCGGCGACCCTGCGCCGCGCCATCCCCCGGGCCCGGCTCACCACCCTGGCCCGGGAGCTCACCGAGGCCCTGGGCCAGCTCGCCCTCGCCGCCAGCCAGCGCCCCGTCGCCGAGGACGACCTCCAGCCCCTGCGCGCCGCCTTCGCCCGCCTCGACGGCCTGCCCCAAGCCCTGACCGGCGCGAGAGAGCGCCTGGGCGCGGCCCTGGAGGAGATCGACGGGGGTTGAGGCGGCCTAGTCCACGGCCGGAGCGAGCGCCAAGAGCTCTTGGCGCTGCTCGACGGCCCCTCCGGCGCTCTCCTCGGGGATGTCTTGGAGCACGGCGAAGTAGAGCTCGCCCAGGCGGGCAACCCTCGCCGCCGGGGACACGGCGTCTACGAAGCGCCCGACGTAGCGCGCGCCCTCCGACTCATCGTGCAGCTCGTAGGACTTGGTGCGCAGGTTGAGGCCGATGAGCCGGGCCAGCACGGTGAACTCTTGAGGCGCTAAGGTCGTGTAGCTCGTGAGCACCCGCACCCCCGTCGCGACCTCGGCGCGCCCCAAGGCCGCCCGGCGCGCCGGGCCGCCCGAGGGCGCCCCCCAGCCGAGCTCAAACCGCTCCACCGCGCCGAGCGTCGAGAGCAAGGCTCTGTATTTGTTCGGCAGGCGCCCCCCGAGGGCCCCGAGCTGCTCCCGCAGCGCCGCGGGGTCTTGGGTGACCGACAGGAGCTTAAAGAGCTGCTCAAAGATGGGCCCAGACTTGGTCGTGTGGGAGTGGTCCGACGAACCCGCCCCGCCCAAGGTGACGCCAAAGGACCCGGCGAAGACGCCGGTGACGCTGAGCTGGCAGTCGTTGAGCACCGAGACGGGGATTGGCGCGCGCGTCGTGGGCCGGGCGAGCACCGCCTGCCCGATGGCGTTGACGACGTGCTGGACCCCGCTGAGCACCGCCCCCACCAGAGAGGCCGGGGCCTCGTGGTCGTCACGGTCGGGGAGCACGAGCCGCAGCGCGAGCACGTCTCGGCGGCCCTGCGCCGCGAGGGCGCTCAGGTCGGGCAGCGTGTCCTCGCCCCGCGCCTCCTCGGGCTCAAGCTCCAGCGACACCCCCGGCGTCGGCAGGAGGGCGTCATCCACCTCGGCGGCGATCACCCACTCGACGCTCCAGCCCGCGCTTCCCGACGCCTCACGGCTCCGCGAGACGTAGGCCAGGTCTCCCCCCTCGACCTCTCGAAACAGGTCGTAGGTGGTGAGCCGCCCCGACCGGAGCTCCTCAAGACGCGCCGGGGAGATCGGCGCGTAGAGCCAAGCCTGCCGCGCGTCGTCCGAGGCGCAGAGGAGCCCGACGTACCGCTCCCCCCTCGCCGAGCGGCAAGAGAACAGGATGGGCTCCTCGTAGAGATCGAAGACCTCCAAGAGCGTCAGCTCCCCGAGGAGCCCGCGCGGCGGCAGGTTGAGGTTCACAGCGCGCCGTCCGAAGAGAAGAGCGACTCGGGGGTCAGCGCGCTCGGCCACCACCAGGTGTGGTGGGAGTTGCGGATCGCCTTTGGCGGGGTCGCCAAGAGCACCCCGTGGTCCGGCGACAGCTCCGCCTTGGCCACCCAGAGCGACCGCCCCCGGAAGGTCGGGTAGCTCTTGAGGCGCTCAAGGTCCCGCCGCCGCTTGTACACGGAGAGCCCCGCCGCCAGACACTCTCTCCCCACGAAGCTCTGCTCAGGGCGCTCAAGCCGCATCGGGACGAAGTCTCGCGGAGCGGGCGTCTCCCCGTCCGTCACGCGGAACACCACGCCCTCGGCGGGTCGAGCCTCGGCGGGCGGGCAGTTGGCGGGTACGCAAGGAAGCCAGGTTGACATGCCCGCACGCTATCCCAGCCCAGGGTTCAGCGTCAAGCACCCCGCCGCCGCCCCCAACCCGTCTGGGCGCGTCCATACGACCTGTGGGATCTCCGCCACCCATCCGGACGTGTCCATACGACCTGTGGGATCTCCGCCACTCATCCGGACGCGTCCATACGACCTGGGGAAATCTCCGCCACTCATCCGGACGCGTCCATACGACCTGGCGGAATCTCCGCGAACCATCCGGACGCGTCCATACGACCTGTGGGATCTCCGCCACTCATCCGGACGCGTCCATACGACCTGGGGAAATCTCCGCCACTCATCCGGACGCGTCCATACGACCTAACGGAATCTCCGCGAACCATCCGGACCTGTCCAGCCGCCCTCCCCCTCGCTCACCCCGTCGCCGACGGCGTGCCTCCCCGCCCGCTCCCGGCCCGAGGATCCTCTCGGGCCCGCGCCGCCGATCGGCGCGCTTGGGCCCCTCCGATGGCCTCTGGGGCGGCTCTTGAGCTGGATCGGCGAGCGGCGCTTGCGGCCCCGGGAGCGGCGTGGCTATCCTCTGCCCACAGCTCGGGGCGGGGCGCCTCGCGCTTTCATCACGAGGACGACATGGACAAGACACCGTTCCCCAATGGCCGTGGACAGAACCGCACCTGCGCCAGCGCCCTTCGTCAAGGCCGCGCCGCGGGCAGCTTCCCCGCCGCGCTGCTCACGCTCATCGACGAGACGATCGGCGACAGCGACACCACCTTCCTCAACGACTATGAGCGCTTCGCCACCGCCGCCGGGGCGGAGACCGCCGCCCGGGCCGACGCTGATGAGAAGGACATCACCTTTGAGGAGGAGCTGCGCCTCTACATCGCCACGCTCCGCGCCCGCCACGGCGCCGCCGCCGTCGCCGCCGTGCGCAGCGCCATGGGCGGCGGCCCGGTCAGCGAGGTCCTGGAGCAGCCCTCCGCCCAGCAGGTCCAGACCTTCGAGCGCGCCTTCGCCGTGCTGGAGGGCCGCACGGACCTGAAGCTCGCCGACGCCCGCCTCGACACGCTCAAGGAGCTGAACGAGGCCCTCCGCCTCGCCGTCCTCAACCACGAGCAGGCCAAGGCCGACCGTGAGGTCAAACGCTCCACCGTCGAGGCGAGCGAGCGGGACTTCGTCACCCGCTACCGCAAGCTCATCCGCCTCGCGACGCTCACCCTCGGCGAAGACGTGGTCCTCGCCCAGCTGCCGCAGTTTGAGCGCAGCCGCCGCGGCGCCGCGAAGGCCGACGACTCGGTGCAAGGTTAAGCGGCGGCCGCCCACCCCACACAGACGCCGCGCGAGATCGTGTCGGCGCGGCTGGGTGAGCGGGGCGGCCTGAGCGTGAGCGGGGGGAGCGCGCGCGGCCTCACCCCCCGCTCACCGCGCGCTCGGCGCTCGGGGCCTGGGCGCGGAGGTGCTCCTCGACAAGCTGGTTGAAGCGGTCGGGGTGCTGCAGGGGGACGTAGTGGCCGCCCTCCCGCAGCTCGACGTAGCGCGCGCCGGGGATTCGTTCGGCCAAGAGGCGGCCCAAGGACGGCGGCGTGAGGCTGTCCTTCGCGCCCTGCACGATGAGGGTCGGCGCGCGGATGTGGCCGAGCTCGGCCCGGGCGTCAAAGCGCAGGGTCTCCGAGGCGTAGTGCATCAAGAGGGTCGAGGGGCCCGCCTGGCCGCCCTGCTCAAGCTGCGCCCGCATCGCCCGCTGGGTCGCCGGGCCGAAGGGCAGGAGCCCCCGCTCAAAGTCCGCCACGAGGCCGCTCAGGAGCTCCACCCCCCGCGTCGCGCTGTCGTCCTCGTCGAGCCGCGCCGTCGTGTTCACGAGCACCAAGGCCCGCACCCGCTCGGGGTGACCCGCCGCGAGGCGCTGCGCCACCATGCCCCCCAAGGACCAGCCCACCAAGGCGAAGGCGCCAACATGGCCGAGGTCGTCCAGCGCCCGCACGAGGCGCTCCGCCACCCGCTCGGGCGTCGCCACCGCCGGGTCAAACGCGCTCCGGCCATAGCCGGGGTAATGGGGCACAATCACGGTGTGCCGCGCCGAGAGGCGCTCGATCTGCGCCCGCCAGATGGGCGCCGTCGACCAGATGGGCGGCAAGAGCACCACGGGCGGGCCCTCCCCGGCGACGTAGAGCTCCAAGGGCAGGCCGTCCGCCCGGCTGAGCACGAGGCGCGCCCCAGGCACGAAGGACCAGGGGCTCGGGCGCTCCTCCGGCGGCCGCGCCGACGGCTGGAGCGGCGGCGCGGGCAGCTCCCGGGTGGGCTCGTCCGGCGCCGGGGCGTCGAGGCGCGCCTGGAGCACCTCGGCCACGAGGCCACGCAGGGTCACCTGGCCGAAGTCGAGGCGGCTCAAGGAGAAGGTCACCGTGAACCGCGCCTCCACCTCCCGCAGAAACTCCACCGCCGCCATGGAGTCGAGGCCGCTCGCCGACAGCGGCAGGTCCGGCGGCTGGTCCCGCTCGCTCCCCCGGCGGAAGCCGCTCAGGAGCGCCGTCAGCGCGCTCAGGGTGCGCTCGCCCAGGGCCCGCTCCTGCTCCCGGGCCAGCTCATGCAGGGCCGGGAGCGCCAAGGCCTGCCGGGAGAAGGACGCCCGGAGGCGCTCGGGCAGCCACAACGCCGTCGGCGCCCGCGCCGTGAGCGCCGCCCCGAGGCTCGGCTCGTGCTCGGCCTGCAGGGCGGGCAAGGCGCAGATGAAGGACGCGCCAGGACGACCCGCCGCCCGCCGGGCCACGATCAGCGCCTCGGCGGCCTGCTCCACCGCCGCGGAGATCGCCCCGCCGCTGAGCCCACGCAGGGCCTCGCCGGGGCCGATGATGAGCAGGCGGAAGGGCTCCACCCGCTCGGTGAGGCGCCGGAGGTCCAAGAGCGTCGGCAGGAGCTCCGCGCGCAGGGCCGGGGCGTCTAAGGACAGGGCCTCGACGGTGCGGCGGGCGCAGGGGCTCACGATGAGCCCGGCGAGGCGACCGGCGTCGTCGATGGCGCCCCGGGCCGCGAGGCCGCTCAAGGTCTGGGTCGGCGCCCCCGCCGCGCGGAGGTCCTCCAACAGCCCGGCGGGCGGATCCCCGACAGGGGGCGCCAAGAGCAGGGCCTCGGGGGCGCGGGCGGCCAGAGCCCGGGCGAGGCCCGCCAAGGGGCCGGTCATCCCGCCGAGCAGGAGCCAACGACCGCCCAAGGGGGCGCTGTCCACCCGGGGCGCCCCGCCGCCGACGTAACGCAGCGCCCGGGCGCCGTCCTCGTCTACGCAGAGCTCGTGCTCGGGCTGCTCCGCCCGCGCCGCCCGGGCAACGAGCGCCCAGGGCGCGCTCA
>JAKLKD010000119.1 GCA_023150845.1 Myxococcota bacterium | reverse complement strand
CCCGGCCGTCGCGGCGCTGGCCCGGTCCATCGGCAGCCACGGCATGAGCGCGCCGTATGTCCATGAGCGCTGGGGGCGAAACAGCCGCCTCGACGCCGTGCAGGCCGCCGTCGTGCTCGGGCACCTGCCGGAGCTGCCCCGGCGCGCCGCCGCCCGACGCGCCGCCGCCGCGGTGTACGACCGCGCCTTCGCCGACAGCCCGGTCACCCCGCTCCCCCGGCACCCCGACGATGGCGTACACCAGTACGTCGTGCTCTGCGCCCCAGGGCGCCGGGAGGCCACCCGGGCGAGGCTGCACGAGGCCGGGATCGACACCGCGGTGTATTACCCCGCGCCGATGGACGCCCAGCCCGTGCTCGGCGGGCGCTCGTCATGCCCCAACGCCGTCGCCTTCTGCGCCCGGGCCCTGGCGCTGCCCGCCCATGAGGGGCTAAACGACGAGGACATGGCGCGGGTGATCACCGCCGTGATGGAGTCCGCGTGACCTTGGAGCAGGCGCACCTCTTCTCACAGGGCTGGGCCTTCGTCGTGGCGCTCTGCGTCGGCAGCTTCATGAACGTCTGCATCGCGCGGATGCCTGAAGACCGCTCCGTGGCTTACCCGCCCTCCCACTGCCCCTCCTGCGGCGCGGGGATCCGCTGGTACGACAACGTGCCCGTGCTCTCTTGGATGCTGCTCCGGGCGCGCTGCCGGGCCTGCCAGGCGCCGATCTCCCCGCTCTACCCGGCGATTGAGCTCCTCGTGGGCTGCCTGGGCCTGCTCTTGTTCCGGCAGCTCGTGCCGAGCCCGGCAGAACTGACCCTCGGTCATTTTGCCGCCTGGTCCGTCTACCTCATCTTCGTGGCGATGCTCGTCGCGACGACCTACATCGACCTGCGGCACTACATCATCCCCGATCAGTTCTCGGTCTACGCCGCGCCCTTCGGGGTGCTCGCGGCGCTGGGCTTGGGCGCCTTGGGCTTTGACGGCGGGCCGACCTGGCGAGAGGCCGTCGTCGGCGCCTTGGTCGGCGCGGCGACGCCCCTGTCCATCCTCCTCGCCTACAAGTTCTTGCGCGGCGAAGACGGCATGGGCTACGGCGACGTGAAGCTCTTGGGCATGATCGGCGCGTTCTTGGGGCCCTGGCCGACCCTCGCCGTGGTGATGATCGGCTCGATCTTCGGGTCAATCATCGGCATCGGCCTCATGATCACCCAAGGGCGCGGTTTCCGGACGCAGCTCCCCTTCGGCCCTTTCCTCGCCGTGGGGGGCGTCATCGTGCTGTTCTTCTCCGACACCCTGCTCGCGCGCTGGCTGCCGGGCCTGGGGCTCTGAGGCCGCCGGCTTAGGGCGGCTCGACGACACCGACGGCCAGGGCCGTGCCGTTCGTCGCGCCGACGAAGAGGTAGCCCGTCGCCGTGTACCAGGCCGTGACCTCGGTGGGCGTGAAGGGCGTGGTCACCTTGGCCAAGGTCGTGAAGCCGACGCCCGTGGAGCCGAAGGCGACGCGCACCTTGCCCAAGGAGTCGAGCCAGACCGCGAAGAGCTCGCCGCTGGGGCCCAAGGCGAGGTCGGCGTCACGCACCGCCGTCGCGCTGGGCACCGAGCGCGCCGTGCCCGAGGCGAGGCCGCCCTCGTACACGATCAGGCCGCCGGAGACGGTCACGACCAGCTCGATGGGCTTCGTCGCGCCCGGGGGCACGATGATGTCGGCGATGGAGGTGGTGCCGCGGAAGGTCTCGGTGAAGAGGTCGGAGAACGCCCCGGAGAAGGTCTCCGGCGCCGACGGATCCCAGGTGGCGACGACGTACTCGTTCGTGTCGCCGTCGAGGTAGATGAGGGTGCCGTCGCCGCTCGGGTCCAAGAAGTGGGCCGCGCAGGACGACATGCTCACGTCGGTGAAGAGCTGGTTCGCCTGGGACGTGCCCGCCTCCAGGCCGAGCTCGGTGACGACGAGGTACTGCAGGCTGCCGCCGTCCGTCGTCGTGCAGCCCAGGGTGTGGAAATCCCCCTCGGCGTCACGGGCGGTGGTGATGTCGTCTAGGTCACTCACCGCGTCGCTCACGCCGAAGGACACCGAGCGGCGCCGGGTGGACGAGGTGCCGCCGCTCTTGCTGAGCTGGAAGCAGGTGGTGCTGAGGCCGCGGGAGCTGCCGTAGAGCAGGCCCGAGCCGCCGCAGATCCAGTCGCGCCCATCGACGGTCTCGACGGCGAAGGACTGGCCGGAGGAGACGCTGTAGGAGGGGTCCGCCGTGCGCTCGGCGCCCCAAGGCAAGGTCTCGACCACGTCGAGGGCGTACTCCGCGGCCTCGGTGAAGTTGAGCCAAGGCGGGAGCACGGAGTAAGCCGAGGCCACGGTGGCGTCCCAGGTCTGCTCCAGCTCGGTCTCGCCCATCCACGACGCGTAGCCGACGGCCATCGAGAAGTAGACCTGATCCTGCCACTCCCCCGCCGCGAGGTCCTCCCCGCCGACGAAGGTGTTGGAGCTGAGGACGAGGGCGAAGGAGTCAGCGCCGCCGTCACAGTCGGAGTCGATGCTGTCCTGCACGTCCTCCTGGGCGAGGGGGAAGACCGCGGCGTCGCTGTCGTCGCAGTCGCCGCCGGGCACGTCCGCGCCGCAGTAGGTGGAGTTGATGCAGCCCTTGATGACCAGGCCGTCGCCGTCCTGGTCGAAGTCGTTCGCGCCGTCGCAGTCCTGGTCGAGGCCGTCGTACCAGTCGTCATCGGCGCCGGGGTTCACCTGATCCGTGGTGTCGTCGCAGTCGCGGCCGCCGTGTTCGTCGGAGTCGTGGTCGTCGCCGTCGGCGTCGTAGTCGCTCGCGCCGTCGCAGTCCGCGTCGAGGCCGTCGTAGTAGACCTCCTTCTCGCCGGGGTTGACCTCCGCGGTGATGTCGTCGCAGTCGCCGCCGGGAACCGCACCGCCGCAGTAGACGGGGTCCTCGCAGCCGTCGAGCACGAAGCCGTCGCCGTCTTGGTCAAAGTCGTTCGCCCTGTCGCAGTTGGCGTCGAGGCCGTCGTACCACTCGTCGGCCGCGGCGGGGAACACCGCGGCGTTGAGGTCGTCGCAGTCGCCGCCGGGGATCTCCGGGGCACAGTCGCGCGGATCGGCGCAGCCCGCGATGACCACGCCGTCGCCGTCCTGGTCAAAGTCGTTCAGGCGATCGCAGTTCTGGTCGACGCCGTCGTACCAGACCTCGGTCGCGCCGGGGTAGATCGCGGCGTCACCGTCATCGCAGTCCACCCGGAGGGGGTCGCCGTTGCCGTCGCGGGTGAAGCCGTCGCCGTCATCGTCGAGCTGGCCGAGGCGCGCGTCGAGGTCTTCCGGTGAGACCCAGTTGCAGCCCGCGGCGAGCGCGAGCAGAGAGAGGCCGAAGAGGCGCAAGTTCCTGTCTCCTTCCTTGGAGTTGAAGATAGCACATCCCCGACGTGCCCGTCGCGCTTAGGCGGATGGGCGGCCGGGCGCGCGCAGGCCGATGAGGTGCTCGATGTTCCCGGCCTTCGCCCCGGCCACCGGGCTCTCCGTCTCGCCGAGCACCTCGAAGCCTTCAGCCTGGGCCTCCGCGAGCACCGATGCGACGGCCTCGGCGCGGGCGGCGGCGTCGGTCACCACCCCGCCCTTCTCCACCCGCGCTCGGCTCAGCTCAAACTGCGGCTTGACCAAGAGCACGAGCAACGCGCCCGGGGCGCAGATGCCGCGGATCGCCGGGAGCATCGGCGCCAAGGCCGTGAACGAGAGGTCGCCGACGACGAGCTGGGCGGGCTCGGGCAGCGCGCTCAGCAGCCGGACGTTGGTGCGCTCCATGACGACGACGCGGGGATCTTGGCGCAGGCTCCAGGCGAGCTGGCCGTAGCCCACGTCGATGGCGTAGACCCGCGCCGCCCCGCGCTGGAGCAGACAGTCGGTGAAGCCCCCGGTGGAGGCCCCGAGATCGGCGCAGATGAGGCCCTCCGGGCTCACGCCGAGGGCGTCGAGGCCCGCGGCGAGCTTGAGCCCGCCCCGGGAGACGTAGCCGTGGGACGCCGCGCCGCGCAGGCGCACCACACCCGCGAGCGGCAGGCGATCCCCGGCCTTCCGCACCGGCGCGTCATCACAGAGCACCTGCCCGGCGAGGATCAGCGCCTGGGCGCGCTCCGGCGTCGGCGCGAGGCCCAGCTCGACGAGGCGAAGATCCGCCCGCTGTCGCGGCGCGCCCGCCAAGGCTTAGAGGCTGCGCTCGACGGTGTACCGCGCCAAGGCCACGAGGGGCTCCGTGCGGGGCAGCCCCGTGATCGCGGCGATGGCCTGCTCGGAGAGCGCCCGGGCGCGGTGGCGCGTCTCTTCGACGCCGAGGAGCTTCGGGAACGAGGGCGGGCCGTCGAGCTTCGCGTCTTGCTCCAGGTCGAGCACGTCATCGGCGAGCTGGAAGGCGAGGCCCAGGGCCTCGGCGTACCGCGTGAGCTTCGAGAGCGTCGTCTGGTCCGCGCCCCCGGCGATGGCCCCGAGGCGCACGGCGAGGCGCAGCAGCGCCCCGGTCTTCCCGGCGTGCAGGCGCTCCAGGGTGCCCACGTCGGTGACCTGGCCCGCGGCGCCGAGATCCGCCGCTTGGCCGCCGATCATGCCGTGGTACCCCGCCGCCGTGGCCAGCTCCGCGATGAGCTTCACCTGGCGCGCGGGGGGCAGGCCCTTCGCCGTCGCCGCGACCCTGAAGGCCTCGGTGAGCAAGGCGTCGCCGACGAGCAGCGCGAAGCCGTCGCCGTAGAGCACATGGGTCGTGGGCTGGCCGCGCCGGAAGTCGTCGTTGTCCATACACGGCATGTCGTCGTGGACCAACGAGTAGGCGTGCACGAGCTCGATGGCCAAGGCGTAGGGCCAGACCAAGGCGTCATCGGCGCCCTCGGGCTGGACGACGCCGTAGGCGGCGAGCACCAGCAAGGGGCGCATGCCTTTGCCGCTCGCGGTGAGCGGGTGGCGGCACATCGCCGTCATCGGCTCGGGCCAGGCGTCCGCGAAGAGGGCGAGCAGAGCTTGAGAGAGGCGCTCGCGCCGCGGGGCGCTCCAGGCCTCCAGATCGAAGCTGCTCACGGCGTCGCGGGGGCGGCGGGGGCGTCAGCCGGGGCATCAGCCGGGGCGGCCGGGCGCGCCGGGCCCTCATCCTTGAGCCGGGCGAGGCCCACACGCTCCGCCCCGGCGTCACGGACGAGGTCCATGACGTCCACGACGAGGCCGTACTCAAGGTTCGGGTGGGCGTCGACAAACACCACCCGCTGATCCCGGGCGGCGATTCGGCCCTTGAGCTCTTGGGCCAGCTCCGCCTTGGGCATCACCTTGAGGTTCAGCGCGATGTCGCCGTTGTCGTAGACGGCGACGACGAGGGGCTGATCCTTGTCGGGATCCTTGTTCGGCTTGACCTCGGTCTTGCTCGGCAGGTTGGCGCTCATCTCCTCGATGACCCGCGGCGTGAGCACCATGAAGATGATCAACAGCACGAGCACGACGTCGATGAGGGGGGTGACGTTGATGTCGGACTCCGCCGACTTCCCCCCTCCACGCATCTTGAAGGCCACTAGTCCTCCTTCAGCTTCTCTGCGGCGAGCAGGAGCGTGGTCATGCCGTTGTCGGAGAGGGTGTCCATCACGGCCCGGACCTCACCGTAGTGAAGGCCCGAGTCGGCCTTGATGAGGATCGCCCGGTTCGGCGTGGCGCGGAACTCGGCGTTCACCTCATCCACGAGGATCTCCAGCGGCACCTGCCGGGAGTCCACGAAGATGGCCCCGTCGGCCCGCACGGAGATGACGAGGTGCTGCCCGTTGTCTTGGGCCTGGGTGGTGGTCTTCGCCTTGGGGAGCTTCACCTCGACGCCGGAGGACAACATCGGGGTGACGACCATGAAGATGATGAGCAGCACGAGGACGACGTCCACCAGGGGGGTGACGTTGATGTCCCCCATGGCTCCGCCCTTTTTGCCGCCGACTTTAGCGCCCATAACGACCCCTGCCGAACGCCGTCACTTGGCGTGGACTTCCTGGGTGGGTGCGTCGGGGCTGCCCTCAGCGCGGGCGACGAGCTGCTTCTCGCACCAGTCCACGAACTCCTCGACGGAGACGGAGATGTCGTTCGTGATGAGGTCGATGCGGCTGGTGAAGTAGTTGAACAGCCACACGCCGATGATCGCCACGACGATGCCGACGGCCGTCGCGACCAGGGCCTCGGCGATACCGCCGGAGACCGACGCCAGACCGCCGGAGCCCGAGGCGGCCATGGCGGAGAAGGCGTTGATGATGCCGAAGATCGTGCCCACGAGGCCCACGAAGGGGGCGGTGGAGCCGACGGTGGCGAGGATGTTCATGCCGCGGCGGAGGTCGGCGTTCTCTTGCACCGAGCGGCGGTCCATCGCCCGGCGGGCGGACTCGACGCCGAAGCGGTCGAAGCGGCCGTTCAGCTCACGCAGACCCGCCTCCATGAGGTGCCCGAGGTAGGAGAACTTGTACTCAGGCCGCTGACAGGCCTTGAGCGCGGCGGCGACGTCGCCCTTCACGAGGTGCTGGGTGAGGGACTCCGCGAGGCTCCGGGACTGGGCGCGCGCCTTGGAGAGCGTCACGAGGCGCTCGATGCCGACGTAGAGGCACGAGATGCCCATGATGATCATCACGAAGAAGATGACCTTCGAGACGATGCCCATGGACTCCCAGAGATGAGCTGGATCAAACGACATTCAGGACCTCAGGTAGGCGCGTGGCGCGCGCGCGGATTTGGGGGTGCGGCTCAGCGGGAGGTGAAGGACTTCAGCCGGAGAGCTTGAACCGATAGTTGTAAATGAACGTGGTCTTCACGGCTTTGCCTTCCACCTTCATGGGGTAGAAGCTCGACGCCATGCCCGCGTCGATGGCGGCCTGCTCGAAGGGCTTCGGGCACGCCTCGATCTTCACGTCGTAGGGCTTGCCCTTCTCGTCGATGAAGAAGCGCACCTTGCAGTCGCCCTCAAGGTTCATGTCGCGGGCCGCGGGCGGGTACTTGGGCTTGACGCTGTTCTTGGCCTTGATCTCGGACCAGTGGACGGTCTTGAGGCCGGTGCTGCCGAGCTGGCCGCCCAGCTCACCGCCGATGACGCCGCCGATGACGCCGCCGACGACACCACCCTCGACGCCGCCCTCGACGCCGCCCTCCATGCCGCCCTTCTGGCCGCCGTCCTCTTTGGGAGGTGGCACCTCGTCGGGCAAGGTCTCGGGCTCCAGGGGCTCTTCAGGCTCCTCGGGCTCCTCCTCCTCTTCTTCCTCTTCTTCCTCCTCCTGGGTGGTGGAGGAGGCCGGAGGCGGAGGAGGAGGCGGGGGCGGAGGCGGCGCGGCCATGTCATCCATGAAGGTGACCTCAACCACGGCCTCTTCAGCCACCTCCTCGACGATCTGGCGACCGGCGAAGAGCAAGGCGGAGAAGGCCGAGCCGATGAGGATCACAGAGAGGATGAGGGCGCCGGTCTGTCGCCGACGGTTCACTTTCCGGTTCTTGCCGACGGTGTCGAACAAGGCACGCTCCTTCGAGGGCGACCAGCCCTCAAGGTCAGACCGACCACTATATGAGGATTCTACCCGCTTGCACAGGGCGTGGTCGACCGCGCGGAGGCGAGAAACGCTCCCAGGCCGTAAAAAACGCGGGCATGGCGCGACGCGCCGACATGATCTTCACGAGCGCGCCCGCGGCTGGACAGGCGCGCGCGAGCGGTCAAGTGGGGGTCACTCCGAGAGGCGGAAGTGAATCACGAGCTGGAAGGTGGCGGGTTGGGGCGCGCCGTTGACCTTCATCGGGTAGAAGCGCCACTGCGACGCCGCGGCCAGGGCGCTCTCCTGGAAGGGCACAGGACAAGCCGTCGGCGTGACGCTCGTGGGGACGCCGCGCTCGTCGATGACGAAGCGCAGGGCGCAGCTCCCCTCCAGGTGCATCGCCTGGGCCGAGGGCGGGTACACCGGCTGGACCTGGCGCTTGACCTTCACCTCGGTCCAGTGGACGCTGCGCAGCCCGCCGCCCCCGCCGTCGCCGTCCCCGCCCGCGCCGTCCCCGCCGAGCTCCCCGTCGGCCGCGCCGTCGGGATCCCCCTCAGGGTGGCCCTGGGGGCCGCCGCCCAGGCCGTTGGAGATGTCGGCCTCGGGCTCGGCGGCGGCGCCGTCGGGGTCGGAGGTCGGTGGGGTGGGCGGCTCCTCGGGCGGCGTCTCCGCGGCGTCGTCGCCGGGATCCTCCACGCCGCGGCGGACGGTGGCGGGGGCCGGGGGCGCGGCGAGGGCCTCGCGGGACATGGGCTCATCGAGGCGCACGTCGATGGGTGGGCCCTCGGCGAGCTCGGTGACGAGCTGGCTCCCGGCGAGGGCCAAGGCGCTCCCGGCAGCGCCGACAAAGACGAGGGCCAAGAGCAGGGCCCCGGCCTTACGGCGGCGCGGCGAGGGGCGAGCGGTGGCGACAGACTCGAACATGAGGACCTCCATGGGGCCGAGGGGCCCAGGCGACGGTGAGGTGGGGCGCTGGCCCCGGGGTGTAAAGGGGCGCGGGGCCGATGGGCGCACCCGCGGTCAGCCCCAGCCCAGCGGCCCGGCGAGGACCGCGGGCCACCCGCGTAAACCTCTGACGCGCCAGATCTTCAGCCCCGCCGCGCCCGCCGCGCAGGAACACGATTGCCACCCCCCGACGCCGTGGCTATCCTGAGGACCTACCCCAAGCGCCCAGGTGCCCCATGTCGGACTTCCCGTCGGCCGAGCGGCCCATTCAGCTCTCCCCCATCGCCGTGAAGAACATCCACGCCATGCTCAAGGACAACGACATGGAGGGCCACGGGCTCCGGTTCGGCATCCGCGGCGGCGGCTGCTCCGGCTACTCCTACGTCCTCGAGTTCCAGGCCGAGCCCGACGAGGGTGACCTGCGCTACGAGGTCGAGGGCATCCCGGTGTTCGTCGGCGCGTTTAAGCGCGACTACCTCCAGGGCACCACCATCGACTACAAGGACACCGACTGGGAGTCGGGCTTCGAGATCAAGAACCCCAACGCCCGCCGCGCCTGCGGCTGCGGTGAGTCCTTCGACATCGACGACAAGGCCGCCAAGACCGAGAGCGAGCAGCAGCTCCAGGCTTGATCGACGCCGTGAGCGAGGCGAGCCGCGCCCTCCCAGAACGATTTGGGGCGCGCTTCGTCACCCGCGGGGTCCTGGGGCGCGGCGGCTACGGGGTGGTCGCCCTCGCTGAAGACACCCTGCTCGGCGGCGAGGCCGCGGTGAAGTGGCTGCCGGGCCTGTCCCCGGCGCGACGGGCCGCGCTGCGCCGGGAGGTGACCGCGCTCCGCGCCGTGTCCTGGCCCGGGGTCGTCGCCTTGCTCGACGAGGGGGAACAAGACGGCGGGCTGTGGCTCGGCATGGAGCGGGTGCAGGGCGCGCCTTTCCCCGGCGGCGTCTTTGACCGCCTCGACGGCCCCCTGCGGGACCGGGCCGTGGCCCTGCTCTTGACCTTGGAGCGCCTGCACCGCGCCGGGGTGGTCCACCGCGACCTCAAGCCCCAGAACGTGCTCGTGCGCCCGGACGGCCTGCCGGTGATCCTCGACCTCGGCCTCGCCGTGGGCCGCGGGGTCAGCGCCCTCGGCGAGGCCGACGCCGCGGGCACCCCCCGTTACCAGGCCCCGGAGCAGGCCAGAGGGGAGGCCGTCGATGGCCGCGCCGACCTCTACGCCTTGGGGGTGATGCTCACCGAGGCGCTCACGGGGCTCACGGACCCCTGGGCCATCGAGGGCCTGCCGCAGACCGAGCTCGCCGCCCTGCGCGCCTTGACCGCGCCCCGGCCCGCCGACCGCCCGGCCACCGCCCAAGACGCCTTGGCGCTCCTCGGGGTGCGCCCCGAGCCGCGGCCCCTGCCGCCGGGGGATCCCCTCCCCGCCTCGGCCCTGCGCGGCCTGTTCTGGGGCCCGGACCTCGCGCTGCACCTCGCTGAAGACGCCGCCACGGCGCTCTGGCGGCTCACCGAGGGTCGGCGGGAGGCAGTCGGGCTGACCCTAGACGCTTGGCGACGGGAGGGGCTCGGGAGCGATGAGGGCGGCCGCCTGCGGGTGAGCCGGGAGGCCCTGCGCCGCCTGGCCCCGCCGCCCGCTGGGCCGGACGCCGTCGCCGAGGCCGAGGAGGCCGGTCGGATCGAGGAGGCCCTCGCCCAGGTGGAGCAGCAGCTCGCCGTGGCCCGCGCCGACGGGGCCGACGAGGCCCCCGGGCTTCGCACCCTCACCCGCCTCGCCCTGAGCCTCCAGCGGGCCCCGGCGCTGCGCCGGGCGCTCTATGAGCTGGGCCGCGCCGCACAACCGTGGCCCGAGGGGGACACGCTCCTGCGGGGCGCCTTACGCTCCGTGGAGGGCGACGGGCCCGGCGCCTTGGCGCTCCTCGACGCGCTCGGCCCGGTCTCAGACCCCCGCCTGGAGGTCTGGCGCCACGCGATGCGGGTGCACGCGGCGCTGCGCTGCGGGGACGCCGTCGTCGCCGCCGTGCTCGCCTCCATCACGCCCTTGGCCGAGGGGGACCCCGAGCTCGCCGCGTCCTTAGACGGCTGGCGGGGCCTCGTGGCCTACCGGGAGGAGCGTTACGCCGAGGCCGCCGCTTTGCACCTCCGCGCCGCCCAAGGCAAACCCACCCGAGCCGGGCGCCTCTCGTCGCGGCTCAGCGCCGCCAGCGCGAAGCTCGACGCCGGGCAGCTCGCCGAGGCCGAGGCCGAGGCTGAGGCGCTCGCGGAGGAGGCCGCGGCCCTGCGCCACACCCTCTTTGAGCTGCGGGCCCTCTGGATTCAGCGCTCAGCGGCCTACCGGGCTGGGCGCCCCCTCGCGCCCTCCGCGGAGCTCGTCGAGGCCGCCCGCCTCGCCGGGGCCCTGCTCGCCCAGATCGCCCTGGGTGAGGCCGCCATCGCCTGGCGCGCCGGGGACATCCCCCTCACCTTGGCCTTCGCTGAGGAGGCCGAGCGCGCCTTCGCCCGGGAGCGCCAGCCCGGCGTGATCCTCGCCCGGGCGCTGACCCTGACCGTCCGCCCGGCCCGGCGCGCCGAGCGTGTGAAGCTCGCCCGGACCTTGGCCCAAGAGGCCCGGCGCTGCCCCATCCCCGGCCTCACCTTGCAGGCCCTCGCCCTCTGCGCCGCGGTCTCCCCGGGCCTAGACGGCGGGGTCGTCGCGAAGCTCGTGGCGCGGCTGCCCCCGGCGCTGCGGGTCGGGCGCCTGGAGCTGCTCTCCGGGGAGGAGTGCCTGCGGATGGTCAGCGGCGATGGTACGGTTCTTGCAAATCTGGCGCAGACGCCGTCGAGCGCGCCAAACTCCACCACTTAGGACTGTCCAGCCATGCCCTCCACCCGCGACACGAGCAAGCTCACCACCCTCTCCGCCACCCCCGTCACGGTCTCCAAGACGGACACGACCCTCACCAGCGGCAGCTTGGCGGCCGGTCTGACACAGTCCGGCGGCACCCGCAGCAACACGGGGGTCGCGCCTCCGGGCGGCGTGCTCCTGCCGGTCGGCGTGTACAACGTCTTCTGTTTGCCCTCGTCGTTCAACGTCTTGCCCGCGAGCCCGCCCCTCCGGGGCCGCGTCGTCGTCGAGCAGCTCACCACGGGGCAGATCCGCGAGAGCTGGGTGATGTTCTCGACCTACCTCGCGCCGAGCCCCGGCAACAGCGTCTGGATCGTCCCCGCGGGCCCCACCACCGCCCAGACCCAGCGCGCCTTGTACACGGAGACCTTGAGCGGCCCCAACGCCAGCGGGGCCATCTGCGCCTCGTGGCAGCTCACCGACCCCCGGGCGACCCCCGGCGGCGCCGTGCGCCAGATCGACGCGGGCACCGTGGAGATCATCGCCAGCACGCCGACGGGCCCCCAGCGTGTGGGCCAGGTGCGGGTCATCGCCCCGACGGGCTTCACCGGCCAGTGGACGACGACCGCGGTGAACGACGGCCGCTCGGTCTGGGGCGAGGAGTGGGCGGTGCTCTTGGCCTCTCCTCCGGCCTCGGCCTGGCGCCTGCAGCACGTCCCCGCGGCGAGCGCCCCGCAGATCCAGGCCTGGGTGAACTCGGTGAACGTCGTCGTCGAGACCTGGAGCGTCATCTACAACAGCGTCGCGGTCTGAGCCCGCCTCGGCCAGTTGACCTGAAGTTGACGGCCTCTGACGCCGATTCACGGGCAGAGGCCCCGCGACGGACTCTAAGGTGGAGGGATGATCACCCTCCTCCCTCTGCTCGCCTCCCTCCTCCCCGCCGCCACCGCCGGGGACGTCTTCGACCTCACCCGAGGCCCCCACCGCCTCGGCACGGACCCGAACCAGTACGCGGGGTACCGCCTCTCGCCCCTCGGTGACCTCGACGGGGACGGCCTCGGCGACGTCGCGGTCACCGGCATCGGCCCCCTGGGCACCCCCGGGCTCCTCCTGTTCCGGGGGGACACGGTCGGGCTCAGCGGCGTGCCCGAGCGCTTCTTCGACACCGCGGACGACGAGGGCTGCTGCCACGAGGTCGCCGTGGGTGACCTCGACGGGGATGGCCTGAAGGACCTCGTCGTCGGGCGGCGGAAGTACGTCTTCGTCGGCTACGAAGGCACCGTCGAGGTCCACCGTGGCGACGGCAGCGCCTTCGAGCTCACGCCGTCTGTCGTGCTCTCCGACCCCTACAAGCCCGACGCCCAGTCGAGCTGGGGCCAGGTCTTCGACGTGATCGGGGACGTGAACGGCGACGGTTATGAGGACCTCGCCCTGGGCGTCACCCGCTACGCCTCGACCACCGTCGGTGAGGTCTGGGTGTACCTCGGCGGCGCCTCAGGCCTCGCCACCACCCCGGCCTACAAGCTGCAGGCCCCCGACAAACACACCGACTTCGGCGCGACGGTGTCTCGGGCCGGGGACGTGAACGCCGACGGCTTCTCCGACCTGCTCGTCGGCAGCCCCCGGGTGACGGCGTCGGAGTCTGCCGGGATCGCCTACCTCTACTACGGCGGCGGGGTGCAGGGCCTCTCCAAGTTCACCCAGCTCGACGAGACGGGGACCACGTTTGAGTACGCCAGCAGCATCGCGGGCGGCGGCGACATCAACGGTGACGGCTACGACGACGTGATCGTCGCCGACCCCCGGGAGTGCGACTGGCGTGAAGAGTACGCCTTCTTCTTCGTCTACTGGGGCGACCCCGTCGAGGTGGACAAGGCCGCGTCTCAGCGTGTGGCCTGCACGGGCACGTCCTGCGGTTATTTCGGCGAGAGCATCGACCTTGCCGGGGACGTCGACGGCGACGGCCTCTCCGAGGTGATCGTCGGGGTGCCGCACTGGGGCAACGACCACGCCTTCGTCTACCGGGGCACCCCCTCGGGCCTCTCCAGCACACCCTTGAACTGGCTCTGGTCCGACTTCGGGAGCAAGACCTACTCCAGCACGGTCAGCGCCGCCGGGGATCTCAACGGCGACGGCCTCGCCGACCTGCTCGTCTCCGACTACTACGGCAGCTCCGACATGCGCGGCGCGGTCCAGCCTTGGCTCGGCGGCCCGGTGATTGAGGGTGAGACGGACACGGCGGGCCCCGACACCGGCGAGGTAGACACGGGCGAAGTAGACACCGGGACCGTCGAGGACTCCGAGCCTGAGGACAGCGGCTCCCCCACCGACGAGAGCGGCGTCTTTGAGGACTCCCCCACCGACAGCGAAGACACGGGCACGCCGAGCGAAGACAAGGAGGGCGGCTGCGGCGCCTGCGCCAGCGGCGAGGCCCCGGCGGGCGCGGGGCTCTTGGCCTTGGGCCTCATCGGCGTGGCGGCGCGGCGTCGGCGCGCGGGCCTCGTCTAAGGCGCACACTCCGGCACGAAGCTCAGGTCATCCCGGGAGCCCGAGAACCCGACGGCGCCCACGAGGGTTGAGCTGCCCGTGGCGGGGTTGGCCATGTAGAGCTGGCTGCCGTTCATGATGTACAGCATGCCGTCGACGGGGTTGTACTCGACGCCGACGGAGCCGAAGCTGATGCCCAGGGGCAGCTTGGTCGTCGCGGCGCCCGTCGTGGCGTCTACATAAAAGAGCTGGGCCCCAGCCGAATCGACGCCGATGAGGGTGTCGGACGCGCAGTCGTACGCGAGGCCGCAGCTCCCAAGCGCGATGCCCAAGGAGCCGACGAGGGTGGCGGCCCCGGTGGCGGGGTCCAAGGTCACCAAGGAGTCGCTGGAGGTGTCGAGGCCGTAGAGCAGCCCACCCGGACCAAACACGATGCCGCAGGTGTTGCCGACGCCCGTGGCGCCGATCTCGCTCATCGTCCCGTCACAGACGTCCATCTCCCAGAGCTTCGCGTTGGTGTAGTCGTGGGCGATGGTGCGACCCGAGGCGCTGTCATAGGTCGCCGAGTTGAAGCCGACGGCGGTGGCGCTGCTCAAGGTGGCCAAGGCCGTGTAGCTCGCCGTCCCCGCGTCGATGGCGTAGACCGTGCCAGAGCTGCCGACCATCTCGACGGAGACGAGCTGCAGGCCGAGGGTGCTGTCCTCGTCGATGAGTCCGTCGCAGTTGTTGTCTTCGCCGTCGCAGGCGTCGGTGGCGCCGGGGTAGGTCGTCCCCGCGCCGTCGTCGCAGTCGCCGTCCACGACCGCCGCCCCCGAAGGAAGCGCGCAGGCGGTGATGAGCTCGTCGCTGTCGCCATAGCCGTCGCCGTCGCTGTCGCCGTAGAAGGTCTCGCCGGTGGAGAGGTCTACGCTGTCGTCGGCGTCGTCGATGAGGCCGTCGCAGTCGTTGTCGAGCTCATCGCAGACCTCGCTGGCGTCGGGGTTCACCGCGCCGTCGCCGTCGTCGCAGTCGGCGTCGTTCTCCGCCGCGCCGCTCGCCGGGAGCGCGCAGGCCAAGGTCGGGGCGTCGGCGTCACCGAAGCCGTCGCCGTCGTTATCGGCGTAGAAGGTGCCGCCGGTCGTGAGGTCTACGCTGTCGTCGGCGTCGTCGATGAGGCCGTCGCAGTCGTTGTCGATGGTGTCGCAGACCTCGGCGGCGCCGGGGTTGACCGCGTCGGCGCCGTCGTCGCAGTCCGTCGAGACGCTGGCGTAGCCCTCGGGCTGGGCGCAGTCCAAGACGGGGAAGTCCACATCACCGTAGCCGTCGCCGTCGCTGTCGGCGTAGAAGGTCGTGGCGTCCGTGGCGTCTGAGCCGTCGGTGGCGCCGTCGCAGTCGTTGTCGCGGCCGTCGCAGACCTCGATGGCCGTGGGGTTCACCGTGGCGTCGCCGTCGTCACACTCCTGGCAGGCGGCGAAGCCGTCGCCGTCGCCGTCCGCGTAGCCCACCGAGCCGTCGCAGTTGTAGTCGTTGGGGTCGGCGCAGTCGGTCTCGGCGGCGCCGGGGTTGTAGCGGGGGTCGGCGTCGTCACAGTCGCCGTCTTGGGCGACCGCGCCCGAGGGGGCCTCGCAGGCGAGGAGCGGGTCCCCGGCGCCGTAGCCGTCCCCATCGCCGTCGGCGTAGAAGCTCGACTGCACGCCCTCGTCGATGGCGCCGTCGCAGGAGTTGTCCTTGCCGTCGCAGAGCTCGGCGGCGCCGGGGTAGGTCGTCGGATCGGCGTCGTCGCAGTCCTCCCCTTCGGGGGAGCCGTCCCCGTCGTTGTCGACGGCGGCGTCGCTGTCGTCAGCGCCGCTGTCCGCGCCGACGCCGGAGTCGACGCCCGAGGAGCTGTCTTTGGTGGCGCTGTCGGTGCAGGCCGAGAGGATCAGCAAGGAGAGCAGGAGGCGGGTCATGGGGCCTTCTTGGGCGTCGCGGGGCCTTCAGTATAGCCGCGACCCGGACCAAGGCCCGCCCGAAGGCTCAGGGCCACATGTTGAGCGTCCCGCCATAAGTGTTGCCCGACCGGCCATAGCCGTAAAACGAGAGCACGTCGTAGTCCGCGCCGTAGGTGACGCTCGCGGGGAACACGCCGACCTGGGTGACGGCGCCGGACGCTTCGAAGAGCTCGAAGGAGAGCGCGCCCCGGGCAGCGTCGAAGCCCAACACCGCGTCGAAATCCGAGAGGCAGTCCGCCGCCTCGGCCAAGACGCCGTAGGTGTCGAAGGAGAAGTCGCAGGTCGGGCACCAGTACGAGCCGTCTACGGGCACCCCCTCCAGCTCATAGCGGCAGGGGGCCCCGAACACGTCAAAGTCGCCCTCCATCCGGGTGTAGCCGCAGACATCGACCCGATCGGGATTGGCGTCGTCGCAGTCCCCGTCACAGGAGCTTGTGCCGTCACCGTCCGCGTCCGCGGGGCTGAGGGTGGGGTCGGCGTCATCACAGTCACCACCCGCGGCGACCGCCCCCGAGGGCGCCTCGCAGGCGAGGAGCGTGTCCCCAGCGCCGTAGCCGTCCCCGTCCCCGTCGAGGTAGAAGGTGAGGTCGAGCCCCTCGTCGATGGCGCCGTCACAGCTGTTGTCGAGGCCGTCGCAGCGCTCCGGGGCGCCGGGGAAGGTCTCCGGGAGGGCGTCGTCGCAGTCCCCAGCGACGGTTGACGTCCCTGGAGGCGGCTCGCAGCTCTCGACGGCGCCCTCCTCGACGCCGTAGCCGTCCTTGTCCCCGTCGACGTAGAAGGTGAGCAGCACGCCCTCGTCGGTGTCACCATCGCAGTTGTTGTCGAGGCCGTCGCAGAGCTCGGCGGCGCCGGGGGAGACGGCGGCGTTGTTGTCGTCGCAGTCCAGCTCAGCGGGGGAGCCGTCCCCGTCTTCGTCCACGACGGCGGGCTCAGAGTCCGGGGCGCTGTCCCCGTTGGGGGTCTTGTCGCCGACGCAGGCCCCGAGCAGGGTGAACGACAGGAGCAGCGGGACCAAGGATGGGTGGTTCACGGGCATCGTCCTCACCAGCTCAAGAGCCGTCCTGAGTGTACCCAATGTCGCCGCGGGCCGCGCCGTGTCGTGCGGTCCAGACCGCCCTGGGCTACACCCGCGGACCCGGCCCCGGGAGGCGCGAGTCATCCCGATGTCATCGCCGAGGGCTCAGCCCGTCTTGGTCGGGAGGCGCACGATGCGGAGCGCGCCCTCTTGTCCCTCGACCAAAGCGTAGCCCGAGCGGGCGAGCAGGTTGGTGAGCCGGGCGCGCTCGCGGCGGTCATCGACGGTCACGGCGATCCCGGGCTCCGGCGCGCGCTGGCCCTCGACACGTTTGGTGACGTCTTGGCCGATGCACCACACCCCTCTTAGCCCTCCCGTGCGGGGATCGGGGTTCTTGCGAGGCTGGACCTCAAGCCAGATGTGGCGACCGTCGGGGCGCTTGAACCGGAAGAGCACCGTCGGCGCGTCGGGCAAGGGGTGGCCCGGCGGGGAGTCCCGACGGATCGCCGCGGCGTCCTGCTGGTGCACGAGGTCAAACAGCGGGCGGCCCAAGAGCTGCTCGGCGGGGTAACCCAAGGCCGAGACCCCGGCGGCGCTGAGGTCGCGGAAGCGGCCGTCCGGGGAGAGGTCGAAGGAGAACTCCGGGCCGGGCTCGGCGTCTTGGCCACCTTGGGGGGCGGCGGCGGCCTGCTGGGCCTTGAGCGCCGTGCGCCGAAGGAGCGTGAGGTTCCGGAGGCGCGCGGCCAGCACCTCGACGTCGCCGCCCTTGAGCGCGTAGTCGTTGGCGCCGTCGGCCAGGGCCCGGAGCAGCTCGGGGTTGCGGTCGGAGGTGCCGAGCACGAGCACCGGGAGCTCCTCCGCCGGGGTCCGCTGGCGCAGGCGCTGCAGGAGCCGAGAGGCGTCGAGGCGAGGCAGGCGCAGGTCGAGGAGCGCCACGTCGATGCCCCCACGCTCCAGGCGCGCGAGGGCCTGCTCACCGTCGGCGGCCTCCTCCACGGCGTAGCCGAGGCTGCGCAGGCGGCCCACGAGCATCTCCCGCAGCTCGGCGTCGCTGTCCGCCAAGAGCAGGGTGCCCGTGTCCGGGGCGCGGGTGGCCGAGGGCTCCGGCGGCGGCGGGCGGCGCTCAATCTTCGGCGGAGTCGGCGCGGGGGGCGGCGCCGGGCTCAGCGGGCGCAGAGCGGGGGGAGGAGGCGGCGGGCGTGTGGTAGGGCGCCAGCTCGGCGTCGG
>JAKLKD010000118.1 GCA_023150845.1 Myxococcota bacterium | reverse complement strand
CGCGAGGGCTCCCAGACCGAGGTGCGGCAGTCCCTTTGGCTTCGCCAGGAGCAAGGATGGGCCTCTCCACGGGAGCACACGGCGGACACCGAGAAGATGGGGTTCTATACAGACCTCAGCTTCACAGACTTCAGCTACCTTGAGGCCTCTCCAGAGGGCCCCGCCGAGCTTGACCCGGGCCTCGTGGTCTACGCCCGCGTCGATGGCTCATTCTCTGTGTGGGATTCTCACCGCAACGTGCAGGACACCGTCCAACGAGGTGGCGTGACCCACCCAGCGCCTCGGGTGTTCGCCTTCAGCTACCGCGACGTGATGGACGGCCTCAAGGTGTTGCTCGACGACAAGACCGGGCGTGACGTGTCCCTCGGGCTCATTAACGAGTGGCGTGAATGGCAGCTCGCCAACAAGCCGCAGTTCGAGCTCCTCAAGCGTGTCCTCGCCGCGCTTGGCCCCGATGATGAGCCGCTCACGCCCGGCGAGCCGCGCCGCCCCTACCTGGACGACGCGAAGGACATCCCCACGATCCAGATGGGCTACGGTCAAGAGGTGCCGATCACGCTCGCACCCGCCGGGGTCAAGCGCGCGGCGATGTTGGCCTATGTGCTGACCTGGGCGATCTCCGAGCATCGACGGCTCGTGGACGCTCGCGCGAGCCTCCCGGCCCGCTCAGTGATTTTGCTCATCGACGAGCCCGAGACCCACCTTCACCCCCGCTGGCAGCGCACCATCCTCCCGAGCTTGCTCAAGGCCCTGGAGGTCGGCTTCGGTGAGCCCAAGGTGGACGTGCAGATGTTCGTGGCGACGCACTCGCCGCTCGTGCTCGCGTCGCTGGAGCCGCACTTTGATCCGGCGCTCGACGCCTTGTGGAAGCTGGATCTCGTCCCCGGCGCGAACGGCGCGCCCAGCAGCGTGAAGGTGGAGCGGGACGAGTGGCGGATGCGGGGTGATGTCGGCCGCTGGCTTCGCTCGGACGTGTTTGACATGGCGTCAGCCTACTCCCTGCCTGCGGAGAGAGCGATCAGCCGCGCGAAGGCGGCGATGAAGGCCGGTGAGCGAGACGCTGCGATGAATGACTCGATCACCGCTGAGCTGAAGGCTGTGCTCCCCGAGGTTGACCCGTTCCTGTTCGAGTGGAGCCACTTCCTCACGTTTATCGCCCGGGGAGGTGCGAGGTGATGCCGGTGCAGGAGGCCGCAGAGCCCGCAGGTTTTGACGCCGATGTGCGTGGTCCGGGAAACCGTGCGATTGACGAGCTGCTCGGCCAGATACCGCCCGTCCGTCGTCGTGGGCGCCCACGAAAGAACGAGGGGAAATACAACGCCGAGACAGACATCCCCGCAGGGGAGCTTAAAGATTACTGGACCAGAGCGCTGCCCGCGCTCCGCAGCGCCTACAACGACACCTGCGCTTACCTTGGACTAAGGATCGACGAGAGCACAGGCACCGCGACGGTTGACCACTTCATTCACAAGGCGCATGACAGACGAAAGGCGTACGAGTGGAGCAACTTCCGGCTCGCCGCGCTGAGCGTGAACACTGTGAAAGGACAAAAGAGTGTGCTCGATCCGTTCAGGATCAACGAGGGCTGGTTCGCGCTAGACCTCTCCTCTTACGAGATCGTTCCCGGACTCCAGCCCTCCGATCCACTTTGGGCGCGCGTCGATCAGACGATTAGGGACCTGCAGCTCAACGACGCGACCTTCATCGCCACCCGGCGTAGGCTGTGCTTGAGGTACATGGGCTTTAGCATGGAGGATGAGGCCGAGACGACGCCGTGGCCGCTCTCCGACCTGCAGTTTTTCTCTCCCTTCCTCGCCTCCGAGCTCCGCCGCCAAGGTCGCCTCAACCCCGGCGACGCCTGAGTCTGCGGGCGCGCTGGCCCCCGTGGTCCCGACCACAAAACATTATGCGAGACATTAGGCCCCCGTGGTCCCGACCACAAAACATTCTACGCCCCCATCGGCCCGCGTGGTCCCGACTAAAAGAGATTCTGCGCGCCATTCGGCCCTCGTGGTCCCGACCACAAACCACTCTGCACGCCACTCGGACCTCGTGGTCCCAACTCCAAAATTTTCTGCGCGCCACTCAGCCCCCGTGGTCCTGCTCACCGAACATTCTACGCGCCCCTCAGCCCCCGTGGTCCCGCTCACCAAACATTCTGCGCGCCCATCGGCCCCCGTGATCCCACCCGCCGACATCTCTCCGCGCCCATCGGCCCCCGAGGCCCCGGGCTTCGGCGCCGCGCGGGGCCTTGGAGACCGCCGCTCCAAGGCGCCTCAGCGCGGCGCGGAATCCCTGAACAGGGACGTCACGGCGCGCTTGCGGACGCGGCTCTTTGGGTGCTACGCTCTCCGCGAGCCCGGACGACGGCTCACACCACGTAGCCCTGGAGTCACCATGAGCGGTGTCCTCGTGACCCCCTTCGGCAAAAAGCAGCCGGATCATTTTCAGTCCGCCAAACACCTCGTACAGGCGCGCCTGAGCCCTGACGCGGATCCAGAGTTCATCAAGTTCTGCGACGATAAGGTCGGCACCTCGGACCGCGCCTTCACCGACGCCGTCGTGGCCATCGGCGCCGCTGAAGAGCGCGTCGATCTCGCGCGAGACGCCCGCGACAAGGTGGCCAAGCGGGTCAAGGCCGGGCTCAAGGTGCTCTACGCCATCGCGACGACGACGCTGACGACGGCCCAGGTCGCCGAGCTGGAGGGCGCCTGGGGCGGCGGCGCGCTGAGCACCCTCACCCGCCGCCCGGTGGCCGAGCTCAGCAGGCTCTTGGGCCTCGCCTTGCCGCGCCTGCGAGAGCGTGTCGATCTCAAGCTCCCCGACGCCCGCCTCACCGAGCTGGAGACCGACAACGAGGCCTTGGCCCAGGCGCTCAGCGAGCTGCAGGGGCTGGAGGGTGAGCTAAAAAACGCCCGCGACGCCGCCAAGGCCGCGCAGACCACCTTCGTCACGGCATACCGCAAGCTCGTCCGTGTGCTGCGGCTGATGTGGGGCGAAGACAAGGTCCGCGCGACGCTCTGGCACTTTGAGATGAAGCGCGGGAGCTGAGGGGCTCGACTCCGCCTCAGCCCCGCCGCCGCTCCAGGGCCCGCCAGGCCACCATGCCCCCGGCGAGGCTCGCCACCTCGCCAAAGCCCATCCGCTCCAGGCGCATCGCGGCCTCGGCGCTCCGCCCACCCGACCGGCAGACGACCACGAGCGGCGCGGCCCGGCTCCAGCCCTGGGCGGCGGAGCTGAGCCCGCCAAGCGGCGCCGAAATCACCCCCGGAAGCTGCCCCAGCTCACCGGTTAGCTCTTCAGGCTCACGCACATCCACCACGGTCAGGCCAGCGCCATGCTCGGCGAGCCACTCCGCGGTGATCTCCGGCGCGCCGGTGGGGCTGCGGGTCACAGGCGCCCAAGGCGCCTCCATTCGCTCGGGGCTGGGGTCCCCGGCCTGCACGCCGCAGCGCACGTTCGCGGGCACGGCCTCGTCCATCTTCGCAGGGCGGTCGAGACGTAAGGCGGCCATGATGGCGACCATCTGATCTTCGCTGCGCCCGCCGCCGAGGCGGGGGTTGTAGGTGCGCTCCTCCCACACGGTCGTCACTGTGCGGCCCTTGTAGTCGTGGCCTGGGTAGAGCAGGCACTCGTCGGGCAGAGAGAACACCTTGTCGTGGATGGAGCGATACAGTCGCCGGGCGTCGCCGCCCTGGAAGTCTGTGCGGCCACAACCCCGCACAAACAAGGCGTCCCCGGTGAAGGCCCGGACGCGGTCGTGGGTGACGTAGGTGAGGCAGCCCGCGGTGTGGCCCGGCGTGGCGCGCACCTCCAGGGCCTGCCGCCCGAAGCTCACCATGTCGCCATCGCCGACCAGCACGTCGGCGTCCGCCCCGGCGTCCCGGCTCACGACGGTCTGGGCCCCGGTGTGGGCGCGCAGGAGCCCGGCGCCGGTGACGTGGTCGGCGTGAACGTGGGTGTCGAGGGTGTAGCGCAGGCGTAAGCCCAGCTCGCGGAGCAGCTCCAGGTCTCGCGGGAGCTGCTCACGCACGGGGTCGATGATCACCGCGTCCTTGAGCCAAGGATCCGCGAGCAGGTAGGTGTAGGTACAGCTCTCACGGTCAAAGAGCTGGCGGAACAGCATGGGGGCCTCCTGGGCTGATCTCTATCTCGCCGCGGGCCGCCCGCCCTTGCCGTGCGCTCTGAGCGGGCATACTGCGGGAGAGTGCACGCTCCGCAATCCTCAAGCCCGCTGACCGACGCGCTCTCGCCGCTGATGCGCCAGCAGGCCTCCCGCCTGATGGCCTTGGGCCTCGTCGTGGGCATCTTGGGCGGGCTCGGCGCCGTGGTCTGCGATCTACTCGCCCACGCCATCGCAGAGGTGGCGCTGGGCGTGCAGGACCCCTCCTCCGACCCCCCGAGCTTCTGGCGGGCGCTCCTCGCCCCGGCGGCGGGCGGCCTCTTCGCCAGCGTCGCGATGAGCCTGCTCGTCACCAAGGGCCGCCCCGTCGGCGTGGCCGACGTCGTCGAGAGCGTCGCGCTGCGCGGCGGGCGCATGAACCTCAAGGACAGCCTGCTCACCGCCTTCGTGGCGAGCGTCATCCTGGGCACGGGCGGCGGCGGAGGCCGTGAGGGCCCGATCATGCAGCTCGGCGCGGCCTTGGCCTCGGCGCTCGCCAAGATCGCCGACGTGCCCGCCTCCCGCCTGCGGGTGCTCGTCGCCGCCGGGGCCTCGGCGGGCATCGCCGCGTCGTTCAACACGCCCATCGCCGCGGCCTTCTTCTCGATGGAGATCCTCCTCGGCAGCTTCGCCGCGGACATGTTCGCGCCCATCGTCGCCGCCACGGTC
Source organism: Myxococcota bacterium (assembly GCA_023150845.1). Classification (GTDB taxonomy): domain Bacteria; phylum Myxococcota_A; class UBA796; order UBA796; family CAJQPC01; genus JADKFE01. The sequence goes on along the minus strand of JAKLKD010000118.1, from coordinate 13,176 downwards.
GCGGGGACGATCGTGGGCCAGGCCTTTCTGGGCGACCGCCTCGCCCTGGTGCTGCCGCCGTTCAGCGTCGAGAGCCCGCTCGAGATCTTCACCTACCTCGGCCTCGGGGTGGTCGTGGGCCTCGTGAGCGTCGGCTTTAAGGCCACGGTGTTCAGCATCTCCGACGCCGTGCAGTCCATGCGCCTGCCCGCCTGGGCCCGGGGCGGCGTCATGGGCCTGGGCATCGGGCTCATCGCGGCGCTGGGGCTGCACCAGGTGCTCGGGAACGGCAACGGCGCCATCCGGGAGATGCTCTCGGGCACGCCGCCGCCGATCTGGCTCTTGCTCGTGCTGCTCTTGGCGAAGGGCCTCACCAGCGCGGCGTTCTTCGGGGCGCGCACCGGCGTCGGGCTCTTGTCGCCGACCCTGTTCATCGGCGCGACCACCGGCGCCATCTACGGGCTGTTGTTGATGAAGGGCCTGCCCCGCCTCATCCCCGACCACGGGGCGTATGGCCTCGTGGGCATGGGCGCGGCCCTGGCGGCGACGACCCAGGCGCCGATCACCGCGATCTTGATGCTCTTTGAGATGACGCAGAACTACCAGATCATCCTGCCGCTCATGCTCGCTTTGGTCACCGCGACGGTCACCTCCCGCCTCGTGAGCCCGACGGGTCTGTATGAAGAGACGCTCCTGCGCCGGGGCGTGAGCCTCAACCGCGGCCGGGAGGAGCTCGTCATGCAGGAGCTCCGCGTACAAGACGTGATGCGGGAGGGCGCGGAGTCCATCGTCGCCACGGCCACGGCGCCGGAGCTCGTGCGGCGCTTCATGGCCCGCCGCCTGCGCCACCTCTACACCGTCGACGCGAGCGGCCGTTACCTCGGCGCCATCGACCTCGTCGACGTCCGCGCGCTGTTCACGAGCCCCGAGGACCCCCGCGCCGTGCTGGAGCTCACGAACACCCGGGTGCCCGCCCTGCGCCAGCGGATGGCGCTCGCGGACTGCCTGCCCGTGTTTTACCGCGTCGGCCTCGATGAGCTGCCCGTCGTGGACGAGCACGAGCGCCTCCTCGGCGTGGTCACCGAGCGGGACATCGTCGGCGCCTACTACCACGAGGTGCTGCGCGGCGACGCGCTCTTGGCCCGGGTGGACTGTGTGACGCCGGGCCAGGAGCGGGAGACGAGCTACGTCGAGCTGCCCGAAGGGGAGACCGTCGCCACCATCGAGATCGGCCCGCGCCTCGCCGGGACCACGCTCAAGATCCTCGCCTTGCCCGCCCGCTACGGCCTCACCGTGCTCGCGCTCAGCGCCATCGACCCCACGACGGGCCAGCGGGTGCGGCGGCACATCGACGCCGGGCAGAAGCTCAAGGTGGGCGACCGCCTCGTGGTGCTCGGCCCTGATGAGGGCGTGCGGCGGCTCAGGGAGCAGAGCGCGGCCGCCGTCGAGCCCGGCCTCGACGACGCCACTGAAGAGATCAGCCGCCACCGCAAGGGCTGAGCGGCCACCGCTCAGTCTTCACACCCATCACAGAAGACCGGCGCCGGGCGCTCGCCGTTGGCGACGGCGGCCGTCCAGTCCGAGAGCGGGACGTCCTTCTCCGTCGTCTCATAAAACCGGGTGTAGGGGATCATGCAGTGCTCGTCGCCCGACGCCATGTACTGTGTGAAGTTTGGCGTCTCAGCCTGAATCTGCGCGGTGTAGGCCTTCATGCCCGCGGACCAGGCCTCCGCGTCCTCGCCGCCCATCTCGGTGAAGTAGAGCGTCTGGTTCCAGTCGAGCTCGGTGTTGATCTGGCTCAGGGTCATCTCAGGGTAGTACGCGCCGACCCGAGCGTAGAGGTCGGGGAGGATCAGGGTCGACCAGTCCACCTGGGCGGGGTCGAGGGTGGGAATCCAGTCCGGCGCGGCCTGGGTGGCGTTCCAAGACGGGAAGCTGTTGGCGAAGAAGTCGGTGGTGACCACCCCGGCCCCGCTGTCACCGATCTGGTTGACCTGGGCGTCGGGGAACATGCGCTGGACGTGCGGCGCCCACATCGCCGAGCCATAGGCCCCGGCGCTGCAGCCCGTCACCACGATCTGCTCGGGCCCGGAGAACTGAGACTCCACCCAGGCCAGAATCGCCCGGGTGTTCACGGCGCCTCTGTGCTCAATGGTGACCGCGTCTTCACCCTCGCCGTAGGTCTGTACGGCGTCGCCCCAGTGAATGTCGCCCGTACAGTACGGCACGATGACGTGGTACCAGTCGGCGAAGGGGTTCTCGGGGTCGGTCGCGTTGTAGATGCCCTCGTACTCATCGGCGTCGATGAGATCCCGCATCCAGTCCATGTCGTCGGCGAACAGCGCCCCGGCGTAGCCGCAGGTGCCCTCGTTCCAGCAGGCGCCGCCGCCCATGAAGTCGATGACCACCTTGTTCACCGTGCCGGGCCGGGCGAAGAAGCTGTAGCGGCTGCCCCGGGCGCAGATGGGGCCCTCGCCGGGATCCAGCTCGTTCCAGCCGGGGCTGAGATCGGGGAGCAGCAGCTCGGCGCCGTCGCCAGAGCCGGCCTCACAGCCCACGCTGAGCGCGGCGAACATCAGGACGGGGAGCTTCAGGCGCATGACGACCTCGTGGTGGAGAGGGAAGCTCAGGATACCCCCACCCTGCCCATGGCACAATACCAAAGCGCCAACCAGCACCACCTCCCCGAGGACAACGACGATGCGGCGGCTCCTCCTGACGCGCCACGCGAAGAGCGACTGGGACACCGACGCTCCCGACGACCACGCCCGGCCCCTGAACAAACGAGGCCGCAAAGACGCCCCCCGGATGGGCGCCTTGGTGGCGACGCTCGGCTGGCGCCCTGAGCTCGTGATCTGCTCCAGCGCCGCCCGGGCCTTAGAGACCTTGAGCGGCTTGCGCGGCGCCTGGGATCCACAGCCGGAGGTGCGCGTCTCGCCGAGCCTCTACCACGCCGGGGAGGACGCCCTGCGCGCCGCGCTGCGGGAGCTCCCCGAGGCGATCGAGACGGTCATGGTCATCGGCCACAACCCCGGCTGGGAGGAGGCGCTCTTGGCCTTGGGCGGCGCCCGCGAGAGCCTGCCGACGGCGGCGGTCGCTGTGCTGGAGCGGGAGGGCGACGAGGCCTGGGCCACGCTCGCGGGGCTCCCCACGCCGTTTGGTCTCGTGCGGGTGCTGCGGCCTAAGGTGGACCTCGGATGAGTTGAGGTCGCTGTCGTGCCCCGCTCGACACCGCAGGCACCTGCAACCTGGCGCTGGACTACAGGCTGCCTGTCGAGTCCCGCACCCCCAACCTCGGCGCGGCCATCGACCGGCGCGCCTACATCGCCGTTCACGCCCCTCGGCAGAGCGGCAAGACGACGGCGATACGCGCCCTCGCCCAGCGCCTCACCGCTGACGGGCGCTTCGCCGCCGTACACTTCTCCTGCGAGTCCACCCGGGCGTTCAACAGAAGCGAGCGCTAAAGGCATGCACTTGGCGACTGCCGACGGGTTTCTCCAGTGCGCAGCAGGTCGGGCTCTGCACGCCATAAGGAGATATGCAGGTCTGCCGGGTGGCGACTTAAGCGTGTGCAGCGTCCTGCGACGAAGGGGGGATAGCCCAGAGTCGTCCCGATAGTATTAATTCGGATAGAACCACCCGAACAATGCTACCAGAATTGTACCGATCACGCCGATTGCCGCTGCGGCGAAAGCGATCTTCGCTTCCTTGGTTTTGTACCAGGGCTCCACAGACACATCAACACTTTTTTCGCCAAGAATCACATCCTCAATTGCTGACTCATCTCCTGCCACAATCTCTGCGTTGGTGTTGTTGGACTTTATTTTTGCGACCCTACTCTTACCAGTGGCGCCGATCTTTACCACAGCCCCTCTCTGGTGCTGATGCTCGATGTTTGCTTGCTCGCCTTCAACCTGACGACGCTCATCTAACGGTGACTGCTTCTCCGAAACCACCAGAGAAGACTTTGAATCACTCGTATCACTCATGGACTGTTCTCCGCTTTGGCACTCAGGGCGCTCTGACAGATCTGCCGACCCGTAGTAGTTGTTTGTCACATTGCTAACATTCGAAACAATATGTGCTTGGCTAATCTGCCCCCCGCTCCCGGCGGACAATTCTACCGCAGAAGAGATAACTTTTGTATCCTTCTGATGCGTGCGAAAACTTGTTGGGGGCGACTCCGCCAGCGCTGACGCAGGGAAACCAGATCCCTCCTTAGTTCGACCGATCGTGTGGAACTGAAATCGAAAGTACTTTCGGCGAGTAACGTTCGCGAGCAAGCATTGCCCGTGAACTGGACAGCGAGAATTACGAGGATCGATATGCTCTAACAAATACTCCGTCTCACCACAAGAGAACAAAATCATATTCATCGGTGTCACATCACTCCGAGGATCTTGGGAGATGTCTCTTAGCGCACCCACCACATCTTCCCGCGGCAAACTAAGTTTGAAGGCCACGTCTGGCGCCCCAATGTAAATCACCCCACGGGTGCCTGAAGGCCCTCCCCTACTCGAGATCTGTTCAAGATACGCACGCACCTTAGCTTTTTCCGACTCACCAATGGCCATCGTTTACCGAACTCCCTTCTTTGTCCGAGATCGCCGTACGTCCCTGATCACGTCCTGAACATACTGTATCACCTCTTCATTGCTAGTCGCCTTGGCAAACTGAACCCGCTCCGTGACCCAGTTAAACGTAACGCTGTGCTCAGTCTCCTTGTAATGGAACTTTAAGTGCCACCGTACTCTGCTGCGATTCTCATCCAGGTTCGCGTAACCTTCTGCATCGGTCAGGTTCGCTTCTCCACGCCCAATGTTGACCTTCGGTGATACACTTACGACTACCTGACCGATGCCGGATGTCTCCTCATCTGAAGGTTTGTAGGTCTCACGGGTTAGCACCGCATTCAGGCGCTTCGCCACCTCTGGAAGATCATCTTGACTTAGTGTGCCGTCGCTTTGCTTTATCGGACCATATCCTCCTCTTTCTAAGTCAAGCATGAACTGACCTTGAATCTTCGTCAATTCTGCGCCTGGACCCCGGAACTCAAGTTTGCCCGTTGCGCTTACAATAACTGCCGCTAGGCGTTGCCGAACGGGACGACTAACAGACCTGTTTTGACCTACGACCGGTCGCCCATAGTGCTCGACCACATATACGAAAAAGAGTCGTCCGTCAGAGGAAATGAACGAGTGGTCTGGACGTGGCGTGGCATCGACCTTGCGCTGTTTGGTGTCACCAAAGACGTGACCAGTGGCCTGAGCGATCGCTTCTTTCACCCTGTCTAAATCGAGGGGCTCCGAGAGATGAACCACGTTCGTAGAGACTTTAGTAGAGTACAGCACATCCAGAATCCTTGTGGATACGTCTCCATGGTGCCGTCCAACTCGCCGCACCACAAACCGTACTCTATCGTGCTGATCGAGCAGTCGCTTGAACTCCTTAATTACCTCCTCATCTTCACCATGTTCTTCAAGGATATTCATTAAGCTAACAATAGGCAGCCTAAGTAGGTCTGCTTCAAAGGCGGTGAGGTCATTGGATTTATTGAGAATGCGCACGAGCTCTTCAAGCAGGCCTATCGCAGCGCGCCGGACATCTGGAAACTCGGTTAGAAGGTTGGAGTTACTTCCCGCCTCTGTCGGGAGTCCAACACGACGTGCAGCGATCGAAGCAACGGCATTGAGAACGTCCTTGGTCTCCTGGTCGTCAATGGCTTCAGAACCATCTTCTTGAGGGACCGGCACACCTTGATCGTTCAAAAGTGACATTGCGAGCCTTACTCCGAGTGAGGGCGAGGGCGAGGGCGAGGGCGAGGGCGAGGGCGAGGGCGAGGGCACAGATAAGCGCCCTCTCTTCTACGTCAAGGGTAGGAACGCAAGGTGAGCGCATCATTCGCGCGTCACCACCGCCATCTTAGCCCCTCTCCACCTCAGGCCCCGCGTTCCTACCCTGGCTCTCGCCTTGCGGTGATCATGGCCATCGCCGCCCCGCGAGTGGCGGGGCATCTCTTCGGCCCCCGCCCATCCCTGACGGTGGTGCTCACGGCGCTGTGGTCGGCCATGTTGGCGTTGGGTGTTGTCATGGTCCTCGGGATGATGACCAACGATCGCCAGACAAGAGCCTCTGCCTTGATGGCCCAGGTCACCTATATTCGTGAGCTATCGACTTGGGCGGACGAGACCGACGGCGCAGCGAACACGGGCCGCATAATGGGACGAGTTCTGACACCAGCCGAAAATCCTTGATCTGGCATCCCCGGCGCTTAAGTGCTCGCTGAGCCCAAGCTTTGCGCGGCGGGAGCGGCTGCGCGTGGAGGCGAGTGTGGGTAGCCGCACACCTTGACGAGCCCACATTGCCCCGCCCCAAGCCCAGATCCGATCTGATCCCGTCATCCGCTCACCCTCAGAAGACGCAGATCAGCCCCGATCTCTGAACGGCCCTGTCAACCGGATCGCCCAGAGTGGACCTGATCTCTGAACAGGACCGTCAGTCGGAACGCTCAGAGCAGGCGTGATCTTCTCTTCGGCTCGGCGGGAGGCAATGCAGAGCAGGCCTGAGCTCTGAACAGGCCCGTCAGTCGGAACGAGCAGATCCGACCCTCCCAGCACCTCGGCGCCGCTCCCCGAGGATCGACGAAGACCTGATCTGCGGCTTTTCTATACGCACCCGCTTGGAGCGCAAACCCTGCGGACGCTGTGGTATGTTCGCTGGCGTACGGATTCAAGAGGCCCCGTGCGCGCGGGGCGGTTCATTCACCCAGACCATGCGGAGGTGACGATGCTCTTAGATGATGACGCTACCGTGATGGAGATGCGCCGCGCGTCGCGAGTGGTCACCCTGCGGCTAACGGGGCGGAAAGAGGCGGAGGACATCCGCGCTGAGGTGAGCGCCACGCGGACCACAGCGCTCTCCGATGAAGACAGCTATCAGAACATCCGCGATGAGCTGGTCGCGCTCACCGCGGAGATTCGATTCCTTGACGGTGAGGTCGACGGCGAGACCGGCGATGTGTCGCGCCAGATCCTGCTGCTGACCAAAGGGGACCGCAAGTCGCCGCTCTATCTCGCGGTGTTCCCCTCAGCCCCAAGCGAGGCGACTCACCATGTCGCGACCGAGTCCCAGAGCGCCTACGTTCACGCCGTCGTGCGCGCCGTCGCCGCCCAGCCCGAGCTGGCCAGCATTAACACATCCCGCCTAGTCGCCGCCCAGGCCGCCTTAGAGGACGGTCTCGCCCGCCGCGCCGCCAAACGTGCCGAGATGCGCGTCGCCCGCGCCAAACGAGATGGCTCATTGGCTGCCGCGATCCTCTCCCACAACCAAGCGTATCTCCGCCTGCAGCTACTCTACCCCGGCGAGAAGGCCCTGGTCCGCAGCTTCTTCTACCAGAAGCCGTCCAAGGCCGAGCAGGCCGAAGATGAGGCTGCCGAGACCTCAGGCTAACTCTGGCCACCAGGGGCCGCCGTCAGGAGGATCAGACGGCGGTCCACGCGGCGGAGGCCAGCCCTGTGGCATAATGCGCGCCATGCCAAACCATCAAGATGACCGCCTCTCGACCTCTGACCAAGCCCCCTTTGACCCCCTCGCCCAGTCCGAGACCGGCCAGGAGGCCGCAGGCGAGCCCCTGAGCTTCTTTGAGGACCGCCCCACGGACCGCCCGCTGCCGCCGCTGACCGTGAACGAGGGCCCGGCGAAGGACATCGACGACGTCATCGCTCGCCTCGACGCCTTGGTGAGCGAGAGCCTGCGCGACGGCCTCAAGATCGGGTACTTCGCGGCGCTCTACCTGCGGGTGACCCTCGCCGTCAAACGTGCGATCATCGCCGGGGACGTGTTCCAGGACAACGGGCGCATGGAGGAGCTCGACGTCGTCTTCGCCAACCGCTTCTTACGCGCTTGGGAGAAGCAGAAGACGGGCGGGACGCCGAGCGCGCCGTGGCAGTCGGCCTTCGTCGCGCTGGAGCGTGATGAGCTCCTGGTGGTGCAGCACCTGCTCTTGGGCATGAACGCCCACATCAACCTCGATCTGGGCGTCGCCGCCGCCGAGGTCATGCGCCGCCGCGGCCGCCCAATCCATGAGCTGCGCGCGGACTTCGTCATGATCAACGAGGTCCTCGCCCGCCTCACCCGCATCGTGCAGGTGCAGCTTGGCGAGCTCTCGACGGCCTTCGGCGTCTTGGAGCGTGTGGGCCCTGAGCTCCAGGCCAAGCTCGCCGGGGTCGTGATGAGCGGCGCCCGGGACGAGGCCTGGGACCTCGCCGTCGAGCTGATGGACTGTCCGGACCTCCCCACCTGGCGCGACACCGTACGCCGCCGGGCGAAGAACGCCGCGCTCATCGCCGACAAGGTCATCGACCCGAGCCTCGTCGAGCGGATGCTCCGCCCCATCGTGAGCGACGAGCGGAAACACGGCGTACGCTTCAACGTGCAGGTCATCGCGAGCTGAGCCGCCCCAGCGACGGCGCGCTCAGCTCGGCAGCTTGATCCCGGCCTCGACCAGAAACCCCACGAGCCCGGCGCGGATCATCGCCACGGCGATGGCCGTCATGAACAGCGACATGACCTTGCCGAAGGCCCGCACCCCGGCCTCGCCGATCCAATCGACGAGGCGCTGGGCCTGGGACATCACGAGCCCGATGAGCAGCAGGTTCACGACGAGGGCGGCGAACACTGGCGGGCGCCCGTAGCCGTCGGCGAGCACCAAGAGCGTCGTCATCGTGGCCGGGCCGACGATGAGCGGCACGCCAAGCGGCACGACGCCGAGGTCCCCAGCGTCACGCACCCGGCGCTCCTCCTTGGAGAAGACGAGGTCGTAGATCGACAGCACGAGCAGGATTAGCCCGCCGCCGACCCGGAGATCGTTCACCGTGATGCCGAGCAGGCGAAACAAGAGCTGCCCGCCCAAGGTCACGAGGGCCGCGACCACCGCCGCGGTGATCGTGCCCTTCTTGGCCAAGGACGAGCGCTCCGCCGGGCTCATCCCGTGGGTGAGGCTCAAGAAGATCGGGGCGATGGTCGGCACCGACATCGCCACGAACAAGGGCAAGAACACCTGGGCGGCGATCTGAGACACGAGACGCCCCGGGCTGGGACTAGGATCCGACGCTCAGTCCAGGAAGCTCTTGGCGATCACGAGGCGCTGAATCTCCGAGGTGCCCTCATAGAGCGTCGTGATGCGGGCGTCGCGGAACAGACGCTCGACCTCGTACTCCTTGGAGTAGCCGTAGCCGCCGTGAATCTGCAGGGCCTTGTCGGCGCAGAAGTTCGCGCACTCCGAGGCGAAGAGCTTCGCCATGGAGCACTCGCGGCTGCCGCGCTCGCCCTTGTCCTTGAGCACGGCGGCCCGGTAGGTCAGGAGCCGGGCGGCCTCAATGCGGGTGGCCATGTCGGCGATCATCCACTGAATCGCCTGGTTGTGGCCGATGGGCTTGCCGAACGCCATACGCTGCTTGGAGTAGGCCACGGCGAGGTCAAACGCGCGCTGGGCGATGCCGAGGGCCTGGGCGGCGATGCCGATGCGACCGCCGTCGAGGGTGCCCATGGCGACCTTAAAGCCCTGGAGCTCCTGGCCGAGCAGGTTCTCCTTGGGCACGACCATGTCCTCAAACACGAGCTCGCTCGTGTGAGACGAGGTGATGCCGAGCTTCTCTTCGACCTTGCCCACCCGGAAGCCGGGGGTGGTGTTCTCGACGATGAACGCGCAGACGGCCTTGTGGCGGGCGGCGGGGTCCATCGAGGCGTAGACCACGGCCACGTCGGCCTGGGGGCCGTTCGTGATCCACATCTTCGTGCCGTTGAGCACGTAGTCCCCCGCGTCGTTGCGGGTGATCTTCGTCTTCTGGGCGCCGGCGTCGCTGCCCGCGCCGGGCTCGGTCAGCGCGTAGCAGCCGAGCTTACGGCCCGAGGCGAGGTCGGGCAGGTAGCGCTGCTTCTGATCCTCGTTTCCGAAGTTGAGGATCGGCGAGATGCAGAGCGAGTTGTTCACCGACATGACGACGCCCACCGAGGCGTCGGCGTAGCTGACCTCCTCCAAGGCGACGACATAATCCAGCACAGAGAGGCCCGCGCCGCCGTACTGCTCAGGCACAAACATGCCCAAGAAGCCCATCTCGCCGAGCTGGTTGACGAGGTCCCGGGGGAACTCGTGGGTGCGGTCACGCTCAGCGGCGCCCGGGATGACCTCGGACCGAGCCCAGTCGCGGGCGAGGTTCCGGATCTCTAGGGTGCCATCGGAGAGCTCAAACATGGGGGAACTCCTAGAAGCGGTGGGGCCGTCAGCGGCCGGTGAAGTCGGGCTTACGGCGCTCTAAGAAGGCGGACATGCCCTCACGCTGGTCCGCCGTGGCGAAGCACAGACCGAACAGCGAGCGCTCATGAGACAAGGCGGGGTCCATGGCGAGATCGGCGCCGTCGTTGATGGCGCGTTTACACAGGGCCACGGCGCGGGGGCCGTTCTTGGCGATGGACTCGGCGAGCTTCTTGGCGGCCTCGACCACCTCACCCTCGACGACCTCGGCCACGAGGCCGATGCGCAGGGCCTCGTCCGCCTTCACCGAGCGGCCGGTGAAGCAGATCTCCCGGGCGCGCTGGCGACCGACGAGGCGGGTGAGGCGCTGGCTGCCGCCAAAGCCGGGGATGACGCCGAGCTTGACCTCGGGCTGGCCGAAGACCGCCGAGGCGCTGGCGAGGATGATGTCGCAGGCCATGGCGAGCTCGCAGCCGCCGCCCAAGGCGAAGCCGTTCACCGCGGCGATCACGGCGATGGGCAGGGCCTCCAGTCGGTTGAACACACGCTGGCCCAAGGCGGCGAAGGCCTCGGCCTGGGCCGGGGTGAAGCCCTGCATCTCGGCGATGTCCGCCCCGGCGGCGAAGGCCTTGGCCCCCGCGCCGGTGAGGATGAGCGCCCGCACGCCCGGGCGGGAGGCCACGTCGTCCAGCGCCTCCTCCAGCTCGCGGAGCAGCTCGCCGTTGAGCGCGTTGAGCGCCTTGGGGCGGTTGAGCGTGAGCAAGGCCACGCCCGCGCCGTCGTCAAACTCCAGGCGGATGTTGGTGTACAGCCGCACGGTCATCGCGTCATTCGCCATCGGTCAACCCCCGTACTTGTAGAAGCCTCGCCCAGCCTTACGCCCCAACCAGCCCGCCTCGACGTACTTCCGCAGGAGCGGGCAGGGCCGGTACTTGGAGTCGCCGCCCATGCCGCTGTGCAGGACCTCCATGATGGCGAGGCAGGTGTCGAGGCCGATGAAGTCGGCCAAGGTGAGCGGGCCCATCGGCACGTTCGTGCCGAGCTTCATGGCGGTGTCGATGTCCTCCACGGAGCCGATGCCCTCGTAGAGCGCGTAGACGGCCTCGTTGATGTAGGGCATCAGCACGCGGTTCACGATGAAGCCCGGCATGTCCCGGCCCTCGACCGGGGTCTTGCCCATGGTCTCGACGACGCCGCGCACCGTCGCGAAGGTCTCATCCGAGGTGGCGAGGCCGCGGATGAGCTCGACGAGCTTCATGACCGGCACGGGGTTCATGAAGTGCATGCCCGCGACCTGGGAGGGGCGGTCGGTGTGGGCGGCGATGGCGGTGATGCTGATGGACGAGGTGTTGGAGCAGAGGAGCGCGTGGGCGGGGGCGACGCGGCTCAAGGTCTCGAAGATGCGGAACTTGAGGCCCTCGTTCTCCGAGACGGCCTCGACGACGAGGTCGGCCTCGGCCATGGCGTCCAGAGACGTGGCGCCGACGATGAGGGACCGGGCGGTGGTGGCGGCCTCAGGGGTGAGCGTCGCCTTCTTGACCATGCGGCCCATGTTGCCGTCGATGGCGCCGAGGCCACGATCGACGGCCTCCTGGGTGACGTCGCTGAGCACGACGCGGTAACCGGACAGCGCGGCGACGTGGGCGATGCCGTTGCCCATCTGACCGGCGCCCACGACGCCGAGGGTGCGGATCTCGTGACTCAAGGCGGACCTCCAGGAACGGTGCGGGGTTATCGCGGGTAACCCGATGAAGCCCGCTCGGCCACGGCGCCGGACGCGCCGCGGGTTACTCAAGACTGGATGTTGACCGACCTCAGCACAACGCCGCAGAGCCCCTCCGCCGCCGAGCTCAGCGCCTGGCTCGACGCCGCCGAGGCCACGGCCCGGGGCGCCGGGGGCCCTGTCGTGGTGATCGGCCCGGCGCGCTCCGGGGCGAGCGCCCTAGCCGCCGCCTTGTGCCGTCGCCTCGGCCCCGCCACCCTGCGCGCCCAAGGCGCGGGGCTCCGCCAAGAGGCCGATCTCGTGCGCGCCTTGGGCGCCGCCGCGGGCCTCGCCGCCCGGGGAGACCCGAGCGCCCTGACCGCCCAGCTCAGCGCAAACCCCGAGCTCGTCGTGTGGATCGACGAGGCGGACGAGGCCGATGACGCCTTGCTCACCGAGGTCTTGCCCTCGCTCATCGGGCCCCGTGCCCTCGTGCTCTCCGGCCGCCGCGCCCCGCCCGGGGCCCTCGCCTTGCCGACCCCCGAGGCCACGCCGCCGCCGAGCGGTCCCCTGCCCGCCCTCGACCCCACCCTGCTCGCCTGGGCCTGCTGCCCCCGCGGCCTGCGCGGGCTGCCTTGGCCTGAAGGGCTCCCCGAGTCTTGGCGGCATGAGCACGCCGAGGGCCCCTGCCTCACCCGCTGGGCCCGGGAGCTGCTCACCGCCGCCGCGACGGACCCCCTGCCCGCCGCCCAGGCGCTCCAGGCCGCCTTACACGATCGCCTGGAGGTCGCCCGGGGAGGCGCCTGGCCGAGCCCCCCCGACGAGCGGGACGTGCAGGCCTTGCGTTGGCTGGTGGAGGTCAGCGTAGACCCCGACCACGCCGCTTTGGCCGCCGCCACCGCCGCCCGCGCCTTGGCCGCCGCGGGCCAGCTCGCCCAGGCCCGGGAGCTCATCAGCGAGGCCCGGGGGCGTGGGCCGGGGCTCTTGCACCAGGGCCTCCTCGCCTGGGCCGAGGGTGACGTGCTCTTGAGCTTCGGGCTGCGGGAGGACGCCGCGGATCGGCACCAGGACGCCATCGACGCCCTCAGCGCGGCGGACTTCCCTGCGCTCTTGGCGCGGCTGATGCGCGGCGCGGCCCAGGCCCAGGCGGCGGCCTCCCAGCCCCGGCTCACCAGGGCGCGGCTGGAGCAGGCCCGGGCGGTGCCCGGCGAGGGCGACGCGGCGCGACGGGCGACGGCGAGGG